>DASYWC010000118.1:0-9954 GCA_035936615.1 Allosphingosinicella sp. | reverse complement strand
CGCAGGTCCTTCCCGACCTCTAGGAGATTACATGGACGACCGGATCGACATCAACAGCGCCGACCAAGACACGCTCGACACGATCGACGAGCTTCAGGGCCACGGTCCAGAGATCGTTCGCTACCGGGAAGAACGCGGCGGCTTCTCCGACCTGCGCCAGCTCGACGAGGTCCCCGGCCTCACCGGAAAGGTCACCGACTCCGCTCGTGCCCGACTCAAATTGTAAAAAAATTGCGTACCCCGGATCATCGACAGCGATTATCGAGCTACTACAACTACTTAGATCGGAGCCGTTCCAGCCGCCAGAAATGAACTCCAAAACCGCCCGCTCGTTCTAACCAGGTTCAACGGAGGGAATCCCATGCTGCGCTCGATCGCCGAGGCCCGAAGCGACCGCCTCGCCCCGCGAGGTTACTGCCCGATCTACCGCGAGAACGAAGTGAACAACTGCCCCGGATGCGGCAGGACGCAGTGGCTGGTTGGCCGGATCTCGGCGGAATGCTGCTTCTGCGCTACCGCGCTCCCCCTGAGCGACAACAGCGTGAGGATGAACGGGCGGCATACCTGCGACAATCGGCCCGTCTTTTTCCGCTCCTGCCACGGCTGAGCGTAGGGCAGCCCCTCGGGGGGTCCTAAAAAGCTTGAGTTCCCCGCCCCGACCCCCGATCTAGGGGTAAGGAGGCGAAGGTGCCCGACTGCTGCGCAAGCAAGGGAAGCGATCTGGAGCGGCTGGCCCGCCAGGCCGATCAGCGCCGGGTGCTGGTCGTCGTCCTCCTCCTCAACGCGCTCATGTTCGTCGCCGAGTTTGTTGCCGGGCTGATCGCCGGCTCCGCCGCCCTCATGGCCGACAGCGTCGACATGCTGGGCGATGCGAGCGTCTACGGCCTCAGCCTCTACGCGATCGGCCGAAGCGACCGGTGGAAGGCTGGCGCGGCGGTGGGCAAGGGCCTGTTCGTGCTTGCGCTCGGCTTCAGCGTGCTGGTCCAGATCGGAGTGAAGATCGAGAATGGGATTCCTCCCTCCTCCACGCTGATGCTGGTCTTCGGCGGCCTCGCGCTCGCGGTGAACCTTTATTGCCTGCGCCTGATGTGGCGCTTCCGCACCCTCGACGTGAACATGTCCAGCACCGTCGAATGCTCGCGCAACGATGCCATGGCCAATGTCGGAGTGCTCGTGGCCGCCGGCGCCGTGGCCCTCACGGACTCCTTCTGGCCCGACATCGCGGTTGCGTGCGTTATCGCCGCCCTCTTCATCCGCTCGGCTTTGCGCATGCTGACCGAAGCCTGGCCGCAGTGGAGGCATGTGCACGGCTAGTTATTTCGGGCGCGAGACAGTATCTCTCGCGCCATGCTGCAAACCACCACCTCGACGGCGGAGCCGATCGTTCGGGTCTCGGGCCTCACCAAAATATACGACGGCGGCCACCAGGCGCTGAAAAGCGCCGATCTCGACATCCGCCGCGGCGAGATACTTGCGCTTCTGGGTCCTAACGGCGCCGGCAAGACCACTCTGATCAGCATCATCTGCGGAATCGTCAATCCGACCTCGGGAACTGTGACCGTGGACGGCCACGACATCATCCGCGACTATCGCGAGACCCGCTCCGCGATCGGCCTCGTGCCGCAGGAACTCACCACCGATGCCTTCGAGCGAGTCTGGGACACGGTCACCCTGAGCCGCGGCCTGTTCGGAAAAGCCCGGAACCCGGCGCATATCGAAAAGGTGCTCCGCGACCTCTCGCTCTGGGACAAGAGAAACGAGAAGATCAAAGACCTTTCGGGCGGAATGAAGCGGCGCGTGATGATCGCCAAGGCATTGAGCCACGAGCCCACCGTCCTATTCCTCGATGAGCCGAGCGCGGGCGTCGACGTCGAGCTTCGCCGCGACATGTGGCAGATGGTGCGCGATCTCCGGGAGAGCGGGGTCACCATCATTCTCACCACCCACTATATCGAGGAAGCCGAGGAGATGGCCGACCGGATTGGAGTCATCAGCAAGGGCGAGATCATCCTGGTCGAGGAAAAGAACGCTCTGATGAGCAAGCTCGGAAAGAAGGAGCTGACTCTCAACCTCTCCGAGCCGATGAGCTCCATCCCACCCGAGCTGTCCGACTGGCAGCTGGACCTTCGCGCCGACGGCACCGAGCTTCACTACGTGTTCGACGGCAATGCCGAGCGCACCGGCATTCCCTCGCTCCTGAAGCGGATGACCGACCTCGGCATAGGCTTCAAGGACCTGAAGACTCACCAGAGTTCGCTTGAGGACATCTTCGTCAGCCTCGTCACGACTAGGACCGCGAGATGAGCGCGTCCGCCTTCAACTATCACGGCGTTCGGGCCATCTACATGTTCGAGATGCACCGCTTCAAGCGAACGCTCTGGACCGGCCTTGCGGTGCCCGTCATCACCACCTCGCTCTACTTCATCGTGTTCGGAGCAGCGATCGGCTCGCGCATGGCCGAGATCGACGGGGTAGCCTACGGCGCCTTCATCGTGCCGGGCCTGATGATGCTGTCCCTGTTCACCGAAAGCATCTTCAACGCCTCCTTCGGGATCCACATGCCGCGCTTCACCGGCACCATCTACGAGCTTCTGTCCGCGCCCCTTTCCGCATTCGAGACGGTGCTGGGCTATGTCGGCGCCGCCGCGACCAAGTCGATGACGGTGGCGCTCGTCATCCTCGCCACCGCCAACTTGTTTATCGACATCGATATCGCCCACCCGTTCCTCATGCTCGCCTATCTGCTGCTTGTGGCTGCGACCTTCTGTCTGTTCGGCTTTATCGTCGGAATCTGGGCAAAGGGCTTCGAGCAGCTGCAGATCATCCCGCTTCTGATCGTCACTCCTTTGACCTTCCTCGGCGGCGCGTTCTACTCGCTCGACATGCTACCGGAGCCGTGGCGGACCATCACGCTGTTCAACCCGATCGTCTACCTGATCAACGGCTTCCGCTGGACCTTCTACGACAAGGCCGACGTTGCGGTGGAGCTGAGCCTCGGAATTACCCTCCTCGTCTTCTTCATCTGCCTCTTCATCGTCAGCTGGATCTTCAGGACCGGCTATCGCCTGAAGAGTTGAACAAAGCTGCAGTCTGGGCTTTTGAGTGCGACAGCGCCGTAACGAAGGAAAACAGATGGGGACGATGCGGGCGGCCGTCTTGGCCGGGCCGGGGCAGATGCGGATGGACGAGGTGGAGCTTCCGGAGCCCGGCAAGGGTCAGGTCCGCGTGCGCCTGGAAGGCTGCGGTGTCTGCGCCTCCAACCTCACCCCCTGGGAAGGCCCCGAATGGATGGAGTTCCCGACCGAACCCGGCGCGCTCGGCCACGAAGGCTGGGGCGTCGTAGATGCGGTTGGGCCGGAGGTCGAAGGGCTTTCCGTGGGTGACCGCGTGGCCGCCCTCTCGTTCAAGAGCTACGCCGAGTACGACATCGCCGATGCCGAAGCCGTGGTGCGCCTCCCCGACAGCCTGAAGGACACTCCCTTCCCGGGCGAGCCGCTCGGCTGCGCGATGAACATCTTCAGGCGAAGCGACATCCGGGAGGGCCAGACGGTGGCGATCGTCGGAATCGGTTTCCTCGGCGCGATCCTCACCCGCCTCGTCACGGACGCCGGCGCCCGCGTCATCGCCATTTCCCGCCGGGCATTTTCCCTCGAGGTCGCCCGCGACATGGGCGCCGCCGAGGTCATCCCGATGGAGGATCGTTACCAGATCATCGATCGCGTGAAGGAGCTGACCGGCGGCAAGCTGTGCGATCGGGTCATCGAGGCGGTCGGAAAGCAATGGCCGCTCGACCTGGCCGGCGAGCTGGTGCGGGAGGGCGGCAAGCTGATCGTCGCCGGCTACCACCAGGACGGTCCGCGCCAGGTTAACATGCAGATGTGGAACTGGAAGGGCATCGACGTCATCAACGCCCACGAGCGCGATCCGGAGGTGGCGATGCAGGGCATCCGCGATGCCGTCGAAGCAGTGGCCTCGGGCCGTCTCGATCCCTCCCCACTCTACACCCACCGCTACGACCTCGCCGAGCTGGACCAAGCCCTGAACGCCACCCGCGACCGTCCCGAGGGCTTCCTCAAGGCGCTGGTCGTCCCGTAAACTCCCCCTCCCTGGAAACAGGCAGGGGTAAGGGGTGGGTCTGTCTCCACCCGCACCGATAGTCCGAGTACCCACCCACCCCGGCCCCTCCCTGCGTGCAGGGAGGGGAGGTTCGAAGAAAGCATCGCATGCCTGACCTCCACCGCCCCCGCATCGGCTTCCTCGGCACCGGCTGGATCGGGCGCCACCGAATGGAGGCTATCGTGAACACCGGCGCAGTCGAGGTGGCTGCCATCGCCGATCCATCGCCTGAAATGGCTGCGGAGGCGCACAAGCTCGCGCCGCACGCGCAACTGGTCTCAACCCTCGACGAACTCCTGGACGCTGGCCTGGACGGGGTGGTGATCGCCACCCCCAGCGCACTCCACGCTGAACAATCGATCCAGGCCCTGAAGCGCGGAGCCGCTGTATTCTGCCAGAAACCCCTCGGCCGAACCGCTGCCGAAGTCCAAGCCGTGGTGGACGCAGCCCGCTCCGCCGACCGCCTGCTCGCCGTCGATCTCTCCTACCGTTTCACGGAAGGCATGAAACGCATCCGCCAGCTGCTCGCCTCAGGCGCACTGGGCCAGATCTACGGCGTCGATCTCGTCTTTCACAACGCCTACGGCCCCGACAAAGCTTGGTTCTACGACCCTGCCCTGTCGGGCGGCGGCTGCGTCATGGATCTGGGCGTGCACCTCGTCGACTTGGCGCTCTGGTCGCTGGATTTTCCTGAAGTTACCTCCATTTCTTCAAAGCTCCTCGCAGGCGGGAAGCCGCTCGCCGGGCGCGGCGACACGGTCGAGGACTATGCTGTGGCAACCCTGGAGCTGGAGACCGGCGCAATCGTCCGCCTCGCCTGCTCCTGGAAGCTTCACGCCGGCTGCGAAGCGGAGATTTCCGCCGCCTTCTACGGCACCCAAGGCGGCGCGGCGCTCCGCAACGTCGGCGGAAGCTTCTACGATTTCACCGCCGAGCGCTTCAGCGGCACGCAGAGCGAGACCTTCGTCTCCCCTCCCGACGAATGGGGCGGCCGAGCCGCAGCCGACTGGGCCAGGCGCCTTGCCGCGGGCGAAAAATACGACCCGTCGGCCGAGCGCCTGGTCGAAGTCGCGGCCGTCCTCGACCGGATCTACGGGCGCTGAAGAGGCTGTATTGCCGAAATAATACACTTTTCCACTTGCACTCGACCGCCTCTCGGCCCCATCTTTACCGCAAACGCAAGAACGGGGACGAACATGGCTACCGAAACCAAGCTGAAGCTCGAGGCGCCCGAGGCGCTGACCCAGGTCCGCCCTGAGGAGACCGTCGGCCTCGTCCCGGTCCAGGAGGAAGTGAAGTCCAAGCTCGACGTGGCCGTCGACAAATTTGTCGACGAGCTGGTGGCGGTCGACGCCAACAGCCCGGAATTCGGCAAGAAGATCGATCAGCTGACCGACATGGGCCGAAAGGAGATCGCGGCCGCCGCCGGCCAGTCGAACCGCTTCCTCGACCGCCCGGTGAAGGCGATCGACGCCGACAGCGGGATCGGGGCGGACCTCACGGAGCTTCGCCGAACGGTCGAGGATCTCGATCCTTCCAAGCGTGGAAACCTTCTCGCGCCGAAGAAACTGTTTGGAATCATCCCGTTTGGATCGAAGCTTCGCAACTATTTCGACGGCTACAAGTCCGCCCAAAGCCACATTGCGACCATCCTCGCCCGCCTCGCTTCGGGCAAGGACGAGCTGCTGATGGACAATGCCGCGATCGCGGTGGAGCGCGCCAATCTGTGGAAAGCCATGGGTCAGCTCGAGCAGATGATCCACATCTCAAAGACGATGGACGCCAAGCTTGAGGAAAAGGCGAACGAGCTCGACGCGACCGATCCCGCCAAGGCCAAAGCGATCCGCGAGACCGCCCTCTTCTACACCCGCCAGCGCACAACCGATCTGCTCACCCAGATGGCGGTCAGCGTTCAGGGCTATCTCGCCCTCGACCTGGTGAAGAAGAACAACGTGGAGCTTGTGAAGGGCGTCGACCGCGCTTCCACCACCACCGTTGCGGCGCTCCGCACCGCGGTCACAGTGGCCCAGGCGCTCACCAGTCAGAAGCTGGTGCTGGACCAGATCACCGCGCTCAACACCACCACCGCCAACGTCATCGACGGCACCGGCGAAATGCTGAAGAACCAGACCGCCGCCATCCACCAGCAGGCGGCATCCGCCACCATTCCGCTGGAGACTCTGCAGCGCGCTTTCCAGAACATCTACGACACGATGGACTCGATCGACCGCTTCAAGATGGAAGCGCTCGGCAACATGAAGGAAACCGTCAACGTCCTCTCCAGCGAGGTCGAAAAGTCCCGCGGCTACATCGCCCGGGCGGAAGGGACCGAGCAGAACCGGCTGTCGGGCACCGGCACCTCGCCCTTGACCGCAATCGAGGGCTAGGATGGCCAAGCAGCCCCGAAGCGTGGACGAGGCCATAGCGCGCTTCGACGCGATGGCCGCGCGGCTTGACGGGCACACGCCCTCCCCCGCTGCCCGCCGCCTCGGCCGAACCGCCAAGGTGGCTGCGAAGCGGACGGTCAACACCGCCATAGCCCTTGGCGCCCTGTTCGCGGCCGTCGTCGCCTACAGCATCATAGTCGGCCCCATCGGCATCTGGGGCTTCCTCATCATGCTGATCGCGGCGGCGGTGATAGCGGGATTCATGCTGTTCCGCCCGACCGAGCCCAAGCGGGTCGAGTACAGCGAGCAGCTCCCGACCGGCACCGTGGTCAGGCAGCTCGAAAGTCTGCTCGTGCGCGAGCGGACCGCCCTCCCAGCCCCTGCCGCCCGGCGCGTGGACGCGATCAGCCACCAGCTTCCGCTGCTCGAATCCCGCCTGGGTGAGGTGGACGCGTTGGACCCGCTTGCCCAGGACGCGCGCCGACTGATGGGCAAGCACCTGCCCGAATTGATCGAGCGCTACGAGCGCGTGCCCGCCGCCTACCGCCAGGAGCGGGACGGCGAAGGGATGACGGTAGACGAGCGGCTGGTGGTGAGCCTTGACGCGGTTCGAGAGGCGCTCGACGACATCGGCAAGAAGCTCAGCCGCCAGGACCTCAACGCTTTCGAGACCCAGGGCCGCTTCATCGAAAGCCGCTACCGCGACGGCGACATCCAAAGCGACCAAAGCTGAAAAGGAAAGTGGACGACGCTCCTAGGGATAAGCGCCGCCCGGAAAGCAATTTATGATAAGGAGGGTAGACGGGAGGTGAACGCCTAAAGCGGCTCCGCCGCGGCAAGCGTTCGCTGCGCCTGGATGAGGTGCGGCCGGTCGATCATCTTCCCCTCAAGCGACAGCGCCCCCGCCTCCGGATTGGCTTCGAACGCCGCCACCACTGCTCGCGCATGGGCGACTTCGGCCTCGCTGGGAGTGAAAGCGGCGTTGATCACCGGTACCTGATCGGGATGGATCGCCATCATTCCGGTGAAGCCGTCGCGCCGCGCCCGAGCGGCGTAGGCTGCAAGGCCTTCCGTATCCCGGAACGCCGGGTACACCGTCTCGATCGGCGCCACCCCCGCAGCCGCCGCTCCGAACAGGCAGAGCGACCGCGCCAGCTCGTAGGGCGGAGTATAGCGCCCGTCCTGTTCTCGAGACGTGGAAGCGCCGATCGCCGCAGGCAGATCCTCCGCCCCCCAGGTGAGCCCCGCAAGCCGCTTGGCGCCGCCATAGGTTCCGAGCTGGAACATCGCCGCCGGAGTCTCGGTGGCGATGGCAAGGATCCGAGCAGTCGCGTTGCCCCGCTGCGTCAGCCGCCGGGCTAGCTCGTTCACCGACTCCTCGCCCTCGGCCTTGGGAAGGACGATGCCGTCAGGATGCGCTCCCAGGACCGCCGCCAGGTCCCTGTCCGCCTCCTCCGTGTCCAGCGGGTTGATCCGCACCCACAAAGAGGCGCTCTGATTAGCCTCCAGGAACGCAGCCACGGCCCTGCGAGCATCCGCCTTCGCCGCGGGCGCCACCGCATCCTCCAGGTCCAGGATCAGCCCATCCGCCCCGACCTTCAGAGCCTTTTCCATCCGGTCCGGCCTGTCCCCCGGCACGAACAGCAGAGATCGCATCCTCACAAGCCCCTCCCCTTCGGGGGAGGGGTTGGGGTGGGGGAGTGGTGGAAGATGAAGGCACGTGAGCTTTCCTCCCACCTCGGCCCCATCCCCGTCCCCTCCCCTGAACGGGAGGGGCTAAGATCGCGACCTTCACTCACTCCGGCCTCCGCCGCATCAGCGCCGTGCGCTCCATCGTGCAGACCAACGCGCCGCGCTGGTTGAACATCCGGTGCTCGAAGGTGACGATCCCCGCGTCGGGCCGAGACTTGCTCTCCTTCAATGCGATCACCTCGGTCTCGGCTCGAAGCGTGTCGCCGATGAACACCGGCTTCGGCATCCGCACCTTGTCGTACCCCAGGTTCGCGACCAGCGTCCCCAGTGTCGTGTCCCCTACCGACAGCCCAACCAGCAGCGCGAAGGTGAAGGTGCCGTTGACGAGGATCCGCCCGAACTCGGTCGCCCCTGCATATTCCGCATCCAGATGCAGCGGCTGCGGATTGTGGGTCAGGGTTGAGATAAGGAGATTGTCGGCCTCGGTCACCGTCCGGTGCGGCTGGTGCCGGAGCTTATCGCCAACCGTCCATTCTTCGTAGAAGCGTCCAGGCATGACGCTACCGCGTCACCCCGGCCAAGGCCGGGGTCTCGTGGAGAAGTGCCGCGACGTCTTGTCCTGAGATCCCGGCCTTCGCCGGGATGACACGTTGAACCATCACCCCTCCCCCTTCTCAACCCGCGCCAGCAGCGTCCCCTCGCTCACCTGAGCGCCTTCGGCCGCGTTCAATTCCGCGACCACCCCGTCGAACGGCGCGGCCAGGCTGTGCTCCATCTTCATCGCCTCCAGGGTCAGCAGCTTCTGGCCCTTGGTCACGCTATCCCCCTGCCGGACCTCGACCGCGATCACACGTCCCGGCATCGGCGAGATCAGCGATCCGTCGCCCGCCGCCCCCGCCGCCGAGCCCCCACCGGCGCCGGGGAGCGTAAAGGCGAAAGCCTGCCCCTCCGAAAAGACGAGCAAGGTGTCGCCCACGGCGGTAGCCGCGCCTTCGAGTTCCTCCGCCCCGTCAATGTCCACCACCCGAGTCTCGCCGCCGTGCCTTAGCGCGATCCGGAAATCATGGTCCTCGTTCAGCCGGAAGCCGAGCAGCGCACGCCAGGGATCCGAAGCGGACGGCCTCGGGCCGAATTCCGCGGCCGTCAACGCATGGGCCGCAAGCGCCCACACGCCCGCCGGCGGCTCCGTGTCCGGCACAAGCGTGTCGATCTTGCTCGGGATGAAGCCGGTATCGACATCGCCGCCGCGGAAGTCAGGATCCGCCGCTGCCCGGGCGAGGAAGCCCGCATTGGTCTTCACCGGCCAGACCTCGACCTGCTCCAAAGTCTCCACAAGCGCGTCGATCGCCTCTTCCCGGGTGCGCCCGGTCGCGATCAGCTTGGCGATCATCGGGTCGTAATAGGGGCTGATCCGATCGCCCTCCTCAACGCCCGTGTCGATCCGCACTCCGCGCCCGAGCTCGAAGTGGTCGAGCCGCCCCACCGAAGGCAGGAACTCGTGCGCCGGGTCCTCCGCATACAGCCGAGCCTCCATAGCCCAGCCGTCGATGCGCAGTTCCTCCTGCCGAAGCGGAAGCGGCTCGCCGCTGGCGACCCGCAACTGCCACTCCACCAGGTCCTGGCCGGTGATCTCCTCGGTCACCGGATGCTCGACCTGCAGCCGCGTGTTCATTTCCATGAACCAGATGCGCTCGGCGCGCAGCCCTTCGGACGCGTCGGCGATCAACTCGACGGTGCCCGCGTTCTCGTACTTCACTGC
>DASYWC010000117.1:0-16554 GCA_035936615.1 Allosphingosinicella sp. | reverse complement strand
AGATTGATCCGGGCCTGCGGCAGGAAGCCGGGGAGCCTTGCCACCTGGGCTTCGGAGAAGAAGCTCGGGACCGCGAAGGCGATCCCCACGATCAGCAGCAGCGATACCAGCCAGATCTTCCAGCGCGGGAAATCGAGCATTTTAGTCGTTCGCCGGCTTGGTGCCGTGGGCGCGCACGTCGCTCAACATTCCCTTGACCACCCTGATGCGGGTGCCTTGGGCGATCTCCAGCTCGACCTCGTTCTCGTCCACCTTCACCACCTTGCCGATCACTCCGCCGCCCGTCACGGCGACGTCGTTCTTCTTCACCGCGGCGATCATGTCCCGGTGCTGCTTCAGGCGGCGCTGCTGGGGACGGATCAGGAGGAAGTAGAAGATGATGAAGATCAGGACCAGCGGAGCGACGGACACGAAGAAGGCTGCGGCTCCGGTCGGTGCTGCACCGGCAGATGCAAAGGCGGGTGATGCGAACATGTGTCTTTACCTGATGAGAGGCCGCCCCGGCGGGCCCGCCTGAGAAGCGAGCGCGCCTATCATGGGGACGCCGTCATGCGCAAGCAAGAGCGGGGCGCTTCGCGAAAGCCTTGCCTTCACCCGGCCCTCGCCCTAAGTCCGCGCCTCTGGTCGGGGAGTAGCGCAGCCTGGTAGCGCATCACACTGGGGGTGTGGGGGTCGCAGGTTCGAATCCTGTCTCCCCGACCAATATTTTCAATGAGTTAACTGATAATTGCCCCCTCATGCGCGGTATTTTCCGCGTGGTCCGAGAGGTGAGGTAGCAACGAGGTCCAGCCACTCCGTATGAGCCCCCCCGTGCGGTGGGGCCTGTGTTTCGTACGCGCTAGACGTGTTCCGAGCCGCGCTTCAGGGCTACCGCGGCGGCATTCGCCTCACGTGGATCACTGCCCATTGGTCTGTATAGATCCTGCTCCAGCCGGTGCTGCGATCCAGCGCAGAGACAATAGCTTCATCAGGCGCAAGTATTGTCCAACGAATATCCCAGCGCTGGACAGCACGGTTGAACGCAGGCAAGTCGCCGCCGGTGATCTTCGAAAACTCCCTCATGAAGTCATCGCCGTACATGTCAGCGCGCCCATCTATATACGGCTGGATCCCATTCATGATCAAAGGACCCCCAAAGGAGTAGCTGTTTAGAACCGGCATCGTTCTAAGCTCTGCCCTCAATCCATCGATAGCCTTGGCCGGGTTGGTGGCGCTCTGCGGCTGCTCGGTGGGAATCGCGAGACGCACAACGATCAATACCAGCACCAGGCATGCGACAATCGCTGGGCGAAAGCTCAGCCCTCCCGGCGAACCTTCAACATGTCTCGTGGTGCGTCCGATCGGCTCAATCAGGATCAGGGCTCCGACAATTGCGAGTACCGCCTGATGCCGAACATGTTGGAAAGCCAAAAACAGTAGCGCGACCAGCAGAAGGAGGCGGATAACAGGGAGCTTCAAACCCTTATGCAAGGCAAAAAAGATTGTCGCCAGTAGCACGGCAGTAAAGCCCGCCATCTCCGACGGTATCGTCGGCCTCCACTCCTGGATCATGTGAAGCGTTTCCATGGAGCTGACCTGAAGCGGGAAAAGCAGGCCGTGAACCCCATGAGGCGTAATGAACGACAGCGCGAGCGAGGCAGCTCCGAACAGACCCCACTGTTTGCAAGTCACGAGCTTGTCCTTGGATTGCAGCAGAGCCTCCAGCGCGAAGGGGCCTATCAACAGAAGCCCGAACACAAAGCTTCCATGGAGGTTAGCCCAGCCAAGCATGAGGAGCGAAGCGGCGATGGGAGGCGTGCGGTCAGCATCTCGCGCTCGCAGGAGCAGAAGAGTCCAGCAGGCAAGCAGAGGCCAGGCGATGACGTGGGGCCTTGCCAGGGTGAAAGGCGCCAAAACAAGGAATACGGCCGTAAGCAAGCCTGCAACGTGAACGGGAGGCATATGCCTCCTGGCGAAACTTCCGATCAGGAGGAACAGGATGCCAGCCGCCGATACGGTCAAGACTGCGAGTCCCCCCCAACCTGCGGCGCCATACGCCACCGCCATTAGGACCTCTGCAAGCCACTCATGCGCGATCCAAGGTTTCCCCAAGAAGGTGAATGAAAATGGGTCAACGTCGGGCACGGTCCAAGTCTCTAGGATCAATCGGCCTGCAGCCAGATGCCAACTTGTGTCCCCATCATTGAAAAGATCGGCGGAAAGGGACAGCATCAGCAGGAGGGCTGAGGCTACGAATGCCACAGTGAGGTTCTTCAGCGATACGGGCGGAATCGGAGGTGCTTCCGCTCTTGCAACGTTGTTCATCATGCCTCGCTAAGAAGAATCGTGACCGCCCTGGTTTAGCGAGAGAGCTTTGAAGAGAAGTTAAGGGCGAAAGTACGCGCTGGGGGAAGTTGGCCCAAACCCGCCACCTTTAGGCCGACCTGAGGACGTGGGGCGGACGTGGGTTCCGCAGCCCCCGAAGTATCGATAGGCGGTGGCGGCTCCGGGGTCGAGCTGTCGGGAGCTATGTCCATGGCGCTTTATTAGCAGGGTTCGACCAGCCCTTCAGCCACCCAATATCATGTGGAGGTGACCCTCAACACTGTGCGGGTCATTGACGGCAGCCTAAGCTGCCTTTCTACGGCCTGCGCTTCCCGCGCACCGAAAAAAGGCCGGCGAAGTCACCTTCGCCGGCCCAAATTGCTAAGCGTTACAGATTAGGTGTTGGCGTCCGTGAGAGCGGTTCCCACGCCCTCAAAGGTCGTGTTCAGCTCGGTACCGATCGTGGTCATCGCCGTAATGGCGGCAACAGCGATGAGGGCAGCAATCAGGCCATATTCAATGGCGGTCGCGCCCTTGTTGTCTTTGCGCAGCTTGCGAAGAATGTTCATCATGATCCCAGTTCCTTTGTCCACAGCCCCAGTAAACTCTGGATGCAGACGCCGGATTATCGGGTGGGGGTTGATAAAAAGTTACCCGCCGCGCTTTTTTTGCACTCGAACCCGCGCCGAGTGCTGACGGCTGGCTGCTCAATCGGCGAGCGTCACCCAGGTCGGGGTGTGATCCGACGCCTTCTCCCGGCCGCGATATTCCTTGTCCACTCCCGCGTCCGTGAAGCGGTCGGCCGCTTGCGGGCTCAGCAGCAGGTGATCGATCCGGAAGCCGGCGTCGCGCTGCCAACAGCCGGCCGTATAGTCCCAGAACGTGTAGACCGGCCCTTGGGGGTAGCGTGCGCGGATTGCGTCGGTCCAACCCTGGTTGACGATCCGGCGGAAAGCGGCGCGGGTTTCAGGCTGAAGCAAGGCGTCGTGCGCCATTGCCCGCGCTGAAAAGACGTCCTCGTCGGTGGGAACCACGTTCCAGTCGCCTGCGAGCACGACGGGCCGCTCCTCGAGCAGAAGCTCGGCCGCATGCTTCCGAAGCCGTTCCATCCAGGCGAGCTTGTAGTCGAACTTCTCGGTGCCCGTGGGATTTCCGTTGGGAAGGTAGAGGCTCGCCACCACCAGATCGCCAAGCTCCGCTTCGATATAGCGGCTGTGGGTGTCGTCGGGATCGCCCGGAAGGCCCACGTGCCGCACCTTCAGTCCTTCGCGGCGGGCAAGGATTGCGACCCCGTTGAAACCTTTCTGGCCGTGCCAGAAGCCATGATAGCCGTCTGCCTCTACCTCGCCCTTGGGCAGGCTCTCGTCGGCGCATTTCAGCTCCTGAAGGCAGACCACGTCCGGCTTCTGCTCATCGAGCCATTCGAGGAGGCGTGGAAGCCGGGCGCGGATGCCGTTGACGTTGTAGGTGGCAATCTTCATCCCGCGGCTGTTAGCCGCCGGAGCCTAGATCGAAAAGCTCGTTCCGCAGCCGCAGCCCGACGCTGCGTTGGGATTGGTGACCTGGAACGAGGCCCCACCCAGCGATTCGACGAAATCGACCGCGCTGCCGCGGACGAGATCGAGGCTGACCTCGTCCACCACTAGAGTCACCCCGTCCCGCTCGGCGGTGAGGTCTCCAGCTTCGATGCCGTCGGCGAGGCCGAACCTGTACTGGAACCCCGCGCATCCGCCTCCGTCCACGGAGAGGCGGAGAATCGGCTCCTTCCCCTGCCGCTTCGCGATCGCCGCAACCCGGGCGGCGGCGGACGGGGTTATCTGGATGTCGGGAACCTCGCTCATAGGAGGAAGATAGGAGGGGGCGGGTCTGCTCACAAGTTTTGCGCAACGGGGGTACCCTAAGGACCGTCACCGCTCGCGCCGAGCTTGTGCGGGGCCCGGTTGGACGCCATAGAAGCTCCAACCCGAAAAACTGGAGCGCGCTCGTCGATGAAAACCCGCGTCTACGTCACCTTGAAGAACGGGGTTCTCGACCCGCAGGGAAAGGCGATCCACCACGCCCTGGAGGGCCTCGGATTCTCCGGCGTGAATGACGTGAGGGCCGGAAAGCTGATCGAGCTCGACCTTGCCGAGGACGTCTCGGACGAGGATGTGGAGGCGATGTGCCGCAAGCTCCTCGCCAACACCGTCATCGAAAACTACCGGATCGAGAGATGAAGAGCGCGGTCATCGTCTTTCCAGGGTCCAACTGCGACCGTGACATGGCCGTGGCTCTCGAGCAGGTGAGCGGGGCCAGGCCGATCATGGTCTGGCATCGCGAGGCCGAGCTTCCGCAAGGGCTCGACCTGATCGCCGTCCCGGGCGGGTTCTCCTACGGCGACTATCTGCGTTCAGGAGCGATGGCGGCCAATTCGCCGGTGATGCGCGCGGTAAAGGAAGCCTCGGACAAGGGCGTTAGCGTGCTCGGGGTGTGCAACGGCTTCCAGATCCTGACCGAAGCGGGGCTCCTGCCTGGCGCCCTGATGCGCAACGCAGGCATCTCGTTCGTCTGCCGCGACTCCACCCTCAGGGTCGAGAACAGCCAGTCCGCATTCACCAGCCGCTACGAAGCGGGCGAGGAGATCGTGATCCCGGTCGCTCACCACGACGGCAACTACACCGCCGATCCCGAGACTTTGGACAGGCTTGAAGGTGAGGGCCGGGTTGCCTTCCGCTATAGCGGCGAAGTGAACGGCTCGGCCCGCGACATCGCTGGGATAGTCAACGAGGCCGGCAACGTGCTTGGAATGATGCCCCACCCGGAGCGGATGGTCGAGCCTGCCCACGGCCGCACCGACGGGCGCCGCCTGTTCGAAGGGCTGCTCGAAGCGCTGGGTTGAGCCGGCCCCCGATGCCGATGAACGCAAAGCTCGACCAGATCGAGCGATGACTCACCGGCGTGGTTCCGTCCCACGCGAAAGCACGCTAGATGGCGAGCCGACGCGCCCGTAGCTCAGCTGGATAGAGCACGAGCCTTCTAAGCTTGGGGTCGCAGGTTCGAGTCCTGCCGGGCGCGCCAATCCCTGCAAACGGCAGAATTTCGCCGATCGACTAAGCCACCGATCCCGTTCGAAGGTGGGCACCTACGGCCGCTTCTGGCCGCCAGCAGACCGTCCGCTTGTCGGCAGCAGGGCTTAAGGTCGCCCTTTCATCGAAAACCCTGGCCCTGACGCTCTTTGTTGCTGATGACCTGCCTGCTGCAACATTTCTCCCAACGGGGGCTGACATTGAAGTCGATTGAACGCTACTTCGCGGCAATGGCGGGGAAGACGAGACGGATACGCTGGTGGTTGTCCGGTCTCGGCATCGCACTGATGTTGCTCGCGAGCCTATTCCTGGTCGTCGGCTTACGAGAAGCGGCATCCCGGCCGGTAGAGCGTCGACTGACACTTGCGCTGGCTGGATGGCCATCCGACGCACGGCCCATCCGGATAGCGCTGCTGTCAGACATTCACTTTGGCAGCCACGCGATGGACGCTGGACTACTGCGCAGGATCGTCGGCCAGGTGAACGCTGCACGGCCGGATTTAGTTTTGTTAGCCGGAGACTTCGTAGCCGGCCATGACCCCGCCGGTGCAGCGCAGCGGGCCGCTGGTCTGGAAGCGCCTTTGTCGCACTTAGATGCGCCACTTGGTGTGGTTGCGGTTCTTGGCAATCATGATCATTGGACCTCGCCCAATGCAGTTCGTGCCGCACTTGTCCGAGCCGGGATTACGGTGCTCGGGAACGAAGCCGCTCGACGCGGTCCATTGGCGATACTCGGCGTGGATGACGCCTTCTCAGGCAACGACGATGTCGCAGCGACCGTCGCCTCGTGGAAGACCATTGGCGGCATCCCGCTTGTTCTGACGCATACGCCCGATTTGGTTCATAAGCTATCGGGTGAGTTCCCTTTGGTGCTGGCCGGGCATACTCATTGCGGCCAAGTGGTTCTGCCGTGGCTGGGCCCAATCCTGACACGCAGCCCAAAGCAACAATGGAGGCCCCTCTACGACACGCGTTACCGCTGCGGGGTGGTGCGCGACGTGAACCGAACCGTGGTTGTCACGGCGGGTGTTGGATCGGGGACGAGCCCGGTTCGCCTAGGCGCACCCCCTGACTGGTGGTTATTGAGAGTTGGACCAGCAGCGGACGTTCAAGGTCATCGTCAGTGATAGGTTAGAGCGGTTAGTGAGCCGCCGATCAAGGGTTTAAGGTGACCAGTCGCTACCGCAGATCTTCATTGGCCGCGCGAGCTCCGTCTTTCCTAGCGGTGGCAACCGAGGTCTGCTTTTGGACATCTGAGACAAGGGCAGGAACGACTGCTTGTGGCGCATAGCTGCCATAGCAAAGGGCGCCGCAATGTGCAGATTAGACACGATGAACGAAATCTCCCAATAATCTGAGTGCGCATCATATTCATATCGGGTGCGCCAGATCTCAGCCGTTCTACCGTTTCCCATCACCGTGGTGACAGCCGCCTGAGCCAACCCTGCTTCGGCTCACGCGGGTAGCCGCTCGGCTGCTATCTAGCCGGTAGGATTCCGGTAACCGGCAGCGGGCTATAACGAATGCGGCTGTGAACCGCGCCTGGGGGAAGAATGATGAGCGTTCGTCGCAAGCTTCGGAAGAACGAGAAGGGCGGCACCGCAATCGAGTACGGGTTGATCGTTGCCCTCGTGGCGGTCGCCGCCATCGGCGCTCTGACGGCCGTGGGAGGCGGGCTGAACACGACGTTCGGCCGCGCTTCGGGTCCGCTGACCGCAGTCAGTCCCGAAGCACAGCAACGGTAGATTGGTGCATCCAAACCTCGATCTCCGCCTATACCTATTACCAACATATGTTAGCCGCCCTGCCAGGCGGCGCGAGGAGTAGGTGTGCCCACGAGACTTATTGTTGCTTACGCGCTGATCGCCCTGATGATTGTCGGCTTCGGTGCTTTGTGGGCCTATCTGCGCAAGCGAGCGCAGGCCGAACGCCGCTTCAGGGGCGAGGTGCGACGCAGGAAGCGCTAAGTCTGCGGCAAGGGGTTCGGGAGCCCGCAGGTTACGAAAAAGACTGCTAGTGCCGAGAGGGCTCGCGCTCGGCACCTGGTCGCGCTAAGGGAGGAGAACCGCTCCTAGCTCAGCTGGATAGAGCATCAGGCTTCGAACCTGAGGGTCGGGGGTTCGAGTCCCTCGGAGCGGGCCACTACCCGGCCGCCGCCCGTGCCTCATCTTTTCCTGCATCCGATCGGCACCGGCCTCCGTAGCTCCTCCTGCGCACGACAACCCAACAGGAGGGAACACTATGAGATCCACATTTTTGAAGACGCTTCTCGCTGCCGCGGCTACCGCCGCTCTGGCAGCATGCGGCGGTGGCCGCGAAGCCGAGGACCGGACGCAGGTCGCCGAGCAGACGGTCGTCGAAAACGAGATGCCGGCGGACATGAACGCCAGCTCTTCGACCGTCATGGTCGGCGGAGCCGAGATGTTCCCCAACAAGAACATCGTCGAGAACGCCTCCCAATCCGCCGATCACACGACCCTGGTCTCAGCCGTAAAGGCCGCAGGACTTGTGGACACGCTTTCCGGGCCGGGGCCGTTTACCGTCTTCGCCCCGACCAACGCCGCATTCGACAAGCTTCCGGCCGGAACGGTCGACAAGCTGGTCAAGCCCGAGTCGAAAAAGGCGCTAACGGACATCCTCACCTACCACGTGGTCTCGGGCCGCATGACTGCGCAGGACCTCATGAAGGCGATCGAGCAGGGTGGAGGAACCGCCAAGCTGACAACCGTAGCCGGCGGTCCGCTGACGGCCACCCAGTCGGGCGGGACCATCACCTTGAAGGATGCCAAGGGCGGCACTTCGACCGTGCGTCAGGGCGACGTGATGCAGTCCAACGGCGTTATCCACGTCGTCGATACGGTGCTGATGCCCAGCTAACCTTCGCCCGTCCGACCACTCCCGCGGAACGGGTACCGGGCGGCCTCGCGCGCGCATTCGCGGGGCCGCCTGGAGCTTTTTCAGGCGAGATCTTGCCGTTTCAGCCCGGCGGCTGCCTCGCCAGGCGCCACATCACGCTCTGGGAGAAGGGCGTCCAAAGGCCGGTTCGGATGCCGGCCGAGCGCAACTGCTCGCCGGTCCATTCATTGCAGGTCCTGCCCATATTGTAGCTCCCGCGGGCTTCGTAGAAGACATCGGCGGGACCGTAGCCTCGTCCGATCAGCGGGACCGGCTTGCCCGATTCGTCGAAGACGAAGCTGCCGTGGATCCGGCGAGCGAGCTTGCGATACTCCTCCGGACGGATGTTGAGCCGGACCTGGCGTTCGCCCGCCCGCGGATCATGGACATGTTCGACATGCAGGAGCCCCGGGCCACGCCCGAAGGCCGCCGCTAGGGTGGTCTGGACGGTGAGATCCGACCACGAAGGCGTGTTGAGGTAGAAGTCGCGGTTGCCGAAGCCGAATGCGAGATAGTCGCCGGCGCCGTAGCGGGGGTCCTTCAGATAAGCGGGGTCCACCAGCGGACGCCAGTCGATTCCTTGCGACACCTTCGGGAGCACAAGCCAGGTGTGGACTCCGTTGGTGCGAACGAAGATGGCGATCCCCTGCTCCGGCTGCTTCCAATCCGCGTTGGCGGGGATGATCGAGCCGAGAGCGCCTGCGAGCAGATAGAAGATCGGGAGCCCGATCAGCAGGGCCGCGGCCTTGAGGGCGAGTCGGAGCGGACGGCTGAGCAGGCGCCTTTGCCTCGGGGGTGTTGATCGATCGGCGCCCATGGCTCAACTAATCGCATGAGCGAAGCCGCGCGTCAGCATCTGGAGGCGATTTTCGGAGCCGGGGTCGCCGAGTGCCATCCTTCGCGCCTGCTTCCGCCGCACCTTCCGGAGCCGCCGCCGGGGCGCACGATGGTGCTCGCGCTCGGCAAGGCCGCGGTTCCGATGGCGAGGGTGGTGGAGGAGCATTGGGGCGGCCCCCTCTGCGGCCTCGCGGTGACTCGCCGCGGAGCCGGCGAGCCGCTCGGCCGGCTGGACATTATGACGGCCGGGCACCCGGTGCCTGACGAGAGCAGCCTCGATGCCGCGCGGCGGCTGCTCGCGCTTGCGCGGAGCGCCCAGGCCGAGGATCTCGTGCTGGTGCTGCTGAGCGGCGGCGCCTCCGCCCTCGCCTGCCTTCCAAGCCCCGGGATCGCCCTTGCTGACAAGCGGCGAATCACGACTGCTCTGCTTCGCGCCGGGGCGCCCGTCGGCGAGATCAACTGCGTCCGAAGGCACCTGTCGCTCTTCAAGGGCGGCGGCCTGGCTGCCGCGGCGCACCCTGCGAAGCTTCTCACGCTGGCGACCTCCGACGTGGTCGGAGACAGGCCGGAGGATATCGGGTCCGGACCCACGGCTGCCGATCCCAGCAGCATCGAAGACGCCCGCTCGATCCTCCGCCGCTACCGGATCGAAGAGCCACAAGCCGGCTGGCGCGAAAGCGAGAAGAGCGTGCCTGGCGAGTACAAGGTCGTCGGCAGCGGACGGAGCGCCGTGGACGGGGCGGCCCGGAAGGCGGCGGAACTCGGCTATTTGCCTCGGATCATCGGCTACGACTGCACCGGCGAGGCGCGGCAGGTGGCGGTGGCGCACGCGAGGTTCGCGCTTCAGGCGAGTGGCCCCGCCGCACTCATTTCAGGCGGAGAACTGACCGTCACGCTTGAGGGGAGCGGGAGGGGCGGACCGAACCAGGAATATGCGCTCGCCTTAGCCTTGGCACTTCGCGGCGCTCCCGGCATTTGCGCGCTGGCGACGGACACGGACGGCATCGACGGCTCGGGCGAAGCGGCGGGGGCATTCATCGACCCGCGGACGCTGAGGCAAAGCGGCGCAGAGGAGGCTCTCGCACGCAACGACAGCGGCGGCTTCTTCGCCGCGCGCCAGGACCTGTTCGTCACCGGGCCGACCGGGACCAACGTCAATGACTTGCGCATCATCCTGATCGATCCCTAAGCAGCCTCCCATGAGCGAATGGACGATCGGGATCATCGGCGGCTCCGGCCTTTACGAGGTGGACGCGCTGGAGGAGGCGCAGTGGGTGGCGGTCGATACCCCCTGGGGACCGCCTTCGGACGAGCTTCTGATCGGACGGATCGATGGGGTGAAGTTCGTCTTCCTTCCCCGGCACGGGCGCGGGCACGTCACCCCCCCGACGGAGGTTAACGCCCGCGCCAATATCGACGCCCTGAAGCGGGCCGGCTGCACCGACGTGGTCGCGATCTCCGCCATCGGTTCGCTTCGGGAAGAGCTGGCTCCGGGACATTTTGTGGTGGTGGACCAGTTCGTCGACCGGACCTTCGCCCGCGAAAAGAGCTTCTTCGGGACCGGCATGGTGGCCCACGTCTCGATGGCGGAGCCGGTCTGCGAGCGGCTGTCGGCGCTTGCGGCAGCGGCGGCGGAGGAAGCAGGGGCAACGGTTGCCAAAGGCGGCACTTACCTCGCCATGGAGGGGCCGCAATTCTCGTCGAGAGCGGAGAGCGAGCTTTACCGGCAGTGGGGCTGCGACGTCATCGGAATGACGGCGATGCCCGAAGCCAAGCTCGCTCGCGAGGCCGAGCTTCCCTACGCCCTCGTCGGAATGGTAACCGACTACGACTGCTGGCGGACTGGCGAAGAGGCGGTCGAGGTGTCGAAGGTGATCGCGCAGCTGATGGGCAACGCCGACACGGCCCGGAAGCTGGTGGTGGAGCTGGCAAAGGCGCTTCCCGCGGTCCGGGAGCCCTCCCCCATCGATACGGTGCTGGACAGCGCCCTCATCACTGCTCCGGCAGCGCGAGACCAGGCGATGCTCGCGAAGCTGGATGCGATCTGCGGCCGCGTGCTTTCCGCTCAGCGATAGAGGCTCGCGATCCGCGCCGGCGGCATTCCGAGTCCGTAGAGCCCCAGCAGGAACAGGTTTCTAGCGGAACGGCCGAGCCAGCCGTCCTTCTCCCACCGCCGCGCCGAAGTCACCGCGTCGGCGCCGAGCAGCCGAATGCGCCCACGGCCCAGCCGCCGGACCAGGTCCACGTCCTCGAACAGCGGCAGAAGCCGGTACCCGCCCACCGCCTCGTACAGACGGCGCGAGATAAGCAGACCCTGGTCCCCATAGGGAAGGCCGAGGAAGCGCACCCGTGCCGCGACTCCCCTTTCGACCAGCCGCGCCTGCCACGCGCGGGAATCGAGGCGGAAGCGGAAGCAGGCGGCCGCTTCGGGAGCGGCTGCGATGTGCCGCTCAACTTCCTCGCGCCACCCGCGGGCGAGCACAGTGTCCGCGTGAAGGAAGAGCAGCCAGTCCCCCGCCGCCGCCTCCGCTCCGGCGCTGAGCTGCTGGCCGCGGCCGGTCGCAGCGCAGAGCAGCTTCGCCCCTCGGCGTTCCGCGACCTCGATCGTGTAGTCGCTCGAGCCTCCATCGACGACGACCAGCTCGTCGGCGTCCCTCGCACAGTCCAGGCATGCGCCGAGATGAGCCTCCGCGTTCAGGGTCGGGACGATGACGGAAAGCAAATCAGCCCGAGCAGCTGGCGCCGCCAAGCACGCAGAAACGGGCGCAGTGCGGGTGGTTCAGCATCACCTTGCCGCTTGCACCCGCGAGCGTCTCGCCCAGCGCGAACTCCTCCTGGTAGGGAAGCAGGGTGCAGGCGACCACGTGCGGGCGCTCGGCGCCTTTGGGCTTCACCACCATCCGGCTCGACGCGCACATCATTGCAGACGGCGCGACGTCGAGAATGCCCCAGCAGGCCTCGGTGATCTCCGGCACGTCGGCCGAGCCGTCCATTTCCGGGAACAGCACGAGACCCGCGTCAACGTTCACCCCAAGCTCTTGGAACAAGCGGGCATATCCGGCTCGAGCGGCTTCCTCGTCTTCGCCGGGCAGATGACGCCCCGCGACTGCGATCCGGAAGCCATGCTCCGAAAGCCATCGAAGCCCGTCCAGCGCCTTGGCCCAGGCCCCGGCTCCGCGCTCCGCTTCGTGAGCGGCCTGCGTATAATGATCGAGGCTCACGCGCATCGTCAGCCGCTCGCGGGGAAGCGCCTTCAGCTGCTCCTCGAACCGCCGCATCGGGCGCATCGCGTTGGTGAGGACGAGCACCTCGAAGCCGCGGCCAAGCGCCGAGCCCATCATCGCCGGCATGTCGCGGTTCATGAAGGGCTCGCCGCCGGTGAACCCGATCTCGCGCACTCCAAGAGGCTCTGCCTCGTCGAGATACGCCTCCACCTCGGCAAGCGTCAGATAGACCAGAGCGTCGTTGGTGGGCGAGCTTTCGATATAGCAGCTTTTGCAGGCTAGATTGCACAGCGTGCCGGTGTTGATCCACAGCGTGTCGAGCCGGTCCAGAGCCACGTGCGCCCTCACCTGCCCCTTGGCGGTAACCAGAGGATGGCGGAACTTGGCCGGGTCGAGCGCGCGCGCATTGGGATCGGCGAACGGCGACAAACAAGGCTCGGCGGCAGTGGCTATCACTTCTCTCCTCTAGCTTAACAGGATAGGGCCTGCCGGAGCGGCACGGAAGGGGCAGCGTCTATGAAGCGTGGCAGGATGGGCAAGATAGGGGTCCTGCTGCTCGTCCTGGCTGCGATCGCCGCCTTTTTCCTGTTCGATCTTTCCGCCTATCTGTCCCTGGCCGAGCTGAAGGCGCGGCAGGAGCAGCTTGCCGGCTTCGTGGAGCAACGTCCGCTGCTCGCGATCGGCGCCTTCTTCCTGCTCTACGTGGCGGTGACGGCGCTGTCGCTTCCGGGCGCGGCGATCATGACCTTGGCAGCGGGCGCGATATTCGGACTTTGGATCGGGATACTGGTCACCTCCTTCGCATCCACCATCGGCGCGACGATCGCCTTCCTTACCTCGCGCTATCTTCTCCGGGATTGGGTGAAGGGACGGTTCGGAAAGCGGGTTGATGCAATCGACAAGGGCGTTGCGAGAGACGGCGCTTTCTATCTCGTCACCCTGCGTCTCATCCCCCTTTTCCCTTTCTTCCTGATCAACCTGGCGATGGGCCTCACGGCGATGCGCACCTTGACCTACGCGGTTGCCAGTCAGATCGGGATGCTTCCCGGCACCGCGGTGTACGTCAACGCAGGGACGCAGCTGGCTCGGATCGAAAGCACGAGCGACATACTGTCGCCCGCGCTCCTGGGGTCGCTGGTCCTGCTGGGCCTTTTCCCGCTGCTCGCCAAGTGGCTGATCGGGCGGCTGCGCAGGCGGCGAATCTACAAAGGCTACAAGCGCCCGGCGATGTTCGACCGCAACCTGATCGTGATCGGGGCCGGAGCGGGCGGGCTCGTGACCTCCTATATCGCCGCCGCCGTCCGGGCCAAGGTGACCCTGATCGAGGCGCACCAGATGGGCGGCGATTGCCTCAACACCGGCTGCGTTCCATCCAAGGCGCTGATCCGGACGGCCCGGCTGGCGCACGAGATGCGGACTGCCGGCGACTATGGCCTGGAGCCCATCGAGCCGAAGTTGAATTTCCCGACGGTGATGGAACGAGTGCGGGCCATCATCGAAACCATCGCTCCAGCCGACAGCGTCGAGCGCTACACCAGGCTTGGAGTCGACGTACGCCTGGGCCACGCCCGGATCCTCGACCCCTGGACTGTGGAGATCGGCGGGAAGGACCGGGTGACGGCGCGCTCGATCGTGATCGCGGCAGGCGCCGAGCCGCTGGTCCCGCCGCTTCCGGGCCTTGAGGAAGCGGGATATCTCACCAGCGACACGATGTGGGACGCGCTCGGCGCCCGCGAGGAACTCCCCCGGCGCCTGGTGATCGTGGGCGGTGGTCCGATCGGCACGGAAATGGCGCAGGCATTCGCACGGCTGGGGTCGCAGGTGACCCAAATCGAATCCTCCGAGCGGATCCTGGACAAGGAGGATGAGGAGATATCGAAGTTGATCTCCACCCGGCTGGGGGCCGAGGGGGTCGACATCCGCACAGGCCACAAGGCGCTCCGGTGCGAGGGAAAGGTGCTGATCGCGGAGTCGGGCGGCGAGGAGGCTGCATTTCCGTTCGACGAGATCATCGTCGCCGTCGGCCGCAAGGCGCGTCTCAGCGGCTATGGGCTGGAGGAGCTCGGGATCGAGACCGACCGGACGGTGATCACCAACGACTATCTGCAGACGCTCTACCCAAACATCTACGCCGCCGGCGACGTGGCTGGCCCGTATCAGTTCACCCATTTCGCGGCTCACCAGGCCTGGTACGCGGCGGTAAACGCCCTGTTCGGAAGCTTCCGCAAGTTCCGCACCGACTATTCCGTACTCCCCTGGGTGACCTTCACCGATCCGGAAGTCGCCCATGTCGGACATAACGAGCTTTCGGCCAAGGAGGCAGGGGTGGAGTACGAAGTGGTCCGGTACGATCTGGGGCACCTCGACCGCGCAGTGACGGAGAGCGCCAATACGGGCTTCGTCAAGCTGCTCGTCGTTCCGGGCAAGGACAAGATCCTCGGAGCGACCATCGTTGCCGCCAATGCGGGCGAGATGATCGCGGAATTCGTCCTGGCGATGAAGCAGGGAACCGGGCTCGGCAAGATCCTGGGCACCATCCACGCCTACCCGACGATGTCGGAGGCGAACAGATATGCGGCCGGGGAATGGAAAAAAGCGAACCGGCCGGAGCGGCTGCTCGCGATCGCCGAGCGCTACCACCGCTGGCGGCGGGGGTGACCCGGATCGCCATCTTCGCCAAGGCACCCCTTCCGGGGCAGGTGAAGACTAGGCTCATTCCAGCGCTTGGGCCGGACGGCGCGGCGGCATTGGCGCGGCGGATGTTGGCTGACACTTGCCGCGAAGCTCTCGCCGCTCGCACAGGCACGGTGGAGCTTTGCCTCAGCGGCAGCTTGGAAAAGATTCCGGAGGGGGTGGAGCTTAGCCGGCAAGGCGAAGGGGACCTCGGCGAGCGGCTGGCTCGAGCCGCGGAACGGGTCATTGGCAAAGGCGAAGCGGTGATGTTCATCGGCACGGACTGCCCGGCATTGAACGCGTCTCGCCTGAAGCAGGCTAGCGCGGAGCTGGAGAGGAACGATGCGGTGATCCATCCGACGTTCGACGGGGGCTACGCACTGCTAGGCCTCAAGCGCTACGATGCTTCGATCTTCAACGGCATCGAGTGGAGCACATCGACGGTCGCCGCAGACACGATCGGGAGAATATCGGCCCTGGGTTGGTCTCTCCACGTGGGAGAGACCTTGCTGGACATTGACGAGCCCGAGGACCTCGAAGCGTCAGGCCGCGCTGAACTTTAGGGCAAGGCCGTTCATGCAGTAGCGCTTGCCTGTAGGCTTTGGACCGTCGTCGAAGACGTGGCCGAGATGGCCTCCGCACCGGCGGCAGTGCACTTCGGTCTGCTTGAAGAAGAGCGCGCCCTCCTGCTTGGTTCGGACCGCATTGGGAAGCGGAGCTGTGAAGCTCGGCCAGCCCGTCTTGCTGTCGAACTTGGTCGCCGAGCTGAACAGGGGCAGAGAGCATCCGGCGCAGGCATAGGTACCCCGGCGCTTTTCGCGGTCGAGCGGGCTTGAGAAAGCGCGCTCAGTGTTCCCCTCGCGAAGTACCCCGTATTGAGCTGGCGAGAGGATCTTGCGCCACTCCTGGGGAGTGCGAGTGATCTGGAACCGCGCGCCTGCCGCCAGAAGCGGCGACGGAAGCGCCGCCAGTGCGCCTGCGACGGCTGCGGAGCCGAGGAAGCTGCGGCGGCTGAACTGTGGGTTGTCGATCATCTCGTCTCTTTCACAAAAAAGTTGGGGCGCCGCGGAACAGGGGGTCCGGCGGCGCCCCGCCAGGCAGAGGACTAGCCTCAGCCCGGAAGCATTACGCCGTCGGTGACGTGGATGACGCCGTTCGACTGCATCACGTTGGCCTGGGTCACGTGCGACATTCCGCCACGCGCATCCATCAGCATGATCCGGTTGCCCATCATCTTGGCGGTAAGCGTTCCGCCCTGGACCGTGGTGAGGCGCGCCTGACCGCCGCCGGCGCGAATCGCCGCCATCAGGTCAGCAGCGGTCATACGGCCCGGAACCACGTGGTAGGTGAGGACCGACTGCAGCATCGAGCGGTTGGCCGGCTGAAGGAGGGTGTCGACCGTTCCAGCAGGCAGCCTGGCGAAAGCTGCGTTGGTGGGCGCGAACACGGTGAACGGACCGGGTCCGGACAGGGTGTCGACCAGGCCCGCGGCCTTCACTGCGGCGACCAGCGTCGTGTGGTCGCGCGAATTCATCGCGTTCTGGACGATCGTTCGG
>DASYWC010000116.1:0-6120 GCA_035936615.1 Allosphingosinicella sp. | reverse complement strand
CTCGGGCAGCACGCGCTTCCGTCCCTGGCTCGTCATCGCCGACGCATCTCAGGCGTCCGGAGCGTCCACCGCCGGCTGCTCCATGCCGCTGTCGTCGGCCGCGTAGCCGAACCCTCTGATTCCGAGCACGACGATCAGCAGCAGCAGTAGGGCGCCGATCAGCCAGACGATCCAGCTCTTCCCCATGCTCTTGTGGGCGTCGCGGCGGTAGGCGGTCTCGGAAGTCCGGGTGGTGGAAGTTCGGGTCGCGGTCGCACCGTGCGGTGGAGGGATGACATGGCCCTCGCCGCTCCCCCAGGTATCGCGGACGAGAGCGGCCTCGCGGTTCAGATGCACATGATCGTCGGCCCGGGCCACCCAGGCGATCGGGACAGTGTGGTCGCCGCCATGGCCGGGGACGGTGGGCTCCACGTGGATGTGGTCGCCGTGAAGCCCCTTCACCCTGCCGATCATCCCGCCGTCCGACCCGAGGACCTGCAAGCCTTCGCGGATATTGTCCCTGTGCGCCACGTCCGTCTCCACCTGTTCCTGAGCTACCCGGTGAATTCGTTCGGCCGCGACATTGTTCCCAAGGCGACCGGGCCCGGCGCGGGCTTAGGCAGTGCTTGCGAGCTTGTAGTCCTGGTACTGCTCGCGAAGGGCGGTCTTGAGCAGCTTGCCGGTCGCGGTGTGCGGCAGGCTATCCACGAACAGGATCTCGTCCGGAAGCCACCATTTCGCCACATGGCGGGTCAGGTGCGCGGTGATCTCTTCCGGGCTCACGTCCGCCCCTTCCTTTCTCACCACCAGCAGGATCGGGCGTTCGTCCCATTTGGGATGGTACACGCCGACCGCCGCCGCCTCGGCGACGCCCGGGCAGCCGACCGCGGCGTTCTCGAGTTCGATCGAGCTGATCCACTCCCCTCCCGACTTGATCACGTCCTTGGATCGATCGGTGATCTGCATCACCCCGTCCGGGTGGAGGATCGCGACGTCGCCGGTGTCGAACCAGCCGTCCGAGTCGGCGGCCGGGCCGCTCTCGTCTTTGAAGTAGCGCTGGACCACCCAGGGTCCCCGCGCCTGCAGCCGTCCGGACGTCTTCCCGTCGCGCGGGAGGACATTGCCCTCGTCGTCCACCGTCCGAAGCTCTACTCCGAAGGGCACCCTGCCCTGCTTGCACATATAGTCGATCTGCTCGGTCTCGCTCATCTCGGACCAGTTGGAAGGGGGAGCTCCGGTCGTTCCGATCGGCGACATCTCGGTCATCCCCCAGGCATGACCCACGCGGATCCCCCGCTTCACGAAATATTCGATCATCGCCCTGGGAGCCGCCGATCCGCCGATGGTGACCACCTGGAGCGGGCCGAGATCCGCACCCGTCGCCTCCACATGGTTGATCATCGCGAGCCAGACGGTCGGCACGCCGGCCGTGTGGGTGACGCCCTCCGTGCGCATCAGGTCGCACAGCACCTGCGGGTTGTAGTCCGCCGAAAAGACCATCTTCACGCCCACGATCGGCGCCGCGAAGGGGAGGCCCCAGGCGGCCGCGTGGAACATCGGAACGATCGGAAGGGCCACCGATTGGGCCGACATGTCGAACACTCCGGGGCTCACCTCCGTCATTGCGTGAAGCACGGTGGAACGATGCTCGTACAGCACGCCTTTGGGACTGCCGGTCGTGCCGCTGGTGTAGCAGAGCATGGCCGGCTCGCGCTCATCGCCTTCGAGCCAGCGATACTCCTCGCTCTCCCCGGCGATCAGGTCTTCGAACCCTGCTCCCTCAGCGGGATCGAAGCAGACGTAGTGCTCGACCGTCTCCAGCTTCGGCTTCAGTCGCTCGACGATCGGAGCAAAGGCCGAGTCGTAGAACAGCACCCGGTCCTCGGCATGGTTGATGATGTAGACCAGCTGCTCCTCGAACAGGCGCGGGTTGATCGTATGAAGGATGCCGCCCATTCCGATGACGCCGTACCAGGAGACGAGATGGCGCCCGTGGTTCATCGCAAGAGTGCCGACCCGGTCGCGGGGTGTGATGCCGAGCCTCTCAAGCGCATTGGCGAGCTTCCGTGCGTCCCGAGCCACTCCCGCCCAATCGGTCCGCACCGTATCGCCCGCCGCATAGCGGGAGACGATCTCACGCGGGCCGTGCTCGCGCTCCGCATGATCGAGGAGCCGCATGATCCTTAGCGGCCAGTCCTGCATCCCACCGAACATCCGTGTCTCCTTTTCGAGGGAGATTATGGACGGTTAGGAGACGAGCGCAAGGCGGGGCTGCGGAGCGACGCTGAGGCGAACCGACAGGATTCCGGGCACCCGCTCCACCCGAGCGGCCATTTCGGCGTCGAGCAGGAAGTCGCGGCCGAGGACGAGCTGCGCCTCCCCATGGCCCACACGGGTGCGCAGGCGAAGCTCGCCATTCCCACACCGATCTCCCGCCACCGCCAGAGCCAGCGCGCGGATCGCCTGCTCGTCCTCCGCCTCCACTTCGAGCAGCAGGCGCGTGCGCTTGGAGAGGCTCTCGAAGGACTGGATGGAGCGGATCGTCACCCGGGGCGCTTCCTCCCCGGGCCGCCGGTCCAGCTCCACGTTGAGAAGCGCGCAGCCGCCGGCCTTTGCCGCCTCCTCGACCTGCGCGGCCGCGGAATCGTCGAACACCGTCGCGACGAATTGACCGGACGAATCGGAAAGCGTCGCCATCAAATAGCGCCTGCCCTTGGCGGAGGTGCGCCATCTCGCCTCCTCGACCAGCCCGGCCATCACCGCCCCATAGCGGCCGCCGTCCGACGGCGCTGGAAGCTCTCCGAGTTGCACGAAGGTCTTCGCCCCGTGCGCGTCGGCGAGGTGCCGGTAGCGGTCGATCGGATGCGCCGAGAAGTAGAATCCGAAGCTTTCCTTCTCCGCCGCCATACGCTGGGCGATTGTCCAGCTTTCGGACGACGGCATCCGGATCGGCACCACGTTGGCCTCGCCCCCGCCGAAGAGGCCGCCCTGCCCGCTCCGCCTGGCGTCGGCGGCGCTGGAGGCATGTGCAAGGATCGTCTCGGCCGCCGCGAACACGGCCGCACGGTTCGGCGCCAAGGCATCGAACGCGCCGCCGCCGGCCAGGCTCTCGATCTGGCGGCGGTTGAGCAGGCGCGGGTCCACCCGGTCCGCGAAATCGTCGAGCGACTTGAACGGGCCGTTGGCGCCGCGCTCCTCGATCAGCTGCTCCATCGCCTTTTCGCCGACGCCTTTCAGGGCTCCGAGCGCATAGCGAACCGCATGGCCGCCCTCGATGACCTCTACCGCGAACTCGGCCTCGCTGGCGTTGACGCTCGGAGGCAGGCAGGCGACTTCGAGGCGCCGCATGTCGTCGACGAAGATACTGAGCTTGTCGGTCTGGCCCATGTCGAAGCACATGGAGGCGGCATAGAACTCCACCGGATGATGCGCCTTCAGCCAGGCGGTCTGGTATGCGACCAGGGCATAAGCGGCGGCGTGGCTCTTGTTGAAGCCGTAGCCCGCGAACTTGTCGATCAAGTCGAACAGCTCGTTCGCCTTGGGCCGCTCGATCGCGTTTGCGGCGCAGCCGGTGACGAACCGCTCGCGCTGGGCGTCCATCTCCGACTTGATCTTCTTGCCCATCGCCCGGCGCAGCAGGTCGGCCTCGCCGAGGCTGTAGCCGGCCAGCACCCTGGCCGCCTCCATCACCTGCTCCTGATAGACGAAGATGCCGTAAGTCTCCTTCAGCACGTCCTCCAGAAGGGGGTGCGGATACTGGATCGGCTCGCGCCCGTTCTTCCGGGCACCGAAGATCGGGATATTGTCCATGGGGCCCGGCCGGTAGAGCGAGACGAGAGCGATGATGTCTTCGAAGCTGGTCGGCTTCACCGCCGCCAGAGTCCGCCTCATGCCCTCCGATTCCAGCTGGAACACGCCGACCGTCTCGCCCCGCTGGAGAAGCTTGTAGACGTCCTCGTCGTCCCATTCGAGATGATCGAGATCGACCTCGATCGCGCGCTTCGCCAGCATCTGAACCGCTTTCTGAAGCACCGAGAGGGTCTTGAGGCCGAGGAAGTCGAACTTCACCAGCCCTGCCGCTTCGACATACTTCATGTCGAACTGGGTCACCGGCATGTCCGAGCGGGGATCGCGATAGAGCGGCACGAGCTTGTCCAGCCGCCGGTCCCCGATCACCACGCCCGCCGCATGGGTTGAGCTGTGCCGAGGCAGACCTTCCAGCTTCATCGCCAGGTCGAACAGGCGCCGGACGTCGGCGTCGTTCTTATACTCGGCAGCAAGCTCCGAGACTCCGTTCAGAGCCCGCTCCAGGTTCCAGGGCTCGGTCGGATGGTTGGGGATCAGCTTCGCGAGCCGATCGACCTGGCCGTAGCTCATCTGAAGCACCCGTCCGGTGTCCTTCAGAACGGCCCGCGCCTTCAGCTTTCCGAAGGTGATGATCTGCGCCACCTTGTCGGCCCCGTAGCGCTGCTGGACGTAGCGGATCACGTCGCCGCGCCTGGTTTCGCAGAAGTCGATGTCGAAGTCCGGCATCGACACGCGCTCGGGGTTGAGGAAGCGTTCGAACAGCAGGCCCAGCCGGATCGGATCGAGATCGGTGATGGTGAGCGACCACGCCACCACCGAGCCTGCGCCCGATCCGCGGCCGGGCCCGACGGGGATGTCGTTCTCCTTGGCCCATTTGATGAAGTCGGCGACGATCAGGAAGTAGCCGGGGAAGCCCATGTTGACGATCACGTCGACTTCGAAATCGAGACGGTCGAAATAGGCTTTGCGGGCGTCTTCGCTTAAGTCCCGATATTTGCCCAGCCGCTCCTCGAGACCGGCGCGGGCGTCCTTGCGAAGCTGCTCGGCCTCCGCATCGAGGTCGCCGGCGATGCTCGGAAGGATCGGCCTGCGCTTCGGCGCCCCGAATGCGCATCGGCGGGCGACCACCGACGTGTTCTCGATGGCCTCCGGAATATCCTCGAACAGCTTCCGCATGTCCGCCGCCGGCTTGATCCAGGCTTCGGGCGAGGACTTGATCCGGTCGTCCCGATCGATCTGGCTGGATTGGGCAATGCAGAGCATCGCGTCATGGGCCCGGTGGAAGGCCGGATCCACGTAAGCGGCCGGATTGGTAGCGACGAGCGGCAGGTCCCGCTCGTAGGCGAGGTCGATCAGCGCCTCCTCCGCCTTCTGCTCCGCCTCGACCTCGCGTCGGCTCAGCTCGATGTAGAGCCTCTGCGGGAACAACGCCTGAAGCCGGTCCAGATAAGCAGTCGCGGCATTCCCCTGCTCCTCGGCGAGCAGCCGCGTCAGAGCGCCTTCCCCGCCGGCGGTGAGGGCGATCAGCCCGTCTGTTCGGCCTTCGAGCCGCTCCAGAGTGACGTGCGGCTCCTCTTCCAGGGGCCGGTCGAGATGGGCCTCCGAGACCAGCGCGCAGAGGTTCTCATAGCCTTGCTCGTCCTGGGCGTAGAGCGCCAGCCAGTCGATCTGCGAAGAGCGCCCCTCTACGCTCGGCCTGGCGACGCCGAGCATGGTTCCGACGATCGGCTGCACGCCCTCGCCCTTGCAGGCGTCGGTGAACGGCATCGCCGCATAAAGCCCGTTTCGGTCGGTGAGGGCCGCTGCGGGAAAGTCGAGCCTCTTGGCCTGCTTTGCGATCGCCTTGGGCTCGATCGCCCCTTCGAGCATCGTGTAGCAGGAGAATATCCGCAGCGGGACGTAGGGAGCGGCCATCGGCCCACTATGCGCAGCCGGGGCGGCGATGGGAACAACGTTCGGTCACTTGTCCACAGCTAATCGCCTCGGGGCAGCGGGCGCCTTCAGAAGCGTCCGGCCATGATGTCCCTGATCTCCATCATCCGCCCCTGATAGGCGTCGGCGATGCAGGCCTCGCTTCCGCAGCGCTCGCGGTAGGCGAGAAAGCGGTTGCGGGTGCTTCGAAGCGCCGCCTTCTGGCGGGGGTCCGCATTGGCAAGCGACGAAAAATAGAGCGACGACATCGCCCTGTCGCTTGCGGCAAGGGCGCTGCTGCTGCAGACCATCCGTTCGCTGCGCGTACGGGCGGCCCGGCAGTTGAAGCTCGGGCGGGCGACGGCGGCTTCGACAGGCGCCGGCTCCGCGCGCGGGGCCGGCTCGGGGCGCGGCGCAGGCTCC
>DASYWC010000115.1:0-13381 GCA_035936615.1 Allosphingosinicella sp. | reverse complement strand
CCCCAAGACCGAGCCACCTGGTACAGCCAGGGGGCGGAGGGCTACACGGATTATCCGGAGCTGGCCTAGTTCCTCCCCACGATTTCGTGGGGAGGGGGACCACCCGAAGGGGTGGTGGAGGGGTAACTTCGCAGGCTTCGGCAGATACCCCTCCACCGTCCTTCGGACGGTCCCCCCCAGCAAAATGCTGGGGAGGAACTAAGCTAGGAGAACCTCGCCTTCAGCCGCATCACCGCCAGCGCCGCCTTGGCAGCCTCTCCGCCCTTGTCCTTCTCGTCGGGCCGGGCCCTGGTCAGCGCCTGCGCTTCGTTCTCCACCGTCAGGATTCCGTTGCCGATGGCGATCCCGTCCATGGTGAGAGCCATGATCCCGCGGGCGCTTTCGTTGCTGACGATCTCGAAATGATAGGTCTCGCCGCGGATCACCACGCCCAGGGCAACGAACCCGTCATAGCGTCCGGTCTCCGCGGCAAGCGCGATCGCGCCCGGTATCTCCAGAGCGCCCGGAACCGTCACCGTCTCGTGATTGTGCCCTTCCGCCTCGATGGCCGAACGCGCACCTTCCAGGAGAAGGTCGTTTAAATGGTCGTAGAAGCGCGCCTCGACGATCAGCAGCCTGGCCATGTCAGCCCTCCAGCGGGATCGGCCGCTCGCCGACTATCGCCAGGCCGTATCCGCCGAGCGCGACCGGAGTATGGTGGGTGTTGGTGAGGAGGATCATGTCATGAACTCCGAGCGCCGAGAGGATCTGCGCTCCGCCCCCATAGTCGCGAAGCGCCTCCATGTCGTTGGCCTCCGACTTGCCGGTCCGCAGGTCGAGGAGGGTGGACACGGGAACGGAGCGGGTGAGTGCGACGATGACTCCGGCGCCTTCCTCCGCGATCGCCTCCATCGCTCCTCTGAGCAGCCCGCCGCGAGGGTCGAGTTCGCCGAACACGTCGGGGAAGATGCTGAGCTGGTGCATGCGAACGAGAGTCGGGCGATTGGGGTCGATCCTGCCCTTGACCAGAGCGATCTGCTCGGTCCCCACCGCCTTGTTGAGGAATGTCTTGACGGTCCAGGTGCCCCCCCAGCGGCTCTCGAAGGTCGCTTCCGCCGTCTGCTCGACCAGATGGTCCTTCTTCAGGCGGTAGGCGATGAGGTCGCGGATCGTGCCGATCTTGAGGCCATGCAGCTGGGCGAAGGCGACCAGATCGTCCATCCGGGCCATGGTCCCGTCCTCGCGCATGATCTCGCAGATGACGCCGGACGGGTTGAGACCGGCAAGGCGCGCGACGTCCACCGCGGCTTCGGTATGGCCGGCGCGGATCAGGACTCCGCCTTCCCTTGCCACCAGCGGAAACACGTGCCCCGGAGTGACGATATGCTCGGGGCCCTTGGAAGCGTCGATCGCGACCGCGATGGTGCGCGCCCGATCCGCTGCGGAGATGCCGGTGGTGACCCCGTCTCGGGCCTCGATCGAGGTGGTGAAGGCGGTCTCGTGGCGGGTGCCGTTGTGGCGGCTCATCAGGCCGAGGCCGAGCTGGTCCACTCGGCTTTTGGTCAAAGCGAGGCAGATGAGGCCGCGCCCGTGCTTCGCCATGAAGTTGATCGCGTCCGGAGTCGCCATCTGCGCGGGGATGACGAGGTCGCCCTCATTCTCCCGGTCCTCATCGTCGACAAGGATGAACATCCGCCCGTTCCGGGCTTCGTCGATCATCTCCTCCGGGCCGGATAGGAAGCCGCGCTCCATCTAGCGCCGGAGCTCCATCATTCGGCTCAGGTAGCGCGCCAGGATGTCGATCTCGATATTGACCGGCCGCCCCGGCACCATCTCCGAGAAAGTGGTCTGAGCGGCGGTGTGCGGGATGATGTTAACCGCGAAGCGAACCCCGTCCGACAGGGTCTCCACCTCGTTCACAGTCAGCGACACCCCGTCGAGAGCCACCGAGCCCTTGGTCGCGATATAAGGCGCGATCTCCTCGCCGGCCTCAATCACGAGCCGGGTGGAGCCGCCGATCTCGGCCGTGCCTTCGACCACTCCCACTCCATCGACATGCCCGGTGACGATGTGCCCCCCAAGCTCGTCTCCGACCCTAAGCGCCCGCTCAAGGTTGAGCCGCCGCCCTTCTTCCCACATGTCGCCTGCGGTCCGGGCGTGCGTTTCCGCGGACACGTCGACCGCGAACCAGTCGTCGCCTTTGTCCACCACGGTGAGGCACACTCCGGAGCACGCGATCGACGCCCCCAGATCCACGGTGTCCATTTCGTAGGCGCAGGCGATCTGAAGGCGCAGGTCCCCGCGCTGCTCGGCGGCCTCGATCCGGCCGATATCGGTGATGATCCCTGTAAACATCAGCTTCGGTCGCGCTGGTAGACTTCCAGCCGGTCGATTCCAAGCGCCCTCGAGTCCTGCAATGCCCAGCGCCCGTGCGCGTCGGCAAGCGCGGTGAGGCCGATATAGCCGAGGGCCGAGCGCCCCTCGCCGATGAAGATCGGAGCCCGGTAGAGCAGAAGCCGGTCGACCAGGTCTGCCGCGAGGAAGGCGGTCGCAGCCCCGGCGCCCCCCTCCACGAGAAGATCGTTCACTCCTTCGAGCGCGAACACCTCCTCCGGACTGCCGAGCCTGGTCCAGCCCTCGACTCCGTCGCCGCGGGTGAGGAGCGCGCGCCGGGGGGAGCGATCCTCCAGTCCGGGCAGCCGGACATCGAGCTTGGGCGAATCCGAGTCGTAGGTTCCCCGGCCCACAAGGATCATGTCCGCGCGGGCCCGCTCCCAATGGACGTGGGCCCGGGCGTCCTCGCCCGTGATCCAGCGGCTCTCGCCGGAAGGAAGAGCGATCTTGCCGTCCAGCGACATAGCAAGCTTCAGGGTCACTCGCGGCCGGCCGAGCGCTATGCGGGTGAGGAAGCCGGCCATCGAAGCGCGAGCGGCCTCTGACTCCACGCCCAGGCGAGTCTCTACCCCCGCGGCCTCAAGTCGCTCGATGCCCTTGCCGTCGGTGCGCGGATTGGGGTCTGCGATCCCTACCGCCACCCTCGCCGGCCGCGCTTCGGCCAGCAGGTCGGCACAGGCGGGGCCGCGTTCGCTTCGGTGAGCGCAGGGCTCCAGGGTCACGTAGACGGTCGCGCCCCGCGCCTCCTCCCCGGCTTCCTCGAGCGCCATGGCTTCGGCGTGGGGCCGCCCGCCCGGCTGGGTCCAGCCGCGCCCGACGACCCGCTCGTCCTTGACGATGACGCAGCCGACATTGGGGTTGGGAGCGGTCCGTCCGCGGCCTCTCTCGCCAAGCGCGATCGCTGCCCCCATCCAGCGTTCGTCCCGGTCCATTCGGGCCGCTACATGCCGAGCCTTCGCTCGACCTCCTTGTACTGGCGCTGGCGCTCGGCGAGGGCCTTGTCCCGCCGTTCCTGGTCGATCTTCTGCTGCGCCTTGATCTCCTCGTCGGTGCGGGTGGCGGGCCAGTTCTCGACGTAGACGATCTGCTCGCCGGGCAGGATGTTGGTCTGGGAATCGAAATAGAAGCCGACGACGATGATGATCGGCATCACGACCGCGAAAAAGGCGGCGATCATCTGGTGGCGGCTGCGCTGCCGGAAGAAGCTGCGCATGTCGGACCAGAGCGCTCGTGGAGAGGCGGGGCGTGGAAGCGGCATCAGCGGCAAGATAGGGCCGACGAAACGCTTTCGCCAGCCCCTCCTCCGCCTACTGGTCGAGCCGGAAATGCACCGTCACGACCTTGGTGCTCTCCACGGGCTTTCCGTCCAGCGTCGCCGGGCTGAACCTCCAGAAGCGCAGCGCGTGGCGCTGGGTTGCGGTAAAGAAAGCCTCGCTGGTCGCGGAGACCTTTTCGGCCGCCCTGACCCGGCCGTCGGTGCCGATCGTCAAGCGGATCGTCACCTTCCCCTCCCTTTGCATCTGCTCTTCGGAAGCGGGGTAGGGCGGCTGCAGGTCGCCCGAGCGCATCGTCGCCTCGGTCCGGACCGGCGGCTGCGGCTTGGGCTGGGGCTGGGGCTGCGGCTGGGGCTGCGGCGGCAGTGGCAGCGCCGGCTCCGAAGGCGTCTGGTCCGCCCTTGGAGGGGGGCCGGGATCGAACACCACCGGCTCCTTGTTCGGCTGCTGGACGACGACGGGCCCGCGCGGGGTGGTCGGGACTAGGGGCCGCACATAGTCGATCTGCGTGTCGCGGGCGACCGGCTTCTGGTCCTTGCGCTCGGGCTTCACAGGGTCGGGGATGGGATCGGGATTGATGTTCTCGATCTGGAGCGGCTCGAAGATCTTCATCTTCGGCATTTCCATCTTCGACAGTGCAAGCGCGGTGATCGCGGCCGCGTGGAGCAGGATGACGATGGTGAGGCTGGTGGGGCTGATGGTCCGCCGGTCGAAAAAACCTCCTTCTGGCATTGCAACTCTCCTTGGCAGTGCGCTGGTTGTTCCAGCTGCGGGAGCATGATACACTGTATCAACATGATATACTATACCATAAGTGGCCGCGATTATTCCTTGCTAACACGATGAGGATGAGGCGAACTGGGAGGCTAGGCGGAAGAAGGTGGTGAAAAGGAGGGTGGCCGGTCATGAGTCACGAGAAGACTTTGGCCCTCTCAAGGCTCCGGCTCTGGATGGCCTTGTTGTTCTTGGCCCTTCTAGCGATGTTCGGGCTGTGGCACGTCGCTGAGGGCTCCGAGAATCTGGCATTAGGGGTGGTTAGCGTGATCGCGATCCCCTGCGGGGCGCTCTTTGCCTTATTCGCTCTACTTATGACCGGGGTCCATTTGACAAGGCTGGGCCTCGGCAACGCGATCCGGCGCAAACAGCCGTAGCTTGCAAGGCATATGGCCCCGATAGCTGCTGCGGGCGTCCTCTGCCCGGCAGCGGAGCTTAGAGGGAAGCCGTCAATCGGCGCGGAGGCGCGCGAGCGCTTCGTCCTTGCCGATGAGCGGAAGCAGAGCCGCCATCTCGGGCCCGCTGTCGCGGCCGGTCAGCGCCCGCCGAAGCGGAAGGAACAGCGCCTTTCCGGATCGGCCGGTGCTTTCCTTCAGGGATGCGGTGAGCTCGGCCCAGGGACTGCCGCTCCAGTCGATCCGCTCCGCCGCCTCGGCGGCCGCCTGCAGGAACTCCCGGTCCTCCGGCGCCGGGCGGCTCTCGACATGGCCGTGGAGGATCTCCCACCAGTCTCCGGCTCCCGCGACGGTCTTGAGGTTCGGGCGGATGGCGGCCGAGTCGTCACGCGCCATCCCATCGGGCAGGCGGTCGGCCACGGTCTCGTAGTCGAGCTGGTGGACGATCCGCGCGTTGAGAGCCGCCAGCTCTTCCATGTCGAACCGGGCGGGTGCTCGGCCGAAGCATTCGAAATGAAACCCCTCGATCAGAGGCTGGGCGCTTGTGACGGGCTCCACCGGCTGGCTGGTGCCGATCCGGGCGAGCTTGGCGAGCAGGGCGATCGGCTCGATGCCCGCTTCCTTCATCCCCTCCACTCCGAGGGAGCCCAAGCGCTTCGACAATTTGCCTTCCGATCCCACCAGCAGGGCCGCGTGGGCGAACGCCGGCACCTCCGCTCCCAGCGCCTCGAACATCTGGATCTGGAGCCCCGTATTGGTGACATGGTCCTCGCCCCGAACGACATGGGTGATGCCCATATCGATATCGTCGACGGTGCTTGGAAGCATGTAGAGCCAGCTTCCGTCCTCCCGCCGCACGACCGGATCGGAAAGCAAAGCGGGGTCGAGCGTCTGCTCCCCGCGGATCCCGTCGTGCCAGCGGATCGGCTTGGAATGATCGAGCTTGAAGCGCCAGTGGGGCCGCCGGCCCTCCGCCTCGTAGGCGGCAATCTGCGAATCCGTCAGCTCGAGCGCCCCTCGATCGTAGACCGGCGGCATTCCGCGGCTGAGCTGGACCTTGCGCTTGAGGTCTAGCTCCTGCGCGGTTTCGTAGGCGGGGTAGGCGCGGCCTACCTCATGCAGCCGCTTCAGAGCCGCCTCGTAGAGATGGAAGCGCTGCGACTGGCGATGCTCCTCGTCGGGCGTGAGGCCGAGCCAGTCGAGATCCTCGCGGATCGCCTGCGCATGCTCCTCGCTCGACCGCTCCCGGTCGGTGTCGTCCAGGCGCAGGATGAACTTGCCGCCGTTGTTGCGCGCCCACAGCCAGTTGTGCAGCGCGGTCCGGATATTGCCGACGTGGAGCCGCCCGGTGGGCGAGGGGGCAAAGCGGGTGACGACGTTCATCGCTTCCGCACTAGGGTCAGTGCCCGAGTCCCGCAACGGCCCTTGCCAACCTTCGTTCGGCGCTTAAGAGGGCGGGGAGCCGCAAGCCGGGGACGCTCCTTTATGAAATTGATGTCGGGCAATTCGAACCTTCCGCTGGTGAAGTCGATTGCGGGTTATCTGGAGCTTCCGATCACCGAGGCGAGCGTCCGCCGCTTCGCCGACGAGGAAGTGTTCGTCGAAATCCACGAGAACGTGCGCGGCGAGGACGTGTTCGTGGTCCAGTCGACGGCCTTTCCGGCCAACGACAATCTGATGGAGCTCCTGATCTGCATCGACGCTCTGAAGCGCTCGTCGGCCAAGAGGATCACTGCGGTCGTCCCCTATTTCGGCTACGCCCGGCAGGACCGGAAGCCCGGCCCCCGAACGCCGATCTCGGCCAAGCTGGTTGCGAACCTCATCACCGTGGCCGGCGCCGACCGGGTGCTCTCCGTCGATCTCCACGCGGGGCAGATCCAGGGCTTCTTCGACATACCGACTGACAACCTTTACGCCGCCCCGGTAATGTCGGCCGACATCCAGGCGCGGTTCGCCGGGCGCAACATCACAGTCGTCTCGCCCGATGTCGGCGGAGTGGTCCGGGCCCGCGCCCTCGCCAAGCGGCTCAACAACGCACCCCTCGCAATCGTCGACAAGCGGCGCGAGAAGCCGGGCGAATCGGAAGTGATGAACATCATCGGCGACGTGGCCGGCCGCTTCTGTATCCTGGTCGACGACATCGTCGATTCCGCAGGCACGCTGTGCAACGCCGCCGCCGCGCTCAACGAAGCGGGCGCCGAAGCCGTGGTCGCCTATTGCACCCACGGAGTTCTTTCCGGAGCGGCCGTCCCGAGGGTGGAGAAGTCCACCCTCCAGGAGCTGGTCATCACCGACTCCATCGCCATCTACGATTCGGCCGGAGCCACGGACAAGATCCGGATCCTCACCATCGCACCGCTGCTTGCCGAAGCAATCCGCCGGATCGCCGACGAGACCTCGGTGTCCAGCCTGTTCGACTAGCTACTCGACCCGGAACTCGGTGACGGTCAGCCGCGCGCGGCCGGTTGCGAAGACTCCGTGGCCGTACCCGTCCCCGCCGCCAAGGACGAAGCCGACCTGATCCGCATTCGCCATGGCGTGGCGAAATGCTCCCGGATTCGTGGCCGCAGTGGAGGTCTCGACTGCAGTCCAGTTGGCATCGAGCGGAGCGACCATCACATACTCGCCGGGAGTGATCGGCGTTCTGGTGGCGAAGGTGGCGTACCAGCGGTACGTCTCGAAGGGCCCCCTGGCACTCCAATTGTCTCCGCCGCGCTGGAAGTAGAGCGTGATCATCGAGGGCGAGCCGGGCGCGGTCCGGGGCACGATCCGAACCCCCGGATCGGCCTCGACGCGGTAGCGCATGACGATCCGCTTCTTCCCGGCCAGCGAGCCGTGCGGGAAGGTCACGTAATGGACGCTTCCGGGAGCCTGCGGCAAGTCGATGCGCAACCCCCCGTTCGGGGCGGCCGAGGGATGCATCGGCATCTCGCGCGAGTAGCTGCGCCCCTTGATGATCGGGCCGATCACCCAGGCATTGGGGTTTCGTGCATCATTGGCAGCTGCCCCGACACTTTGGCCGGAAAGGCCGAACGCGCCAAGGAGCGCAACCCCCATTATGGCTGCGGTACGGAAGAACATGGGCGATTTCCTGAAGAAGCTCATGTCCGTCGTTCTACAGGGCTCGGGTTGTCTGGCTCCTGAACCTGTCTTGCGGGCGGCGTTAAGGTGCTTGCTCGCCGTACAGGGCCCAGCCGCTCTTGCCTTGCCCGGCTCCTCCCTCTATAGGCGCCGCTTCTTTCCACCTTTGGAAGAATGAACCGCCCGGCCGGTAAAGGGCTGCCGTGGCTGTTCTCGAACGTCCGCCCGCATGGCGGCAAGGAGACGAAAATGCCCAAAATGAAGACCAAGAGCGGGGTGAAGAAGCGCTTCAAGCTCACCGCCACCGGCAAGGTCAAGCACGGGGTCGCCGGAAAGCGCCACCGCCTGATCAGCCACAATGCCAAGTATATCCGCCAGAACCGCGGCACCGAAGTTCTCGCCGCCGCCGATACGGCGCGGGTGAAGCTCTGGGCGCCCTACGGCCTCAAGTAAGGAGATACTGATATGGCACGTGTGAAACGCGGGACGACCACCAAGACCCGCCACAAGAGATTATTGGATCAGGCGAAGGGCTATTACGGCCGGCGCAAGAACACGATCCGAATCGCCCGCCAGGCGGTGGAAAAGGCCGGCCAGTACGCCTATCGCGACCGCAAGGTTAAGAAGCGGTCTTTCCGGGCTCTGTGGATCCAGCGCATCAACGCCGCGGTCCGCCAGGAAGGCCTCACCTACGGGCAGTTCATGCACGGGCTGAAGCTTGCCGGAGTGGACCTCGACCGCAAGGTGCTTGCCGACATCGCGATGCACGAAGGCGACGCGTTCCGCTCGATCGTCGCCCAGGCGCGCGGCGCGCTGCCCGAGCAGGCGCAGGCGAGCGCATAAACCAAGCTTTTCGATTTAGAACGAGGCGCGGAGGGGAAAGCTTCCGCGCCTTTTTCTATGCCTAGGCCGTGCCCTCGGCCGCCTGGATCGCCAGGGCCAGGTCCTGGATCCGGAACGGCTTTTGGAGCACGGGTCGCGACCTGAACTCGTCGATAATGCCCTTAAGGCCGTAGCCGGTGGCGAAAAGGAACGGCAGGCCGCGCCCGCGCAGTATCTCGGCGATCGGGAAGGACTGCTGGCCGGCAAGGTTCACGTCGAGCAGCGCCATGTCGAAGTCGCCCTCCTTGGCGAGCGCGAGCCCAGGCTCCAGCCGGCTGGCGATTCCCGCCACCTCGTGCCCGAGGTCGAGCAGCATGTCCTCGATGTTCATGGCGACGAGCATCTCGTCTTCCACGATCAGGATTCGCAGCCGCCGGTCAGGCAAATGGGATCTCCTTGAGGATCACGCGGCTCTCCAGCGCCCACAGCGGCGAGGTCGGCGATGATAAAGCGGTGCGAAGGCGCAGGTTCCCGCTTCAGGCGAGAGCGGCCTGCTTTTCCTCCGCCAGCCGATCCAGCTCTGCTCGGCTCTTCTTCTCCGAAGCGGACTTCAGCTGCCCGCATGCAGCCATGATGTCGCGGCCCCGCGGCCGGCGCACCGGAGCGCTTATCCCGGCTTCGAAGATGATGCTCGAGAAGCGGTTCACCCGCTCCGCGGTCGAGCATTCATAGGGCGCCCCCGGCCATGGATTGAACGGGATGAGGTTCACCTTGGCCGGAAGATCGTACTTGCGGATCAGCCGGACGAGCTCGCGCGCGTCCTCGTCGCTGTCGTTCTTGTCCTTCAGCATCACATATTCGAAGGTGATCCGACGGGCGTTGTTGGCGCCGGGATACTCGGCGCAGGCCTGGAGCAGTTCCTCGATCCCGTACTTCCGGTTCAGGGGCACGATCTCGTCCCGCACCTCCTTCGTCACCGCGTGCAGCGACACCGCAAGGTTCACTCCGATCTCTTCCCCGGCGCGCGCCATCATCGGCACCACTCCGGAGGTGGAGAGCGTGATCCGCCGGCGCGAGAGCCCGAGGCCGTCCCCGTCCATCACGATCTTCAGCGCACCCTTCACATTGTCGAAATTATAGAGCGGCTCGCCCATGCCCATCATCACGATGTTGGAAAGCATCCGCCCTTCCGGCTGCGACGGCCATTCTCCAAGCGTATCGCGGGCAAGCATCACCTGCCCCACGATCTCGCCGGCAGTCAGGTTCCTCACCAGCCGCATCGTCCCCGTGTGGCAGAAGCGGCAGTTAAGCGTGCACCCCACCTGGCTTGAGACGCACAAGGTCCCCCGGTCGGCGTCGGGGATGAACACCATCTCGAAATCGTTGCCGTCGGGCGTCCGGAGCAGCCACTTTCGGGTGCCGTCGGTGGAGACGAGATGTTCGATCACTTCCGGCCGCCCGATCGTGAAGCGTTCGGCGAGCCATGCCCGCTGCGGCTTGGCGATGTCGCTCATCGCATCGAAGCTGGTGGCGCCTCGATTGTAGATTTGGTGCCAGATCTGCTTGGCGCGAAGCTTCGCCTGCCGCTCGTCCAGCCCCGCCTCAGCGAGCGCTGTGCGGATCGCGTCCTTCGGCAGGCCGACGAGATCCACTCGTCCGTCCACGCTTGGAACGGCCGCGCGCGGAACTGGAACCGGATCGATGTGGCCGGGGATTGGCATCGCAGCTGTCATGGTTGCCGCCATGTAGCCCTTGCGGCGGCTTTTTTCCAGCGGCGCGGGGACGCGCAGGCGAACGCGGCTGAATCGATGGCGCTTGCCGCCCCACGCAGAACGTAGCGGTCCCTGACCCGAGTCCCTCCCTCGGACCGCGTTTCCACCGACAGTGCCACTCCGGTCCGCATGGCCCCGATGATTGCGGTGTCGGCTGCCGCGTCCGGAGCCCAGGCGTGGATTTCCTGTCCGATGAGCTGGAATGCCCTGTCGTCGATGCGCAGGATCACCGCCGACCCTGCGCGCTTCCTGTTGCTGAGGCGGACATAGAATTGCGGGGCGCCGCCGCGTTCGGGTGAGAAGCTTACCGAAGCATAAGGCTGATGGACCCGGCGCCCGGCGGAGGAGACCGCCTTCGACAGGGCGTAGCATCTCTTCGCGTCGGCCTGCGTGAACGCACCCCACCTATGGTAAATCCCCAGCGGCGCCTGAGCGATGGCCGGTGCGGTCGCCAGCGCCGCCATCAAGAGAAAAATCAGCCGCTGCATCGCACAAGAAATCGGCTCAACGTGGCCCTTTGGCAACAAAAAACCTCGTTTATCTACGGTTCATGCAACTTTTGCACCTGCGAAGCGCTTCGCCGCCGATCCCATTGTGGACCAGTCTAGTAGAATTAAGGAGTTGAATATGCGTAAGTACATTTTCGCCGCTTTGCTCGCGGGCACCGTTGCCGCCCCCGCCTTCGCTCAGGACGTCGCCGCCGGCCCCTTCACGGGTTTCCGGATCGAAGGCCTCGTTGGCTACGACAAGCTTCAATCGGGCAACAAGGACAACGGCGTCGACACTTCCGACGACGAGGGCGATGAGTCGATCGACGGCGCCGCGTTCGGCGTAGGGGTCGGCTACGACTTCGATCTCGGCGGCTTTGTCGCCGGCGTGGAGGGCGAGTTCACCGAGTCGACCGGCAAGCAGAAGACGAACGAAACCATCGATGCTCCCTTCTCTTCGCGCATCGAAACCGGCCGCGACATCTATATCGGCGGGCGCGTCGGCTTCCGAGTCGCTCCGACGACGCTCGTTTACGGTAAGGCTGGTTACACCAACACCAGCATCGAAGGCCGCTTCGAGGGCGATGGCGACCGGTTCGAGTTCGACAGCAACGTCGACGGCTACCGGCTCGGCGCCGGAGTCGAGCAGCTGTTCGGCCGCAACGCCTATGGCAAGATCGAGTATCGCTACTCGAACTACAGCAACCTCGACTTCAGCGACGACTTCGACCTCGACGACCTCGATGGCGAAGACTTCGACACCGACATCGACCTGGATCGTCACCAGGTGATGGTGGGCGTCGGCTTCCGCTTCTGACCCGCGAAGCGGAGTCACCCCGAACTTGATCCGGGGTCTCGACCGGAAGACAGAAGAAGGGCCGGGGGCATCGCCTCCGGCCCTTTTCTTATCGGCGCTTAGAAGCCCCTAGCGGCGGCCTCTATCCCGCTCTACAACCTCCCGCAAAGTACCACTTTGGGGGATAGCATGAAGGCGACAATCGAACGGGCCACGCTTCTTAAGTGTCTTGGTCACGTCCAGTCAGTGGTCGAGCGCAGGAACACGATTCCGATCCTGTCCAACGTCCTTATCGAGGCCACCCAGGACGGCGGAATCCGCCTGATGGCGACCGACCTCGACCTCCAGGTGAACGAGACCATCGAAGCCAATGTGACGGAGCCGGGCGCGACCACCGTGTCCGCCCACACTTTGTTCGACATCGCGCGAAAGCTTCCCGAAGGAAGCCAGGTCGAATTGAACGCCGCCGAGGGCAAGATGCAGGTCAATGCCGGCCGAGCCCGGTTCAACCTTGCCACTCTTCCGCGCGACGATTTCCCGGTCATCGCGGAGGGCGATCTTCCGACCCAGTTCGAGCTTCCGGCGGCGACCCTGCGCCAGATCATCGACAAGACGCGCTTCGCGATCTCGACGGAAGAGACCCGCTACTACCTGAACGGCATCTTCATCCACGTCTCCGACGAGGATCAGCCGGTTCTGAAGGCCGCAGCCACCGACGGCCACCGCCTGGCCCGAGTGACCGTGCCCCGCCCGGCCGGCGCCGAAGGAATGCCGGACGTCATCATCCCGCGCAAATGCGTCGGCGAGCTGCGGAAGCTCCTCGACGAGGTGGACGGAACCGTGCAGGTCTCCTTGTCCGAGACCAAGATCCGCTTCGGCCTGGGCAATGCCATCCTCACCTCCAAGCTGATCGACGGCACCTTCCCCGATTACAGCCGGGTCATCCCGACCGCGAACGACAAGCTGCTCCGGATCGATCCGCGCTCCTTCGAGGAAGGCGTCGACCGGGTCGCCACCATCGCCAGCGAAAAGACGCGCGCCGTGAAGATGGCCCTCGACCGAGACCGCATCACGCTCTCCGTCACAAGCCCGGAAAACGGCACCGCAGCCGAGGAAGTCCCCGGCGACTACGGCTCGGAAGGCTTCGAGATCGGCTTCAACGCGCGCTACCTGCTCGACATACTGGGTCAGATCGAAGGCGACACGGTCGAGGTCCACCTCGCCGACGCAGCCGCCCCCACGCTCCTGCGCGAAAACGACAAGGCCCCGGCGCTCTACGTGCTGATGCCGATGCGGGTATAAATATCGGGCCGAAGTGGTACTTCGGCCCGGATGCTTGCCCGCCTCGTCCTTACCGATTTCCGATCCTACTCCGACGCCATAATCGCGCCCGGCCCCGGCTTCGTGATCCTCACAGGGGAGAACGGGGCGGGTAAGACCAACGTGCTGGAGGCGGTGTCGCTGCTTTCGCCCGGCCGGGGCCTCAGGCGGGCGAGCCTGTCCGAGATGGCGCGGAGCGACGGGGCGGGGGGGTTCTCCGTAGCGGCGCGGCTCTCGAAGCCCCTCCCCTTCAGGGGAGGGGTTGGGGTGGGGGAGTCTCAGACCA
>DASYWC010000114.1:0-19213 GCA_035936615.1 Allosphingosinicella sp. | reverse complement strand
GGGGGGAAGAAGCTCTGAAAGAGGGGCCTTGCTTCAACTCCCCCTCTCCTAACCTCTCCCCTGAAGGGGAGAGGGACTAAGCGGCGCGGGCTTCGTGGAAGGCCCAGTCGAGCCAGGGGCAGAGCGCTTCGATGTCGTCGGTTTCCACCGTGGCTCCGCACCAGATCCGCAGTCCGGGCGGAGCATCGCGGTAGCCGGCGATGTCGAAAGCGGCGCCTTCCACCTCCAGCAACGTCGCCATCTTCTTCACGAGCGCGTTCTGAGCTTCGTCGTCCATCCCCCGAACGGCATCGGGCGCGAACTTGAGGCAGACGCTGGTGTTGCTTCGGGTTGCGCGATCGACCGCAAGATGCTCGATCCAAGGCGTCCGCTGCACCCATGCGTCGAGCGCCGCTGCATTGGCGTCGGCGCGGGCGATAAGAGCGGAGAGCCCGCCCAGTCCCTTCGCCCATTCCAAAGCGAAGATGTAGTCCTCGACCGCAAGCATTGAGGGCGTGTTGATCGTCTCGCCCTCGAAGATGCCCTCGATCAGCTTGCCGCCTTTCGTCATCCGGAACAGCTTCGGAAGCGGGCGGTCCGGGGTATAGCTTTCAAGCCGTTCGACTGCTCGCGGCGACAGGATCAGCATGCCGTGGGCGCCCTCCCCGCCGAGCACCTTTTGCCAGCTGTAGGTGACGACATCGAGCTTGTCCCAGGGCAGGTCCTGAGCAAAGGCGGCCGAAGTGGCGTCGGCGATGGTGAGGCCTTCTCGGGAGTCGCTGATCCAGTCGCCGTTCGGCACCCGAACCCCGGAGGTGGTTCCGTTCCAGGTGAACACCACGTCGTGCCCCGGATCGACCCGTGCGAGGTCGGGGAGCTCCCCGTAGGGCGCCTGCAGGATCTTGCCTTCCAGCTTCAGCTGCTTGACCGCGTCGGTCACCCAACCCTCGCCGAAGCTCTCCCAGGCGAGCATCGTCACCGGCCGAGCGCCGAGCATCGACCACATCGCCATTTCGACGGCGCCGGTGTCTGAGCCCGGGACGATGCCGATTCGGTTTGTGGCGGGGACCTTGAGGACCTGGCGGGTCAGCTCGATGGCGTAGGCGAGGCGCGCCTTGCCGAGCTTGGAGCGGTGCGAGCGGCCGAGAGAGCCGAGCGCGAGATGTTCCGGAGCCCAACCCGGCGGCTTGGCGCAAGGGCCGGAAGAAAAGAAAGGTCGTTCGGGGCGAACCCCCGGTCTTGGATTCGTCACTATAAGTCTCTCCTCGCAGAGAGCGCGCGCCGCGTTGGGACGGCGTGGCCCGCCGACCGGCTTAGAGGTCGGGCCCCGGCTGTCAACCGAACAGTGGGTTCGACAAGGGCCGCATTGCCGCTAAAGGCGGGCAATGACCGATCCGCATCCGCCAAGCCGCGTGTTTTCGCCTGCGCGCGAAGAAGCCGCAGTCGCCAACCAGCCGACCTCAAGCCCGCAGACCGAAGACCCGGCCTACCGGCTCGCCTTCCAGGACATGGACTTCCTGCTTCGCGAGGACCTGCGCCCGGTCCGCTTTCAACTGGAGCTTCTGAAGCCCGATCTGCTGCTCGACGAAGCGAACATAGCCTCAACCCTGGTCATGTACGGATCGGCCCGGATCCCCGAGCCGGACAAGGCCGACGCCTTGATCGCCGCCGCCTCGACCGAGAGCCAGCGGAAGATCGCGGAAAGCCTGAAGGCCAAGTCCAAATATTATGTGGAGGCCCGGAAGCTCGCCCGGATCGCCAGCCGGGTGGGGCCCGACGCGGACGGGAAGAAGCAGTTCGTCGTCTGCTCGGGCGGCGGCCCCTCGATCATGGAAGCAGCGAACCGCGGAGCGCATGACGAAGGCAAGGAGTCGATCGGCCTCAACATCGTACTGCCCTTCGAGCAGCTCCCGAACCCTTACGTGACCCCGCACCTCAGCTTCCAGTTCCACTATTTTTCGCTGAGGAAGATGCACTTCCTGATCCGGGCTCGGGCCGTTGCCGTGTTCCCGGGAGGCTTCGGGACCTTCGACGAATGCTTCGAGCTTCTGACGCTGATCCAGACGGGCAAGATCAAGCCGGTCCCGATCGTCCTGTTCGGCCACGACTTCTGGAATCGCGTGGTGAACTTCGAGGCGCTGGTCCAGGAAGGCACGATCTCGCCGGACGACCTCGATTTGTTCAAGATGGTCGAGACCGCGGAAGAAGCCTGGGATTATATTTGCGAGCGCTACGCCGGAAGCGCGGCCCTGGCACCGGAATAAGAGAGCCTTACTGGCCCTTGGTCGTGGCCTGCTCTTCGCGCCCGGAGGTCGCCGGAGCGCCTTCGCCCATGACGCGGCCGACCGGCTGCTTGGCGGCCTCGCCTTCGGTCAGCACCGGCTCCTTCTCGCCCTTGTCGCGGGCGGCAGGCTGACCCGCCTCTTCGGCCGCAGCGCCGGCCGGCGTTGCGGCGGGCGGCGGGGGAACCGGAATGTTGCTACCCTGCGCGTTCATATAGGCCATCAAATTGGCCCGATCTTCGGGCTTGCCGATGCCCGCGAAGGTCATCTTGGTACCCGGAGCGAAGGCCTTGGGCGACTTCAGCCACGCGCTCATATTGTCCCAGGTCCAGGTGCCGCCCTTGCTCTTCAAGGCGTCGGAATAGGCAAAGCCCGGCTTGGACGCGAGCGGCGCACCCATGATGGCGTGAATGTTGGGGCCGAGCCCATTGGCGCCGCCGGGCGTGATCGTGTGGCAGGCGGCGCATTTCTTGAAGACCTGCTCGCCCTTGCCGACGTCGGCGGAGGCGAGGAAGGCCGCGATCGGCTGCTCCTCGGCACCCCCGTCTTCCTCGCCTTCCAGCTCGACGCCCTCGATCGGGTACCCCATCTTCTCGGGCCGCTCCGACTTGAAGACTTCGCCGGTGACGATCGAGGCGCCGAGCGCCACGATGCCGGCGGCAAGCACCCAGCCAGCAATGGTGTTGGTCCGATTGTCCATGCCGCTTGTAACCTCCGGAGGGTCGCGCAGGGTCCGCGCCCGATCAGGTGAATTTGGCAGCCCTTTAGGCGGGAGCCGCGCCTGCCGCAAGGCTCACTTCCCGCATCCCCGACCAGCAGGCGCCGCGCTCCGCAAGCTTGGCGAACAAGGTGGGTAAACCAGCCTCCTCCAGCTTCGCGATCGGCCACCAGGAGCCAGGGGCTGCGCGATCGGGAGCCCGGGCGCAGAGCAGCCGCATCCTCAAGGCGAAGTGGGTGAAGGCGTGATCGACCGACCCTGCTTCATCCCAATTCGCTGCGACGGGGGCGCCCTCTCCCGCCTCGGCCTCGGGCGTCCAGGCGCCGCTCGGAAGAGCGAGCATTCCGCCGAGCAGCCCCTCGGCCGGACGCCGGACGAGAAGCACCTGGTCCCCGTGCTGGAGCCAGTAGGCGATGCCCTGGCGCTGCGGCCTTGCAGCCTTGGCAGCCTTGTTCGGATAGCGTGCGGGGTCGCCGCCCGCTCTCGCAGCGCAGGTTCCTTCGAGGGGGCACATCCCGCACTTCGGGTCCCGCGGAGTGCAGACGGTGGCTCCAAGGTCCATCATCGCCTGAGCGAAGTCGCCGCTCCGCTTCTCAGGAGTGATGCTCGCGGCGAGCTCATAAATCCGGCTCCGCGCACCCGGCAGCGGTTGTTCGACCGCGAACAGCCGGGCCACCACCCGCTCGACGTTGGAATCGACCACCACCGCCTTTCGCCCAAAGGCGATCGCGGCGATCGCGGCGGCCGTGTAGCGGCCGATGCCGGGCAGTTTCAAAAGCTCCTCTTCGCTATCCGGAAACGCTCCTCCCGAGGAGGAGACGGCGCGGGCGCAGGCGATGAGGTTTCGGGCTCGGGCGTAGTAGCCGAGGCCCGCCCAGGCGGCCATCACCTCCGCCTCGTCCGCAGCGGCGAGCGCCTGCACGTCCGGCCAGCGGCTGGTGAACTTCTGAAAATAGGGCCGAACCGCCGCGACCGTGGTCTGCTGGAGCATGATCTCGGACAGCCAGACGCGGTACGGATCCGGCCTCTCCACCCCTTCGGCGCGCCAGGGAAGCGACCTCTTATCCACAACATACCAGCGCAGAAGCGCATTTGATGCATCGACTGTCATGGCCAGCCTATGGCATGCTCGGAGCCATGGCGAAATCCGGGAGCCCGACAGAAAAGCGAAAGCCCGCAAAGGCTGCCGAGGAGCCGCAGCGGTCCCGCCGCGCGCGCGCCGTGTCCGACATGCTGCCCGATGTCGGCCGGGCAGCCTTCCGCCGCTTCGGCTTCGTCCAGTCCTCGGTGGTCAGCAGATGGCGGGAGATCGTCGGTGAGCGCTATGCCGGCGTCTCCACTCCGGAATCGATCCGCTTCCCGCACGGCCGCCGCTCGGAAGGGGTTTTGACCCTGGTCGTCGAAGGCGCCCACGCGCCGATGATGCAGCATGTCGCCCCGGTGATCGTAGAACGGGTAAACCGCTTCTTCGGTTATCCCGCGGTCGAGCGCGTGGCCTTCAAGCAAGGCATCGTTAAGGTTGCCAAGGCGAAGGCGCGCACCGCTCCGCCGTCGCTCCGGCCGATACCGGCGGAGCTGGGGGATTCCCTCCGGGTCATCGCCGATCCGGAGCTTCGCGCCTGCCTTGAATCGCTTGCGCGAGGCGTCGCGGCGAGCGAAGGGCAGCCGATTGCAACCGAAGTGACGACGATTCCGGTCGTCGGCAAATTGACGAGGTAAGACATGAAGGCATTGATCGGGGGCGCAAGCCTCACCCTGGCGCTTCTTTTGGCAGGCTGCGGCGACGACAAAGGCGCGGAGGGCGCAGCCAACGGAACCGCTGCAGTGAGCAACGCACCGCTTCCGCAGGTGGAGGCTCCGAACGGAGACTGGACGCAGGTCGTGACAGAAACCCCGGACGGCGGCTTCATGATGGGCAACCCGAACGCCCCTGTGAAGCTCGTGGAATATGCGTCCCTGACTTGCCCCCATTGCGCTACCTTTTCGAGAGAGGGCAGCGAAGAACTGAAGAACCAGTACGTGAAGAGCGGACAGGTCAGCTTCGAATTGCGCAACTTCGTTATGAACCCGATCGACCTTGCAGCGACCATGCTCGTGCGCTGCCAGGGCACCGGCCCGTACTTCAAGTCGGTGGACCAGCTGTTCGCGACGCAGCAGCAATGGACGGCCGCTGCGACCAAGATGAGCGAGGCAGATCAGCAGCGTATCGCCGCTTTGCCGCGTGAGCAGCAGGTCCCAGCAATCGCAAAGGCGAGCGGGATCGACAGCTTCTTCCGCCAGCGCGGAATGCCCGAGGCACGGATCAATTCCTGCCTTGCCGACCAGCAGGCGGTGCAGAGGCTGGTTCAGATGAATGAGGTGGCGGTCGAGCGCGACAAGGTTGAGGGAACTCCGACCTTCCTCATCAACGGCGAAAAGGTGGAGAACGTCACCACCTGGGGAGCGCTCGAGCCGAAGCTTCGGGAAGAGATCGGCTGATGAAGCGGCTCCTTCTGGCGGCGATGGTGACTGCAGCGGCGCTCGCCGGCGGACCGTCTGCGGCCGCGCCCGCGAAGAAAGCGGTGGCGGCGCGCGACTGGACCAAGACGGTCGTCGCGACTCCGCAGGGCGGCTTCCGGATGGGGAACCCGGCAGCCAAGGTGAAGCTGGTAGAATACGGATCGCTCACCTGCCCCCATTGCGCGGACTTCTCGGGAAGCGCGGCTGGGCCGCTTGCCGCCATGGTGCGGTCGGGAAAGCTGAGCTTCGAATTCCGGAACTACGTGCTGAACGGCGCCGACGTCACCGCGAGCCTGATCGCGCGCTGCGGCGGCCCTGGAAAGTTCTTCCCGACCATAGAGCGGATGTACGCCGCTCAGCCGCGGTGGCTGGCCAAGCTGGAGGCGATGACTCCGGCCCAGGAGAAGAGTCTGCAGTCGCTCTCTTCCGCCGAGCGGCTGGCCCGGATCGCCGACATGGCCGGACTGACCCAGATCGGCGCCGCAAGCGGGATCGCTCCTCAGCAGGCGAAGAAGTGCCTTGCGGACGATGCCGCTCTTCAGCGCCTCGCGGACATGTACGAAGCTGCCTCGGCGCTGGGGGTGGAGGGAACTCCGACCTTCTTGATCAACGGCACGAAGGTTCACGCTCATGACTGGAAGGAGCTTGAGCCGCTGATCCGGAAGGCGGGCGGCTAGCGGATGCGCTCGGGGGGGCCATCTTGCAGATAAAGCGGATCAAGCTTTCCGGCTTCAAAAGCTTCGTCGAGCCTTCCGAGCTTCGGATCGAGCCGGGTCTCACCGGAGTCGTTGGCCCCAACGGCTGCGGGAAGTCGAACGTCCTGGAGGCGATACGCTGGGTGATGGGCGAATCCTCCCCCAAGTCGATGCGCGGCTCCGGCATGGAGGACGTGATCTTCGCCGGAACCAGCACTCGGCCGGCCCGAGACTTCGCGGAAGTCTCGCTCCTAATCGAGCGGACCGCCGAGGACATGCCGGGCGACCTCGGAGTCGCCAGAGAAGGCGAGGTGGAGGTCACCCGCCGGATAGAGCGGGGCGCGGGCTCCGCCTACCGGGTCAACGGCAGGGACGTCCGGGCGAAGGACGTGGCTCTGCTGTTCGCGGACGCCGCGACCGGGGCCCACTCTCCGGCACTGGTCAGCCAGAACCGGATCGGCGCGATCATCTCTGCAAAGCCGGTCGAGCGGCGGCAGATGCTGGAGGAGGCGGCGGGCATCTCCGGCCTTCACGTCCGGCGCAAGGATGCGGAGCAAAAGCTTAGGGCAGCCGAGGCGAACCTCACTCGCCTCGACGAGCTGCTCGGCGATATGGAGCAAAGGGCGCTGGCTCTTAAGCGGCAGGCGCGGGCCGCTGAGCGCTACCGAAAGCTGAGCGAGCAGATCAGGATTGCGGAAGGCCGGCTGATCTTCGCCAAGTGGAGCGAGGCCGCAGCGGCCGCCGAGGCCGCCAAGAAAGAAGCCGAGCTCGCGGTTGCTGCGGTCGAGAGGGCCGCGGAAGCCCAGCGAGCGGCAGCGGCCTACCAGTCGCAGGCGACTCAGGCGCTGGCGGAGCGGCGGTCGGCGGCCCAGGCCGCGAGAGAGCATTCGACGGCACTCGGGCACAAGCTTGCAGCTCTGCGCGCCGAGCGGGACAGCGTCAGCCGGCGAATCACCGAATTGTCCGAGCGCCAGAAGGCTCTGGTGGCCGACCGGGCGCGCGAGGCGGCGCTCGGCGAGGACGCTCGTGCTGCGCTTGCGCGGCTCGACCAGGAGGCTCGCGACATCGCGGCGAGGATCGAAGCGGCCGAGGCTGCGCGGGGCACGATCGACATTCGAACGGTGGAGCTGGAGGACGCAGCCCGCGCAGCGGACGCAGCGCTGGGCCAGGCGCGGGCGGAGCAGGCAGGAGAACAGGCGGAGGCGCGGGTGGCGCAGGCAGCGCTCGACGCCGCTCGAGTCAAGCTTGCCCGCGCAGAGGCGGAGGTCGCGCGGCTCCAGGAGCAGATGGCCGGGCTCGGCGATGAGGCTCCGCTGGTCGAGGCGAAGCGCTCGGCGCGGCAGAAGCGCGAGCAGGCGGAAGAACAGCTTGCCGCTTCAGCCGAAGCCGTGGGCGCTGCGGAAGCCGAGCGCCAGCAGGCGGCTGCCGCCCGCGACGAAGCCGAAACCGAAGGCGCGGCTGCCCGCGCTGCGCTGGCGGCGCTGGAGTCGGAAGCGCAGGCGCTTCGCCGCGCGGTGGAGGGCAGCAGCGGCGACCGGGTCATCAATCACCTGAAGGCGGAGCCGGGCTACGAGCGCGCGCTTGCGGCGGCTCTCGGGGACGACCTTGACGCTGCGCTCGAAGGAGACTCACCTCGCAGATGGGTAGGCGCCGAACGCCATGGCTCGGACCCGCAGCTGCCCTCCGGCTGCGTGCCGCTCAGCGCCCATGTGGGGGCGCCGGCGGCGCTTGCCCGCCGGCTCGCCCAGATCGGAGTGGTGGACGAGGACGATGGAAGCATCGCGCTCTCGGTGGGCCAGCGGCTCGTGACACGCGGCGGCACCTTGCGCCGCTGGGACGGCTATATCGCTTCGGGCCTGGGCGCGGCGGCGGCCGAGCGGTTAATCCGGGTGAACCGGCTGTCGGCGATCGAGAAAGCCCTGCCTGCCGCTCAAGCCAAGGTTGAAGAGGCTCGGGCCAGGACGGACCAGGCGCTAAGTCAGATGCAGCAGTCCCGCGACGCCGCAGACTCGGCACGGCGGGCGGAAGCGGAAGCGAACGCAGCCATCCGCGACGCCGGCCGCGAGGAAGACGCCGCAAACGTCGCGATAGAAAGGCTCGACCTTCGGCGGACCGGCCTGGCCGAGCGAGTGGCGCAGGCGGATGCCGACCTGGCCGAGGCGCGGCAGGCATTCGCGGAGGCTCAAAGCGTAGTCGCAGCTCTTCCCGACGCTGTGGCGACCGAGGCTCGGGTGGCGCAGCTTCGGGGCAAGGCCGAGGCGGCGCAGGGAGCCCTGGCGGAGGTCCGGGCGGAGGCTGCGACCCATGCCCGTGCAGTCAGCGCCGACAAGCAGCGCTCGGAAGCGGCCGCGAAGGAGCGCGCCGACTGGGAGATACGGGCTTCAGAGGCCGACAAGCGCCAGGCGGACATGGGCCGCCGGATGGCCGAGGCGGAAGCCGAAGCAGCCAAGCTGGCCGACGCTCCAGAGCGGCTGGCAGCGGAAGTCGAGGCGCTTGAGACGGTCTCGATCGCAGCCGCTGAAGCCGCCGAGGCTGCAGCCGCCTACGAGCGCCAGGCGGAGGCGGCGCTACGCGACACCGAAGCAGGGCTGGCCGACGCCGGCGAAGCTCTTTCCATCGCCCGCGAGGCGAGGGCCGGAGCGGCGGCCCGGCACGAGAACCAGGAGAGCCGCCGGATCGAGATGGGCCGGATCTCGGGAGAGCGCTTCGAGTGCCCGCCGCCGCTACTGCCGGAGAAGCTGGGGTTCCAGGAAAGCGCGGTTGGCGAGGCATCGGCTGAGTCGGCTGCGCTGGAGCGGTTCACCGCGGAGCGCGAGCGGATCGGGCCGGTCAACCTCATCGCCGAGCAGGAGCTTAGCGAACTGGAGGAGGGCCACGCCGCGTCCCAGGCGGAGCGCGAGGAGCTCGGCCTTGCGATAAACCGCCTGCGCGGCTCGATCGGAAGCCTCAACCGCGAAGGCCGGGTGCGCCTGCTCTCCGCCTTCGAGACGGTCGACCGGCACTTCCGGAGCCTATTCACCACGCTGTTCGAAGGGGGTCAGGCGCATCTGGAGCTGGTCGAATCGGACGATCCGCTGGAGGCGGGGCTCGAGATCATGGCCCAGCCGCCGGGCAAGCGCCTCTCCGCGTTGACGCTGTTGTCGGGCGGAGAGCAGGCGCTGACCGCAATCGCCCTGATCTTCGCTCTGTTCCTCACCAACCCGGCGCCGATCTGCGTGCTGGACGAAGTCGATGCACCGCTGGACGACGCCAATATCGAACGCTTCTGCAACCTGCTCGACCGGATGACCGCCGAGACGGACACGCGCTACCTGATCGTCACCCACAATGCAGTGACGATGAGCCGGATGCACCGCCTGTTCGGCGTCACCATGATCGAGAAGGGCATCAGCCGCCTCGTCAGTGTCGATCTCGGCGGAGCGGAACGGCTGCTGGCGGCGGAATAGCCTTAGAAAGGGCCGCCGAAGACCGCTTTCCATCCCAGTACCACGAGCCAATGCGTGAGGATGCTTGGCCATAGCGACCTGGTGGCCGCGTACATCCTCGCGAGTGCCAGTCCCAGGATCCCAACAACGATGAGAAACCACGGATCCAGAAAGCTCCCGGCCCAAGGCGGGCCGAAGGTAACCACCTGAAGCGGGTGCCAGAGGACGAACAGAAGCACCGACAGCGTGATCCACTGGGCCTTCGGTCCTTCGCGCGGGATGATCAGCCCCCGGAACAGCAGCTCCTCGAGGAGCGCCGGCATCACGAACAGAGTCGCTGCAAGCGTGGCCGCCGTGCTAGCAGCGGGCGGACTTTGGAGCCGAGCGAGGCCACCTGCATGAGCGACGATCAGCAACAGCGGCAAGGCCCAGGCGAGCTCGATGCAGGCAGCGCGCCAGCCAGCCCGGTCGGGCAGGTGGCGAAGGGCGGCGAGGAGATCGGAAAGGCGCCGGTTGATCGACATGGCGCCGCCATAACAGCAATCCGCGGCGCCCGCTTCATCCCGCCTCATCCGCCCCGGGGCGAGGGGCCGGTGGCGGCGTGGCGGGGGTTTTTCGGGGAGCGGGCGCGGACTGCGGTTTACGGCTGGTCCGAGCAGGCGTTCGAGATCGGCTCGATGCGGCGAAGGATCTTCGGCTTCAACGTCTACATCCCGCTTAAGCCGGACGAGGTGCAGCGGGTGCTGCTCGACAATGCGGCCAATTACGCCAAGCCGGACATCGTCAAGAGCCTGCTCGGCCCCACCGTGGGGCGGGGGCTGCTCACCTCTGACGGGCCGCTTTGGCGCGACCAGAGGCGGATCGTGGCGGCCAGCTTCTCGCCCGCGGCGGTCGATACCCTCTCCCCCGCCTTTTCCAGCTGCGCTCTGGCCGCGATGAACGGCTGGAGCGGCGGAGTGCGCGACATGGCGGAGGAGGCGACGGCGACGACCATGCGGGTGATCGCCGACACCCTCTTCGGCGGAGACCCGAGGCTGATCACTCGCGAGGCTCTGGCGCATATCGCGGCCGCGCTTGAGGGGGTCTCGGAGGCGCGGATTCAGGCGCTGCTTCGACTACCGGTGGTGCCGGTGAGCGCCAAGGGACGCGCAGCCCGGCGGGGGCAGATATTCCTTCGCGAGACCCTGACGCAGATCGTCAAGGAGCGGCTCGCCGACGGGCGGGCCGACGATTTTCTCGCCCAGCTGATCCGAACGCTCCACGACCGGTTCGAGCCCGAAGAGGCGCTCGAACTTGCCGTAGACAATGCAGCCACCTTCTACCTGGCGGGCCATGAGACCACCGCCAATGCCCTTAGCTGGACTCTCTTCCTCCTGTCGGAGCAGCCGGAACTTCAGGAGCGGGCTTGCGAAGAAGCCATGGCCGCCCTCGCCGCCGGACGGGACGACCCGCACCTCCCGGACCGACTGCCGCTGCTGCGCCTGATCCTTGAGGAGTCGCTTCGCCTCTACCCGCCGGTGCCCCGAATGGACCGCCAGGCCGTCGCCGCCGACCGGCTGGGGGACTATGACGTCTCTCCAGGCGATATCATCTCCATCTGGCCATGGCTTATCCACCGGCACAGGCGGCTGTGGGAGGATCCGGACGCGTTCGATCCGGAGCGGTTCGCCCCAGGCAAGTCCGAGCGCCACCGGTTCCAGTACATCCCGTTCGGAGCCGGCCCGCGGGTCTGCGTCGGAGCACGCTTCGCCACCAACGAGGCGCTCACCATCCTGGCCCACTGGCTAGGCCGCTGGCGCTTCAGCCCAGCCGAGGGGCGGGAGGTCCAGGTGAGTGGAATGGTGACCCTTCGCCCCAAGGGCGGGCTCCCGCTCCGGCTGGAGAAGCGAACCGCTATTGCGAATAATTATCAACAGCAGTAGATGCCACTCCAACGACACCGCAAGGATGCGGGCCACAAAGGGGTATCATGTTCGTCCGTTCCGTCTCGATCGCAGCGCTAAGTCTCGCCCTCGTCAGCCCGGCCTTCGCAAGCGAGGTGAAGTCCGACTCGGAAGCCGCGAAAGCGGAAGGCGCGGAAGCGGCGGCCGCCGATGAAGTGGAGCAGTCGATCGTCGTCACCGGCCAGCGCCTGGAGTACGGCGTCAAGGCGACCCGTACAGCCACCCGAACGGCCACCGACCTAAGGAACATCCCGCAGTCGCTCTCGGTCATCTCCGAGCGGCAGATCGAGGACCAGGCGCTTCGCTCGATCGCGGACGTGCTTACCTATGTCCCGGGCGCCACGCCTGGGACTGGGGAAGGCAATCGCGATCAGATCACCTTGCGCGGCAACAACACGACCGCCGACTTCTTCATCGACGGGATCCGCGACGACGTCCAATATTTCCGCGACCTCTACAATGCCGACCGGGTCGAGGTCTTGCGCGGCCCCAACGCGATGATCTTCGGCCGCGGCGGAGGCGGCGGGATCGTGAACCGGGTCACAAAGCGATCCAGCCTCAATTCCTACCGCGAGTTCGCGCTCTCTGGGGGGAGCGAGGGCGGATACCGCTTCACGGCCGACGTCGACCAGCCGCTGACCGGCTCAGCAGGCCTGCGCGTGAACAGCGTCTACGAAAAGGGCGAAAGCTTCCGAAGGGGCGTGGAGCTGGAGCGCTACGCCGTCAATCCGACGGTGGGAATCGAAGCCGGGCCGAACACGCGAGTCGACCTGTCCTACGAATATCTGCGGGACCGCCGGACCGCGGACCGGGGAGTTCCCTCGTTCCAGGGGCGCCCACTCGAAGGGGCGGACCGGACCTTCTTCGGCGATCCTGAGGACAGCTTCTCAAGGGCGAACGTCCACCTCGGCACCTTCGGGATCGAGCATCAGCTGGGCCAGGGGATGAGCCTTCGCAACCGAACCCAGTATGGCGACTACGACAAATTCTATCAGAACATCTACCCGAACGGCGCAGCCGGCCCGAATGGCGTCCGCCTTTCCGCCTATAACGACACCACGCGCCGCAAGAACCTGTTCAGCCAGACCGACCTCGTCTGGGAAAACCGCCTCGCCGGAATCGACCAGACGCTCCTCGTTGGCTTCGAGCTCGGCCGCCAGGAGGGCCGCAACCAGCGCCGCAACGGCTTCTTTCAGCCGAGCAACAGCACGTCCTTCCTGGCACCGGTCAGCTCTCCGACCATAGACGCGAACCTGGTCTTCCGCCCCAACGGCGCCAACAACGACATGGAAGCGTCGGTGGCGGCCTTCTACGTGCAGGACCAGCTGCGGCTGTCTCCGATGTTCGAGGTGGTGGCCGGCCTTCGCTTCGACCGCTTCAAGCTCGACATCGACAACCTCAACAACGGCCGCAGCTTCAGCCGCACCGACGAGCTTTTGTCGCCGCGCATCGGCCTGATCGCGAAGCCGATGCCCAACCTTTCCCTCTACGCGAGCTACGGGCGGTCCTACCTTCCCCAGTCGGGGGACCAGTTCAATTCGCTCGACCTCACGTCCGAAGCCCTGAAGCCCGAGAAGTTCGACAATTACGAGCTTGGCGCGAAGTGGGAGCCCCTGCAGGGATTGCTCGCGACGGCCGCGATCTACCAGCTCGACCGCACCAACACCCGCGCCTCAGGCCCCAATCCCGGCCAGGTGGTGCTGACCGGCGCCCAGCGCAGCCGTGGGCTTGAGCTGGGCCTGGAGCGCAGCGTCAGCGACCGGTGGCAGATCTCCGCAGGCTACGCCTACCAGGAAGCGGAAGTTACCCGTGCCACCTCCGCATGCAAGCTGGGGGATTGCGAAGTGCCGCTGGTGCCGCGCCACCAGCTCTCGCTGTGGAACCGCTACGATGTGAGTTCACGCATCGGCGTGGGCTTAGGCGTGGTCGCCCGCTCCAAGTCGTTCGCCTCGATCAGCAACGATGTGGAGCTGCCCGGCTACACCCGCGTCGACGCAGCTTTGTTCTACGAGCTCGCACCGGGCCTGGAAGCGCAGGTGAATGTCGAAAACCTGCTCGGCGAGGACTATTTCCCGACCGCGCACAACGACAACAATATCGCTCCGGGCGCTCCAAGGACCGCAAGCGCGACCCTTCGCTTCCGATTCTAGATACTGTTCCCGAACGTATCGCACTGGGCGGGGTCGCCTGACTTGAGGCCCCGCTGAAGCCACTCCATCCGTTGAGCCGAGGTGCCGTGGGTGAAGCTTTCCGGGACCACGTAGCCCTGCGAGGCCTTTTGCAGGGTGTCGTCGCCGATGGCGGAGGCGGCTCGGAGCCCTTCCTCCACGTCGCCCGGCTCGAGCGCCTCTCGCTCGGCCGCTGCCCAGACGCCGGCGTAGCAATCGGCCTGGAGCTCCATCTTCACCTGCAGGGCATTGGCCTCCGCCTTGCTTGCCCGGGACTGGGCGCGCCGAACGCGGTCGGAAATGCCGGTGATGGTCTGAACATGATGCCCGACCTCATGAGCGATCACATAGGCCTGGGCGAAATCCCCGCCGGCGCCGAGCCTCTGCTCGAGTTCCTGAAAGAAGCTGGTGTCAAGGTAGATGCCCTGATCGGCGGGGCAGTAGAACGGGCCCATGGCGGCCTGCGCGACGCCGCAGCCGGATCGGTCCCTCCGGTCGTAAAAGACCAGGGTCGCGGGTTTGTAACTTTGCCCCTGCTGCTGGAACAGCCTTTGCCATTGCTGCTCGGTGGAAAGAAGAACCTGCCCGACGAACCGCTCGGTCTCGTTGGTGACGGCCGCCTCTCCGCGGGTGATGCCCTGGCGCTGCGCCGCCGGCGGCGCGCCCATCTCGCCTCCGCCGCCGCTCAGGAGCTGCATCGGGTTCACTCCAAAGATCAAGGCGATGATGATGATGAGCGCGATCCCGCCGCAGCCCATTCCGCCGCCGCCGAGGTTGAAGCCGCCGCCGCCCCCGCCCATCGGGAAGCCGAAGCCCCCTCCTCCGGCCCCGCGGCGGTTCTCGATATTGCTGCTCACGCCGCGGTTCCCAAAGCGCATGTGCCGGCTCTCCAGTATGTCGTTTCGGCAGGTCAATGCTTCGCGGCGGGCGGCGGTTGCATTTGCCCGCGCCTCAGCCGAAAAGGCCCGCCTTTCAGACCCACCCTCGAAAGGCGCCCATGTTCCTCAACGGCAAGACCGCACTCGTCACCGGCTCAACCTCCGGAATCGGCCTCGCCTGCGCTCGGGCCCTGGCGGGCGCGGGCGCCAACGTGGTTCTGAACGGCTTTGGGGATGAGGCGGAGATCGAGCGGATCCGGAAGGAGCTGGAGGCAGGCGGAGTCGAGGCGAGGTACAGCGGAGCTGACTTGACCAAGCCCGACGAAATCGAGGCGATGATGGCCGAGGCCGGCGCAGTCGACATCCTGCTCAACAATGCGGGGATGCAGCATGTCGCCCCGATCGACCAGTTCCCGGTCGACCGCTGGGACCTGATGATCGCTCTTAACCTCAGCGCCGCCTTCCACACCATCCGCCTCGCGCTTCCGGCCATGAAGGAAAAGGGCTGGGGGCGGATCATCAACACAGCGTCGGCTCACAGCCTGGTGGCGAGCCCGAACAAGGCCCCCTACGTGGCGGCGAAGCACGGCATTGCGGGCCTCACTAAGGGAGTCGCCCTGGAAGTCGCCCAGACGGGGGTCACGGTGAACTGTATCAGCCCCGGCTACGTCTGGACTCCCCTGGTCGAGAACCAGATCCCGGACACGATGAAGGCGCGCGGACTCACCCGCGAGCAGGTGATGCACGACGTGCTCCTCGCCGCGCAGCCGACCCAGAAGTTCGTGACCGTCGACCAGGTCGCAGCCTTCGCGCTGTTCCTGTGCAGCGACGAAGCTGCCGCGGTCACCGGAGCAAACCTGTCCATGGACGGCGGCTGGACCGCCCAGTGATCCAATGGGAGTGACGCCCTTGCGGATCGCGCCCCAGTCCAGCAAGACGTGCCCATGAAATCCGCCTCGATGCCGCTCTGCGCCGTCCTCGCCCTACTCGCCGGCTGTGCCGACTTGCGTGCCGAACTGGCGCCCGATCCGCTTCCGCGGACGGTGGCGTGGCGGGAGATAGCGACGGACTCGGACCGGGTGCGCGTGCGCGGCTGGCGTGACGCCATGGTTCAGGGCCTGACGAAGGCCCGGGCAGCCGGCCGCGGAGCCGAGATCGCCAGGGAAGGCGCTCTGCTCCAGCCGGACGCCGCCATCGCCTGGTCCGATCTGCCCGAGGGCAACTACCGGTGCCGGGTCCTGAAGCTTGGCGCCAAGACCAAGGGGCTGCTCGATTATGTGGCGTACCCCTCCTTCGACTGCCGCCTCAGATCCGAAAACGGAGTGATGAGCTTCGCCAAGCTCACCGGCTCGCAGCGGCCGATCGGCCTTTTCCTCCCCGACAACGGGAAGCGGATGATCTTCCTTGGAACGCTGCAGCTGGGTGACGAGCGGGTCCCGCTCCAATACGGGCGCGACCGGGAGCGGGACATGGCCGGAGTGGTGGAGCGGATCGGTGAGCGGCGCTGGCGCCTTATCCTGCCGTTCCCGCATTTCGAATCGACCGTAGACGTTCTGGAACTCGTACCGCTCGGCTGACGGGCGCTTGAAAGGACAGCCCTCCATGAAAACCTTCCTCCTGGCCGCCGCAACCGCACTGACGCTCGGCGCTTCTCCGGCGCTTGCGGACCCGCTCCGCGACGCGGTCGCGAAGGACATGCCGTCCTTGATCTCGCTCTACCGCGACCTGCACGCGCACCCGGAGCTCAGCATGCAGGAGGTGAAGACTGCGGCGAAGCTTGCGGCGGAGGCGAAGAAGCTCGGCTTCGATGTCACCACAGGAGTCGGCAAGACCGGAGTGGTCGCGGTGATGAAGAACGGGCCCGGCCCGGTGCTCATGGTGCGAGCAGACATGGACGGGCTTCCGGTCGTGGAGCAGACGGGGCTGCCCTACGCGAGCAAGGTCCGGGCGATCAGCGTCGCCGGAGTGGAAAGCGGAGTGATGCACGCCTGCGGGCACGACACGCACATGGCCGCCTGGGTCGGCACCGCCCGACGCCTCGCCTCGATGAAGGATCGGTGGTCCGGCACTTTGGTGATGATCCTCCAGCCGGGCGAGGAGATCGGCGCCGGGGCCAAGGCGATGCTGGAGGACGGGCTCTATACGCGGTTTCCAAAGCCGACCCACGCCATCGCCTTTCACGACTCGGCCTCGCTTCCAGCGGGAGTGATCGGATATTCAAACGGCTACGCGCTTGCTAACGTCGACAGCGTGGACATCCTGGTGAAGGGGGTCGGCGGACACGGCGCCTATCCGCACACCACCAAGGATCCGATCGTGCTGGCGAGCCGAATCGTCACCGCGCTCCAGACCCTGGTCAGCCGCGAGAACGACCCGCAAAGCCCTGCGGTGGTTACCGTCGGCAGCTTCCACGCGGGGGCCAAACACAACATCATATCCGACGAAGCCAAGCTGCTGCTTACGGTGCGCAGCTACACGCCGGAAACCCGCAAGCTCCTTCTCGACGGCATCAGGCGCATCGTGCGCGGGGAAGCCATTGCTGCCGGAATGCCGGACGACCGAATGCCCGAAGTCACCGTCGGCGACACCGAGACGCCGGCCACTTTCAACACCCAGAAGCTCACTAGCCAGGCCGCGGCCTTGTTCGAACAGCGCTTCGGCCCGGAGCGGGTGAAGGCGACCCCGCCGGTCATGGGCGGCGAGGATTTCGGCCGCTTCTACCTTGCCGACAAGTCGATCGAGAGCCTGATCTTCTGGGTCGGAGGAGTGCCTCAGGCGAAGTGGCAGGCGGCGAACGGCGACCCGTCCAAGCTGCCTTCGCTCCACAGCCCGTTCTGGGCACCGGACGCGGAAGCGACGATCGCCACTGCCACCGAAGCGATGACCGCAGCGGCTCTCGGAGTGCTGAAAAAGGGCTGACGAGGCCGGTTGCGGCTAAGCCTGCTTCTTGACCGCGCAGGTCATGACGTACAGCCGCCGCCCGTCGACGAACTTCTGGAACTTGCGGCTCCCTTCGACGGCGGCGTAGCTGTGCAGGTCGTCCTTGAACAAGGTGTAGACCAGCCAGGGCGCGTGCTTCTGGATCGCCTCGATCCGCCTTGGGCTGTCCAGCCGGCATGCCTCCACCGCGTTTGGAGTGACGTCGCGGAAGTCAGCGTCGAAACCCGCCTCCCGAAGCGCTCGAGCGACAGGCTCGGCATCCTGCGTCCGGCGGCTATCCGCGTAGAGGAACACCCCGTCCGGCCGAAGCACGCGGTGCACTTCCCGGAAGAACCGTGGAAAATCGCCATAGTCGTTGGACGCTTCGACGTTCACGAGCACGTCGAACGAGTGGTCGGGGAACGGCAGCGCCAAGGCGGAGCCTCTTAGGAACTGGAGGTTTGGAAGCTCGCCATGGGCCTTGCGGCAGGCTTGCACAGCATTTTGGGACAGATCAAGGCCGGTTGCGCTGAGTGAGCCGGGCCAGTTGCGGACCAGGTGCGCCAGGCCGCCGCCCCGGCCGCAGCTGACCTCCAGCAGATCGGTGTGCGGCTTCAGGCGTCCGCTCGCCTTCAGCATATTGAGAAGCTCCATGTACATCTGGTGCTGGAAGCGTTGCGGATGATCCCCCTCGGCTGGGGCGAAGCCGTAATTGTTGGTGGTAACCTCGCCCCAGTCATGGCCGTAGAAGCGGTCCCACAGCGGCGCTCGCTTGTGGTGAGACTCCCGGGCCCTCTTCAGCCTTGCCCGTGCAAGCCTGCCCGCGGTGCCCGCCAGAGCCGTGGCGGTCGCTGCGGCCGCGAAATAGCGAAGACCGGACATCGGAAGATTCCCCGTTGGAATGTCGAGTGTTCGCCCAATTAGGCGAGCACTGACGCCCGGGCAATCAGGTCCTAGAAGAACAGCTTTCTGAGGCTCAGCCGGACGGAGCGGCCAAGGGGGTCCAGATAGGCGCCTTGATAGCTGAGCGGAGTCTCGCCGCTCGAATCGCGGACGCCGATCCGGCTGTCCAGGATGTTGTCCACGGCCATGCTCACACGGGTCCCGCGAAGCCAGCGATGTTCGCGCACCAGCGACCGCTGCTGCCCAAGATCGGCGAACAGCCGCATATTGAGCGTGCCGAAATCGGAAAAGCGAAGGTCTCCGTCGGACCCGCCGGTGCCGTCCGGACTGCCCCGAACTGTCGTCCCGCTCTGCCAGTTGGCGGTAAGGCGCGCGCCCATGCCGTTTCTGAACAGCCCCGCCTGAGCCTCTACCTGGTGGCGCGGCTGCCCGCCCCTGCTGCCCGTGGCAGAGCCGTTCAGGAGGTCCAGCACCGGCACTCCTTCGCGGATCAGGATCTCGTTCTCTATGTGCCACGTGTGGTAGAGCGAGAGCTGAAGCCGCCCGCCCTGAGGCCCGCCTCCTCCGAAGCCCCCGAAGCCGCCGAAGCCTCCGCCGCCGAAGCCTCCGCGCTGTCCTCCCCCGGCCGGCCTCGGCCCCGCCTGCCTGTCCTGCGCCGGCGGGCTTGCCGGCCGTTGCGTGCCCTCTGCCCCCCGGGCGGCATTGCCTTCCGTGCTGCTCGTGCGGGGAGTGCCGCTAGTCCCCGTAGGCGCCGGTGCGCCCCGTGCCGGCGGCGCGGCGCCAGACGGAGGCCCGAGCCCGGCC
>DASYWC010000113.1:0-17805 GCA_035936615.1 Allosphingosinicella sp. | reverse complement strand
GTGGGGCTCGGATCCAAGCGGAACTGCTTCGATACCTCCGCGTCCTTCGGGAGTGCCATGTTCAAGAGTTGGGGCTGGGTTTCGCAGGCCGTAACCCCTCACCCCAGCCCTCTCCCTCTGGGACAGGGGGCGGTCTCGAATGAGTGGGATGCAACGGCGCTTGCAAGCGCCGGGCTGTGGAGGCATCGGGAAGGGCGCCATGATCGAATTGGACCAAGAACAGCAGTCGGCTCGGGACTGGTTCGAAGCCTTGCGCGACCGCATCTGCGCCGAGTTCGAGAGCATCGAGCGGGAGGCGGGCAGCCCTTCGACAGGCTCAGGACAGGCTGCCACCTTCGAATATAGCGCCTGGGAGCGGACGGACGCCGACGGATCGCCGGGCGGCGGCGGGGTTCGCGGGCTGATGAAGGGCAAGGTGTTCGAGAAGGTTGGGGTCAACGTCTCCACGGTCGGAGGGAGTTTCAGCCCCGAATTCGCAAAGACCATCCTCGGCGCGGACGAGGACCCGAGCTTCTTCGCCACCGGGATCAGCCTGGTCGCACATATGGCGAACCCCCACGTGCCTGCGGTGCACATGAACACCCGCTTCCTTGCGACGTCGAGGCGGTGGTTCGGAGGAGGCGCGGACCTCAACCCGCCGATCCCGTACGAGGAGGATACGGCCGAATTCCACGCCCGGCTGCGGGCGGCCTGCGCGGCGCACGACCCGACCTACTATCCCCGCTTTTCGAAATGGGCGGAGGAGTATTTCTTCATACCCCACCGGGGCGTCAGCAGGGGCGTGGGCGGCATCTTCTACGATCATCTGGAAGGCTTCTTCGAGGCGAACTTCGCCTTTACCCGCGAGGTGGGCGAGGCTTTCCTGGACGTCTTCCCGAGGCTCGTCCGGCGGCGGATGAACACCCCGTTTTCGGCCGAGGACAAGGCGCGCCAGCTCGAATGGCGCGGGCGCTACGCGGAGTTCAACCTCATCTACGACCGCGGCACCCTGTTCGGCCTCAAGACCGGAGGCAATGTCGACGCCATCCTGATGAGCCTGCCACCCGAGGCGACATGGGGTTGAGGTGCCCCTATCCTCCCCGGCACGGGGAGGGGGCGAGCATGCGAGCAAGGCTCCGGGGGAGGCTTGCGACCGCGCAGCGGCTGCGAAGCAGCCGTCGGGCGCAGCATGGTGGAGGTGGTTCCGAGCCCCACTCCGAGCCCCCTCCACCGCCGTACCGGCGGTCCCCCTCCCCGTGGCGGGGAGGATCTATATGGCTCTGATCGATGTTCCTCCCGGGCACCTTGGGACCGTAGTCACCTATCTCGAGATGCGGGAGCGGCCGAGGCTTAGGCCGCTGCCCTCCTCGCCGCTTCGGATGAAGGCATGGCCGGATGTGACGCCGGCGCAGTACCGGACCTTGTTCGAGCGGGTCGGCGGGCGCTGGCTGTGGTTTTCGCGGCTGAGGATGGACGATGAGGCGCTGAAGGCCAGCATCGGCGAGCTTCACGCCGTCACGGACCGCAGCGGCGTTGAGGTGGGGATGGTGGAGCTGGACTTCGCAGGGCCCGGCGAATGCCTGATCCGCTTCCTCGGCCTGGTGCCGGAGCTTGCCGGCAAGGGGCATGGGGACTGGCTGTTCGCGCAGGTGCTGGCGCTTGCCTGGCGAAAGGGCGTTGAGCGGGTCCACGTCAACACCTGCTCGCTCGATCATCCGGCGGCCTTGCCCTCCTATCTGAAGGCCGGGTTCAAGGCCTACAAGCGCGCGTTCGAGAGCTTCCCCGATCCGCGCCTCACCGGACTGCTTCCGAGGGACGTGGCTCCTCAGGTGCCGCTGGTGGGCTGACCTGCGAGCTGAGCGTAAATGCGCGCCACCAGGACGGTGAAAAAGACCAGGAACACGGTGTTGAGCAGCGCACTTAAAAGCAGCACGAGGAGAAGGCCGATGGATCCGGGCTCCGGTTTCCCGGCAAGCAGGTGGATCAGGATCCCGCCAACCGTGACGAGTGCCAAGCCGGCCACCATGCCAAGAATGAAGATCAGGATGACGAAGCCGAGGAGCTTACCCGTGTGGCCGCTGGTGAGCCCCAAGCTCCGCTTTATGAGCGCGATCGGCCCGCCCGCCTCGGCAGCCGCGACCGGGGTCATCAGCATCAGCCGAACCCACAGAAGGATGGCGCCGATCACGACTACGACGCCTAGCGAGACCCCGACCGTGCGCGATGCCTGCGCAACCACGACCAGCACCAGAACCATGGCCATGACGCAGAAGCCGATCAGCAACATTCCGCCCAACAACGGGAGGAAGCGCCGAACGCCCCGCTTCAGCGCCTCGCCCACCACCGTTTCACGGCCCGTCGCAAGCGCCGAAATCGCCACCGAGGCAATGACGCTCAGGAACATGAGAGGGAAGATGAGAAGCATCCACAGGCCAGCCTCCGGCTCCTGCCCGGGAGCGGACCTGGGAGCTAGGAGCTGGAGGAACACCATCGGCAGGGCCATCAGGCCGAAAGCGATGGGGAACAGGAGGCCCGCCTCCCGCTTCACGAAGACCAGGGTCTCGTTCCAGGCGGTGGTGATCGACAATTTCTGCATGCTGGCTCCCCGTTTGAGCTCCACTATGCTGATCGGGCCGCGACTGCGCAATCCGTGCCGCTTGCGAACCGGCGGCGGGGGCGCCAAGTACCCGCAATGGAAGCATCTGCCCCGATCGAATGGCGACTGAGCCGGGTGCTTGTCCCCTACCCGCAGGCTCTGGCGGAAATGGAACGGCGGGTGGAGGCGATCCAGGAGGGGCGGGAGCCGGAGCTCGTCTGGCTGCTCGAGCATCCGCCGCTCTATACCGCCGGCACAAGCGCCGACCCGGCCGAGCTGTTCAACCCTCAGGGGTTCCCGGTCTACGAGGCCGGGCGCGGCGGGCGCTACACCTATCACGGGCCGGGGCAGAGGGTCGGATACGTGCTGCTCGACCTTAATAGCCGGGGCCGCGACGTGCGCCATTACGTCCATTCGCTGGAGGGCTGGCTGATCGCCGCTCTCGCCCGGGTTGGAGTGGAAGCATGGCGGGCTCCAGGCCGGATCGGCATCTGGGTCTCTCATGGCGGAACCGAAGCCAAGATCGGTGCGATCGGGGTTCGCGTGAGGCGCTGGGTGACGATGCACGGCTTTTCGATCAACGTTTCTCCGGAACTTTCTCACTTCTCAGGCATAGTGCCGTGCGGTATCGCCGAATTCCCAGTGACGAGCCTTACCGAATTGGGAGTGTCTGAAGGACAACAACGTTTCGATCTGGCACTGAAACAGGAACTTGAGAACTTCCTCCCCGCTCTCGAGCGGGTGGGGGAGGCTTGAGCGCCTAATTTTTTCCACGTACTGCAGGATCGGATTTGGCACACTGGGGCCATCCCGGCCGAATCTAGAACTAGGGAGTTTTTCAATGCGCAACGTTTCCAAGCTACTGAGCTGTTCGATCATCGCGAGTGCAGCCCTCCTCGTTTCCGCCTGCGGCGGCGGCGAGACCGAAGAGGCCAACAACACCATGATGACGGACATGAACGCCGCCGACACCATGATGGACGGAACGACCAACGACGTGACGGCCATCGACGCCGGCACCGGCGCCGACGCCAACATGACGATGGACGCCAACATGAGCGGCGGCAACATGTCCGACGCCAACATGTCCGGCAACATGAGCGGCAACATGAGCACCACCGACGCCAACATGACCAACGGAATGTAATCCTTCCGCCAAGTCGGTTTTTCGAAAGGGCCGCCCGGCAACGAGCGGCCCTTTCTTTTTGTCAAGCTCGGCCGCGCCCGCGAACGCAGCCGAATTCAATTGCCGTCCCCGCTCGGTTAATCCTAGAAACAGGCGAGCGCGTATATGCGCATCGAAGCTTCTTTTCCGGGATCGACATTGATGGCACATTCGACGAATTGGGCACGCCGCGCAGGCTTTGTCGCGGCTTCGCTTGCACTGACCGCGCCGCAGACGGTGTCCGCGCAGCTGTTCCTGGTGGAGCCTCAGTTCGCCAAGGGCCCGATCGACGGAAGCGACCCGCTGGTCGGCCTGCCCATCCCCGGCGCCAATGCCGCCGAACAGCGCGCCCACCTGATCTGGAACCTGCGCGCCGGCCTCAACGTCGCTGCGCTCCAGTGCCAGTTCTCGCCTTACCTGCGCACGGTGAGCAACTATAACGGCCTGCTCGCCCACCACTCCGCCGAGCTCGCCGACGCCTACACGAAGCTGAACGGCTACTTCAAACGGATCCACGGCCCCAAGGCGGGTCAGAAGCAGTTCGACGACTATTCGACCATCACCTACAACAATTTCTCCACGCTCCAGGCCCAGTACGGCTTCTGCCAGACCGCCGGCTCAATCGGGAAGGAGGCGCTTCTCAGTCCCAAGGGCCAGCTTCACCAGGTTGCCGCGAACCGGATGAGGGAGCTTCGAAGCAGCCTCGTCCCGGCCTATGACCGGGTCGGCACCCACAACCCCGCAGTCGTCCCGATGCTGCCTCTGCCGCCGCTTCGGGAGAATTGCTGGGACAAGCGCGACAGGCTCCTCAAGGCCTGCGGCGGAACCGCCTAAGCAAGCGGACGGGCTGCGTAGCGGGTGGGGTCGGTGAGCCCTGCCTCCGCGAACCCCTTGGAGCGAAGGCGGCAGCTGTCGCACAGGCCGCAGTGAAGGCCGCGGGGAGCGGGATCGTAGCACGACCAGCTGATGCCCGCGTCCAGCCCCAGGCGATCGGCTTCCCGGGCGATATCGGCCTTGCTCATCTGGAGGAGCGGGGTGTGGACGGCGAACCGGTCCCCCTCCACTCCCGCCTTCGTGGCGAGATTGGCCAGCCTCTCGAAGTGCGCGACGAAGTCGGGCCGGCAGTCCGGATAGCCGGAATAGTCGAGCGCGTTCACGCCGATGAACAGGTCGCGCGCTCCCGCGGCTTCCGCCCAGCCAAGCGCAAGCGACAGGAAGATCGTGTTCCGCGCCGGAACGTAGGTGACGGGGATCCCCTCCCCCACTCCGTCCTTGGGGACATCCATGTCGGCCGTGAGCGCGGACCCGCCGAAGCTGCTGAGGTCGAGCGGGAGGACGATCTGCCGCCTCGCACCGAGCGCCCGAGCGATCCGCGCGGCGGCCTCGATCTCCACCCGGTGGCGCTGGTTGTAGTCGATGGTGAGCGCCAGAAGCTCGAAGCCGCGCTCCCGAGCCAGAGCCGCGCAGACCATCGAATCGAGCCCGCCCGAGAGCAGAACGACGGCGAGTGGAGCGGAACCCGGCATGGCGCCCGGCTAACGGTGAAGCTGCAGCCCTGCAAGCGGCCGCTAGGCGTCGTCAGCGGCCGCAGCCGCGAAGTCGGCGGGCCTCGAGTCGGTATGCGAAGGGCCGGCTGTCCTTGATCCCTTGGGTATCGACCTTCGCCAGGGCCGGAGTTTCAACCAGGATGGAGGTAAGGCCGAAGCCGTCGGCGGGACAGGTATAATGGACTGTGACGCTCCTGGAATCCTTCCCAACCACCAAACGCGAGCAGGGCGAACCCCGGTGCTCGATCTGAAACAGGACCTGGGGGTCCGCGATACACAGCGCGCGCGGCGGAACCCGGGAGTCGCCGATGTCCCGCAGGACCCACAGGCCCGGCTGAAGCGCCGAGAGCGGGCTCGGGCCCTCGCGGACCTCAGTCGCTGCAGGCGCCGTCGCTACAAGAATGAAGCCGAGTAACAACGCCGCCCGGCCCGGCCCGGTCCTGATCATGCCGCAGCCACTCCGTCTGAAAACGGCCGGCCCCCCTGCCGGCGCCGAGGCGCCTCCCGCAGGCGCCTCTGCAGTCGGCATAGCATAAAAGGCAGCCCGAATCGACTTCGGGAGGGTTCGGGTGTTCTAGTCGCCTAAGTCGCTGACGGAGATCGGAAACAAGCGCGAGCAGAATTCGCAATCGACGCTGATGAAGCCATCTTCGTCGACCATCTCCTGCCGCTCCGATGGCGCGAATCGGGAGATCACGTCCCGGATATGCTTGAAATTGCAGCGGCAGCCCTTGGCGAGATCGACGGCGGAGAGGACTCGAATTTCCTCCTCCTCGTGGAAGAGGCGCCACAGCAGGGCGTCCAGCGGCAGGTCCTGATCGACCAGCTCGCTGAGCTTGGTGGTTCCGGCGAGCGCCAGGACATGCTCCCATTCCGGGTGGTCGAGCCGGGTGTGGAGGCGCTCGCGGCCCTCTTCGCCTTCCGCAAGGTGCTGGACGAGGAGTCCTCCGGCGACATGCCCGGTATCGTCGACTGCAAGGCGAACCAGGCTCGGTATCTGCTCCGACTGGCTGAAGAAGCTTTGAGCCGCCTCCGCGAGGCTTCCGCCTTCCAGCGGAACGATCCCCTGGTAGCGCTCCTTGCTGACTTCCTGGTCGAACGTGATCGCGAGGTAACCCTTGCCGAACAGAGCGAACAGCGACGGCAGGCTCGGCACCTCCGCCAGCCGGTCCTTGTCGAACCTGACATAGCCGCGAAGCTCGCCGGCCTTATAATCGCAGACGAGGAGGTCGATGATCCCCGTCTCGGTCTGCGCCTGCATGGTGAGCTGGCCGCCCGCCTCCTTCAGCATGGCTCCCAGGAGCGCCGTCAGAGTGAGGGCTTCGGACAGGATGCGGGCGATAGGAGCGGGATAATCATGTGCGGACAGGATCTGGCCGAGGAGCGGGCCAAGTCGAACCAGCCGGCCCCGCGCGTTGCGGTTCGGGATGGTGAAGCCAAGCGCCTGGTCGAGATTGGCGGTGAGCACCGCCTCGTGTGAGTCTTTCGATGTCATGCCGGCCATGTAGGAAGGCCGAACGGGCTTTTCAGTAGCAGACTCAGGCTGCCGCCTGCGGGAGCTCGTAATCGCGTGCCGCGGCCGAGAGCTTCTCCACGAACTCCGTCACATGCTCCTCCTCGATGATCAGCGGCGGCAGCACCCGAAGCACGTTGTCGCCGGCCGCGACGGTCAGGAGCCCGTGCTCGCGCAGGTAGCCGACGAAGGCGCGGCTGTCGGTCTTCATCTTGATTCCAAGCATGAGGCCGATGCCTCGGACGCCTTCGAACAGATGATCGTGGTTCGGGATCATCTGCTCCAGAGCGCCTCGAAGGCGTTCGCCCATTCGGGTGACCTGATCGAGGAACTCGGGCCGGTTGACCACGTCCAGAACCGCCTCTCCGGCGGCCATCGCCAGAGGGTTGCCGCCATAGGTGGAGCCGTGGGTTCCGATCACCATTCCGGCAGCCGCCTTTTCGGTGGCGAGGCAGGCGCCCAAGGGAAATCCGCCGCCTATGCCCTTGGCGACTGCCATGATGTCAGGCTCGATGCCGTAATGCTCGTAGGCGAACATCTTGCCGGTCCGCCCGTAGCCGCACTGGACCTCGTCAAGAACCAGCATCAGGTCGTTCTCGTCGGCGAGCTTTCGAAGGCCTTTGATGAACTCAGGCGAAGCGGGCCGGATCCCACCCTCGCCCTGGACCGTCTCGAGCAGGAACCCCGCCGTGCGCTCGGTCATCGCAGCCCTGGCCGCTTCCAGACCGTCGAACTCGACCACCGTAAAGCCCGGAAGCAGGGGCGCGAAGCCGTCGCGAAGCTTCTCTTGGCTGGTCGCGCTGATCGTCGCCATTGTTCGGCCGTGGAATGCGTTGGAGAAGGTGATGAGGACGTTTTTGTGCGGGTTGCCGTGATGATGGTGGTAGCGGCGGGCGGTCTTGATCGAAGTCTCGACGGCCTCGGCGCCTGAATTGGTAAAGAAGACGGTGTCGGCGAAGGTCGAGTCCACAAGCCGCTGGGCGAAGGCCTCTCCTTGCGGGCTTCCGTAGAGGTTGGAGACGTGGATCAGGGTCGCCGCCTGGTCCTGGATCGCCTTGGTGAGGTGCGGGTGGCCGTGGCCGAGCAGGTTGACGGCGATCCCACTTGCGAAATCGAGATATTTCTCGCCCTGCTCGCCGTAGAGATATACCCCCTCCCCCCTCACTGGCCGCACCGGCGAACGCGGATAGACGGGCATGAGCGGAGTGATGGTCATTGAAGAGTCCTCGGGCGCGGCTTGGGGATGCGAAAAAGGCGACCTTAACAAGGCCGCCTTTCACGCTTGGCTATAGAGATTTGCCGGACGCCGCGTCAACGGCGCCCGGCCCCCGTGAAGCCGTTAGTCCCAGGGGTCCCGATCGCGGCGGTCGCGGCGATCCCAGTCCCGGTCGCGGCGGTCTCGCCGGTCCCAGTCCCGGTCGCGCCGCTGATCGCGGCCTTCCCACTGCTCGCGCTGGATGCGCTGGCGAAGCTCGTGCAGGCGATCCTGGAGATCGAAATATTCGCGCTGGCTGAGGCCGTTGCCGGCATAGTTGAACAACCGGCGCTCGATCTTGTCGGCGCGGTCGTGGAGCGAACGCATCTCGCGGTTCGAGATCAGCCGGCGCTGGTACATCCGGTCGATCCGCTGATGGGCCTGGCGCACCTGGACCTGGATGCTCTGAACGGCGCCGTGGCCATAGCCGTAGCCGTAGCCGCCACGGCCGAATTCCTGGTACTGGGCGGATGCCGGAACCGACAGCGCAGCAGCGGAAACCAGGGCGGCGGAAATCAGGATGTTACGCATACAAAACTCTCCTCTCCCAAACTGAAGAGGAGCGTAGGACAAGCGGACTGTTACGGACCTGAACGGACCCGAAAGGATCCGTTCAGCCGGCACCTCCCTACCTCCCCAGTCACCCCGGACCTGATCCGGGGTCCACCTTCTTCTCAGTGTGCCGGCTGGAGACCAGGAGGCAGGTGGATGCCGGATCAAGTCCGGCATGACGAAGAAGGGGAAGGCTCAGCTCTTGACCTTCCAGCCGATTCTCAAAAGCCAGTAGCAAAGGCCCCCGAGGCCGATGTTGATCGCAAGGATCAGCAGTGCCCCCAAAAACACCGGCGAGTCCGCTACTCCCAGGAAGCCGTAGCGGAAGCCCGAGATGATGTAGAAGAAGGGGTTGGCATGGCTGACCGCCTGGAAAGCAGGGGCTAGGCTTTCGATCGAATAGAAGGTGCCCGAGAGGAGCGACAGAGGCGCGACCACGAAGTTGCTGACCGCCGCGGCGTGGTCGAACTTCTCCGCCCAGATCGACGTCAGGAGGCCGAGGAAACCGAGCATCATGCTTCCGAACAGGCCGAACCAGAGGATCGCCCAGCCGATGCGGGGGGTGACGTGAACTCCGGGATAAGCGATCATCGCCAGCCACACCGCGAGCCCCACCAGCACCGCCCGAGTGACCGAAGCCGCGATCAGCCCGGCGATCAGCTCGCCCGTGGACAATGGCGGCATCAGATAATCGACGATGTTCCCCTGGATCTTGCCGACCAGCAGCGAGAAGGATGAATTGGCAAAGGCGGCCTGGATCATTCCCATGATGATCAGACCCGGCGCGATGAAATCGGCGAAGGGCACGCCCATCACGCTTCGGCCGCTCCGCCCGAGGGCCACCGTGAAAATCACCAGAAACAGCAAGGTCGTGAGGGCGGGCGCCCAGATTGTCTGCAACTGGACCTTGAAGAACCGCCTCACCTCCTTCAAATAGAGGGTCTTGAGACCGCGCCAATTGACGCTCTTTATGACAGGGACGCCAGGATCGGTTCTAACCCAATTCGAAGGCCGCTCGTTCATGGCGCCGTCGCTAGTCGCAGACGCCGGGACCCGCAAGCCGTGAAGCCCCTGTAAAAGGAACAGCCAAATGTCGTGGACCGACGAACGCATCGAGCGCCTGAAAGAACTCTGGACCCAGGGCATGACCGCGAGCCAGATCGCGGACGAACTCGGTGGGGTGTCGCGCAACGCGGTGATCGGCAAGGCGCACCGGCTCGGCCTCCAGGCGCGGCCCTCGCCTGTGAAGCCTAACGAAGCGCCTGCCCCCAAGCCAAAGGCGAAGGCGGCTCCCGAACCTTCCGAGGCCAAGAAGGAAGAGCCCGCCCCCGCTCCAGCCCCTGCCCCGAGCCCGGCGCCGGAGGAGGCGCCCGCACCTGCAGCTCCGACAGCTCCCGCGGTGGCCGCTCCGGCCCAGCCGCCGCAGCCCAAGATCGTGTCCGTGGGCCCCGGAGGGTTCCTTCGCCAGGGCCCCGGCGACCAGCAATCCCCGATCCCGCCGGCCCCCCCGCGCCGGCTGGTGCCCGCCAAGCCGAGCGCCGAAGTCGCGGACAAGACCAGCCTGCTCGACCTCAACGAAAAGATCTGCAAGTGGCCGATCGGCCATCCGGGCGAGCCGGACTTCCACTTCTGCGGCAAGCCCTCCAATCCGGGCTTCCCCTATTGCGTCGAGCATTGCGGAGTGGCTTATCAGGCGCAGCTCCCGAGGCGCGACCGGCGGCCACCGCCGCCGCTCCCGTTCGGGGGCCCAAGGATCAGGTAGGGCGGCGAACCGCTCGAAACCAACCCAGGTTACGTTGATTGTCCGGAACGAGATTCCGCAGGCTTCGTTCTAGCTTCATCTTCAACCGTCCGGGCCCGGACCTTGTGCCCGAGAGGGAATGCCAGCCGACATGTCTCACCAGGACGTGGAGTACTACGAACGTAGGGCCGAAGCGGAAATCGAACTGGCCCGGCAAGCCGAGAGCCCCGAGGCGGTCCAGGCGCACTACCAGCTCGCAACCGCCTATCTCGACAAGATCTACGGCGAGGCTCCGCCCATCGCGGCCGAATAGCCGCCGATCGCACTCGCTGAGGAGAGTGGCCATTTCTCCTTTCACCCACACATCCGCGCTCATCGCCTTGGCGATCATGGCATGTGCCGCCCCGGAAGCGGACAGCTCGGCCGCCGTCCAGGCAGGTCAGCGCCCTGTCTGGGCCCAGAGCGCGGTTCCGCTCACCGGAGGGAACAGCGACTATGACGCTCTGCTTCAGGCGATCGGCGACGCCCGGTTCGTCCTGCTGGGCGAATCCACCCACGGCACCGAGGAATATTACCGGGAGCGGGCGCGGATATCCGAGCGGCTGGTTCGCGAACGGGGCTTCGGAGCCGTGCTGATCGAGGGCGACTGGAGTCCAACCATGCGCGTGAACCGTTACGTGCGCGGGGAGGTCGGCGACCGCGACGCCGCCCAGGCGCTCAGCGGCTTCACCAACTTTCCCGAGTGGATGTGGCCGAACACGGCCTTCCGCGACTTCATCGAGCGGCTTCGAGCCTACAACCTCACCCTTCCGCCCGAGCGGCGCGTCGGGGTCTACGGAATCGACGTCTACGACCTGTTCGAAGCGCAGGATGCGGTGATCGCCTATCTGTCGCGGGTCGACCCCGCAACGGCAGCCCGGGCTCGGGCCAGCTACCGTTGCTTCGCGCCCTACGACCGGATCACGACCCGCTACGGCGAGGCCGCGCGCCGGGCGAGCCAGTCCTGCGAGAGGCAGGCCGCCCAGGTTCTCGCCGAAGTTCGGCGCCTGCCCCGGCCGGCGGGCGCGGCCCAGGCCGAGGAGCATTTCGCCGCCGTTCGAAGCGCCGCTTCGGTCGCCGCGGGCGAGGAATATTTCCGGACCGCTTTTGCAGGATCCATGGCCTGGAACGTTCGCGACCAGCACATGGCGCGCAACGTCGAGGAGACCGCCCAGCATGTCGCCAGGATGCGCGGCGGCGAGGGCAAGGTCGTGGTCTGGGCGCACAACAGCCACAACGGAGACGCGCGAGCCACCTTCGCGGTCCGCCGCGGCGAGCTGAACCTCGGGCAGCTCATGCGCCAGCGTCACGGGGCGGACGCGTTCCTGACCGGCTTCTTCACCTATTCCGGCCGGGTCCGGGCGGCCCCGGAATGGGACCAGCCAAGCCGCGTCTACGACCTGAAGCCCGCGCTCCCGGGAAGCAATTCCGACGTGCTTCGGCAGGCTGGGCTCCCGGCCTATTCGCTTGTGCTCCGGGGCAACCGGTCTGCCGAGCCCGAGCTTGGGCGGGAGCGGCTGCAAAGGGCGGTGGGCGTGATCTATGCGCCCGCAACCGAGCGCCAGAGCCACTATTTCGAAGCCCAGCTCACACGGCAGTTCGACGCCATCATCTTCATCGAGAGGACCAACCCCGTCACTCCCATACGGTAGCTTCATGCGAAAACCCCTGCTCCCCCTCCTCGCCTTCCTTCTGCTCGCAGCCGCTCCGGCGCCGGTGCCCGAGCGCTCGTCCGAGCGCGAGCTGATGGTCCTGACCATCGAGAACATGGCCGCGACCGCGGGTACGAGGCACAACAGGATCGACGCGAAAGTCCTTGCCGCGATGCGGCGGGTTCCGAGGCACTTGCTGGTTCCGGAGGAGGTGCGCGACCAGGCCTACCGGAACACTCCGCTCCCGATCGGCTACGAGCAGACCATCTCCCAGCCCTATATCGTCGCCCTGATGACGGACCTGCTGGACGCGGAGCCGGCCCATAAGGTGCTCGAGGTCGGCACCGGCTCCGGCTACCAGGCGGCGGTCCTCGCCCACCTCGTCCGGCACGTCTACACGATCGAGATCGTCGAGCCGCTTGCAAGGCGCGCCGCTGGGCAGCTGCGCTCGCTCGGCTACGACAACGTCTCGGTGCGCTCAGGCGACGGTTATGCCGGCTGGCCGGAGCATGCCCCCTTCGACCGGATCATCGTCACCGCCGGGGCGGATCACATCCCGAAGCCGCTGGTGGATCAGCTAAGGCCTGGCGGGATCATGGTCATCCCGGTTGGAAGCGGCAGGAACCAGCTTCAGCTCACCGTCGTCAGGAAGGACCTGAAGGGCAGCATCAGGAAGCAGTCCGTGCTCCCGGTGCGCTTCGTCCCTCTGGTGCGGGCACGAAGCTGAACCACAGATAACAGCGCCGTTGTAACGGGCGGCGGCTGCGGCGAGGCACCCGACGCTACGGAACTCCCCTCTTCCGCCATCGGTTGAGCAGCCGAGGATCTAAGGAGTCCCAGTTATGAAAAAGTTTCTTATGATCGCAAGCGCGGCCGCAATGGCCGTTGCGATGCCGGCGATGGCCAAGCCCGACAAGGACAAGGGCGGCGGCGGCGGAAACCCGGCTGCCCAGGCTCACAAGGGCGGCGGCGAGTTCAAGCCGCAGAAGATGAAGGGCGAGGACCGCTTCAAGCAGGCCGAAAAGGCGCAAGAACGCCGGTTCAAGTCCGCCGAAAGGTCGATGAAGGACCAGGAAAAGGCGGTCGAGCGCGCCTCCAAGTCCAGGGACAAGCAGGCCGAGCGCTTCGCGAAGTCCCAGGAAAAGCAGGCGGAACGCGCCGCGAAGTCGCAGGAAAAGGCTTCCGAGCGCTTCGCCAAGTCTCAGGAGAAGATGCGCGACCGGCGCTTCGACGATGACGATCGTTTCGATGGCGATCGTTTCGACAACGACCGCTTCGAGGACGGCCGCACCCGCTTCGGTGCCAACTCGGCTGGCTTCTGCCCTCCGGGCCTGGCGAAGAAGAACAATGGCTGCATGCCTCCGGGCCAGGCCAAGAAGATGGACATCGGCCAGCGATTCCAGTCGGACTGGTTCCAGAACAACCGCCTGCCGAACGACTATCGGGACCTGTTCTCCGACAACGACGAGTATTTCTACCGTTATGACAACAACGGCTACATCTACCGGGTCGATCGAGACACCAATCTGGTCTCGGGCCTGATTCCGCTGCTCGGCGGCGGGTTCCAGGTGGGCCAGGTGCTGCCGGCGGGCTACGACATCTACAACGTGCCGCTGCAATACCGCGACCAGTATTTCGATACGGGCGATCTTGCTTACCGGTTCGGCGACAACGCCATCTACCAAGTCGACCCCCAGACCCGGCTGATCCAGAACGTCGTTGCGCTTTTAACCGGCGACAACTTCAACGTCGGCCAGCGGATGCCCGCCGGCTACGACATGTACAACGTGCCGCTGCAGTATCGCGACCAGTATTACGACACCGACGAGTCGCTTTACCGCTACGCCGATGGGAACATCTACCAGGTCGACCCGACCACCCAGATCGTCCAGGCGGTGATCAGGGCGCTCATCTAAGGCCGCTCGTGCCGCAACCGGAATGGCAGTCATGCGTAATGCTGCTGTCATTTCGGAGGAAAGCGTCATGAGCAATATGGGTGGAAAACTACTCCTTCTGGCAGTCTCGGCCGCTTTGGCCGCAGGCTGCCAGCAAGGCGAAGAGGCCGACCGGGGCGCAAAGCAGGCCGAGGCCGGCCAGAAGGGCGAAACGGCCCAGGGCGGCACCATCGGTCAGGCGCTTTCCCAGTCCACCGACCATTCCAACTTCGTGGGAGCCGTGAAGGCGGCCGGCCTGGACGGAACCATGTCCGGGTCCCAGCCCTACACCGTCTTCGCTCCAAGCAACGCCGCCTTCCAGAAGCTTCCTGCCGGTGCCGCGGAAGGGTTGATGCAGCCCGCGCAGAAGGGCCAGCTCACCGCCATCGTCACCCATCACATCGTTCCCGGGGTGGTCACCGCCCAGGATCTCACCCGAGCGATCGAAAAGGGCGGCGGCAAGGCCCAGATCGCGACCATGGGCGGAGGCACGCTCACCGCCACCCAGAGCGACGGAGCGATCATGCTGGCCGACGCGAAGGGCGCTCAGGCGCGGGTGACCCCAAGCGACCAGGCCCATTCGAACGGGGTGGTCCACACGATCGACACGATCCTGATGCCGCGCTGAGCGGCTGCGCCCGGCCCGGGTCCGGCGAGGCCGAAATATTGCTGTGGATTAACGGCGGCCGCGAGCTTGGCAGGGGGACGGACCACCCCCTATAGCTGGTCCATGTCCGATCTGTTCTCGTCCAGCGTCCCCTCCTCCAACGATTACGACGCCTCGTCGATCGAGGTTCTGGAGGGGCTGGAGCCGGTTCGGCGGCGGCCGGGAATGTATATCGGCGGTATCGACGAGCGGGCGCTCCACCATCTTGCCGCCGAAGTGCTGGACAACAGCATGGACGAGGCCGTCGCGGGCTTCGCCAACCGCATCGAGATCGTTCTGGAGCCCGGCAACCGGCTCACCGTCTCCGACAACGGCCGGGGCATACCGGTCGACGAGCACCCCAAATATCCGGGCAAATCCGCGCTCGAGGTGATCCTGACGACGCTCCACTCGGGCGGCAAGTTCTCGCACAAGGCCTATGCGACCTCCGGCGGCCTGCACGGCGTCGGAGTCAGCGTCGTCAATGCCCTTTCCACCGAGACCGTCGTCGAAGTGGCGCGCAACAAGCAGCTCTACCGGCAGACCTTCGCCCGAGGAGTCCCGTGCTCAGCGCTCGAGGAGCTGGGGGCCACACAGAACCGGCGCGGCACCACCATCGCCTTCACTCCCGATCCTACCATCTTCGGCGACGAAGCAAGGTTCAAGCCGGCGCGCCTCTACCGCCTCGCCCGCTCCAAGGCCTATCTGTTCGCGGGCGTCCAGATCAGGTGGAAGTGCGACCCCTCCCTCATCACGGATGAAACTCCGGCCGAAGCGGTGTTCCAGTTCCCGGGCGGGCTCTCCGATCACTTGAAGGAACAGATCGGAAGCCGCGAATGCGCCACTGCCGACTTCTTCAAGGGGCGGCAGGACTTCCCCGACGGGCAGGGATCGGTGGAATGGGCGGTCGCCTGGCCGCTTTGGAGCGAGGGCGGCTCCTCCTATTACTGCAACACCATCCCGACCCCCGACGGCGGGACCCATGAGCAGGGCATCCGCGCCGCTCTGGCCCGCGGGATCAAGGCCTTCGGGGAGCTGGTCGGGCAGAAGAAGGCCAAGGACATCCAGGCGGACGACATCGTTTCGGGCGCCGAGATCATGCTTTCGGTCTTCATCCGCGACCCCCAGTTCCAGAGCCAGACCAAGGACCGGCTGACCAGCCCCGATGCGGCTCGCCTGGTGGAAACCGCGATCCGCGACCATTTCGACCATTTCCTGGCCGATCACATGGACCGCGGGCGGGCGCTTCTGGGCTTCGTGCTCGACCGGATGGACGAGCGGCTGAAGCGCAAGGCGGAGCGCGAGATCAAGCGCAAGACGGCCACCAGCGGGCGCAAGCTGCGCCTTCCCGGCAAGCTCACCGACTGCGCTAACGACGACCCTGCGGGCACGGAGCTGTTCATCGTCGAAGGCGACAGCGCCGGCGGCTCCGCCAAGCAGGCCCGCGACAGGAAGACCCAGGCCATCCTCCCCATCCGCGGCAAGATCCTGAACGTCGCTTCGGCGAACAGCGCCAAGATCGGAGCGAATCAGGAGATCGCCGACCTCATCCAAGCTTTGGGCTGCGGAACCCGCGACCGATGCGATCCGGCCACCCTTCGCTACGACCGGATCGTCATCATGACCGACGCGGACGTGGACGGGGCCCATATCGCCACCCTGCTCATGACCTTCTTCTTCCAGGAAATGCCCGAGCTGGTCCGGCAGGGCTGCCTCTATCTCGCCCAGCCGCCGCTCTACCGGCTCTCGGCCGGAAGCACGGTTGCCTACGCCAAGGACGAAGCCCACCGGGCGGAGCTGGAGGCGACCCTGTTCAAGGGCAAGAAGGTCGAGGTCGGCCGCTTCAAGGGGCTCGGCGAGATGAACCCCAACCAGCTTCGCGAAACCACGATGGATCCAAAGACGAGGTCGCTGATCCGGATCACCCTGCCCAAGGAATATGAGCAGCGGCAGTCGATCAAGGAACTGGTCGAGCGGCTGATGGGCAAGAACCCCGAGCACCGCTTCGCCTTCATCCAGAGCCACGCCCACGACGTCGACGAAGAAGCCATCGACGCGTGACCCGGCTCGTCACCCCGGACTTGGTCCGGGGTCCACCTTCTTCAAGCCGTCGCCCGGCTCAGCTAGTCACAGCCGGAGCAGTGAGGGGAAAGCGGGGAATCTCCACCGCGAACGGGCGCCCGTCCGCCGACACCATATGGTACCGCCCCTCCATCCAGCCGGTGGAGGTGTTGAGCGGGCAGCCGGAGACATAGTCGAAAGAGCCTCCCGGCTCGATCAGCGGTTGCTCGCCGACGACGCCCTCGCCCTGCACTTCGTGCCGGCCGCCCCCGCCGTCGCCGATCGTCCACTCGCGGCTGATGAGCTGGACCGGGCGCTTGCCTGCATTCTCTACGCGCACGTGATAGGCCCAGAACCAGCGCCCTTTCGACGGTTCCGATTGCTCGGCAAGGAAGGTCACCGATACCCGCACGGTGATCTCGCCGGTCGTCGCGCTGTGGGGGAAAAGAGCCTTCACCGTCTGATCTCTGCCTCGTTCTTCCCAATCAACGCGTGACCCGCCTGAGCCGCTCCACGAGCCTTTCGCGCGCAGTCAGGACCTCCGACTGCCGCTCGATCAGAAGGTCGCGGGCAAGGAAATGGCCGGTGATCCGAAGCCCGTCCAGTATGTCCTTCCATTCCGCCGCGCGTCCTGAACCAGTGGCCCCGAGCAGAAATGGCGGCAACGGGAACAGCCGGTCGGCATAGTCGCCGGCGGCGGCCGCGCTGACGGAACGCCCACTCTTGGGGCTGACGAACGCGAGGTCGCTACGGGCGCCGGTCGCCGCGCACTCCGAGAGATCCAGGCCGAAGCCAAGCTCGTTCAGGATCAGAAGCTCGTAGCGGACCAAGGCCGTCGCCCACCCCTTGGCGCTGGGCGCCGCCTCCACCGCCGAGAGCAGACCGTCCAGAGCTTCGTACAGGTGCGGATATGGCTGGCCTTCGGGAAGAGCGGTCGCGGTCAGAGCGCAGCTCCAGTCGATCGCCGCCGCCGGAAGCGCCTCCGCCAGCAGGGGCGCGCGGCTGTGGCTCAGCTCCACGCTCAACTGCGCCAGCTGCTCGCCGGTGCGAGCCCGATACTCCGCCTGCACCAGGTTGCCGGGAAGCAAGACCGGCCGAAGCCGCCGCGACCGCCCTCCCCGCACA
>DASYWC010000112.1:0-7485 GCA_035936615.1 Allosphingosinicella sp. | reverse complement strand
CGGGTGAGGCGCTCCGCTGGGCGTCCAACCGTTTCCAATGGCTTCCAACCATGTCCAAGCACGTCCAACTCGCGCAGGAGATAGACGGTAAGGCCGCTCGAAGGGGCCCACGTGCGGTCGTCATCGGGCGGTATGTTCAGGTGTCAATGGCGATTGAAAATGTCCGCTTTTTGGCGACTGAAAATGTCCGGGCCGGCAGGAGGTGACGAGCCTCAGGCGGTCGGCGTCGGGTCTACAGTCGAGGATCTATGATGTGGCGATGAGGGTGTGGTCTGCTCTGCCTCGTGCGTGCGCCAGAGCTCACGCTGATGACGCAAACGGTAGCTGTTGCCGCGGATCGAGACGACGTGACAGTGGTGCAGCAAACGGTCGATCAGCGCGGCGGCCATCACCTCATCGCCGAAGATCAGGCCCCACTCCTCGAACCCCTTGTTCGAGGTCAGTACCGTCGAGGCCCGCTCATAGCGGCGCGTCATGAGCTGGAAGAAGAGCATCGCCCCCGTGCGCGAGATCGGCAGATACCCGATCTCATCGACCACCAAGAGCGACGGATGCGTGAGCACCTTCAAACGCTGCTGTAAGCGCGAGGCCGCTTGGGCCTCCTCCAGGCTGGTGATCAGGTCCGAGAGCGTGCCGTAGTAGACACGGCGTCCGCTCTGGGCCGCCGCAATGGCCAGGCTGATGGCCAGGTGCGCCAAAGCCCACGCCGGGTGGGCCCAGCAGAATCACATTCTCCCTCCGCTCGACGAAGCCCAGCTCGTGCAGGCTCTCGAGGTCTGCTCCCGCTTGATCGATGCTTGGAAGGTGAAGTCGAACTCACCCAGTGTCTTGACCGCCGGCAGCCGACCCTGGGGCGCATGGCGGCCTCCAGGCGGCGGTTATTCCGCAGCGCGATCTGTGCCCCCAGCAGCTCTTCCAGAGCTTCAGCGGCCGTGAGCGCGCCGCCGTCGACGCCCTGCAGGATGGGGTCGAGCGCCTCCAGGGCGCCGGGCATCTTCAGGTCCGCCAGCATGCTGCGCAGGCGATCTCGCCGCGAGGGATGGCTCGTGAGCGTTGGAGCCTTCACGGTCTTCATAGACCACCTCCGGCCACGGCCTTGGCTACGGCCGCATAGACCGAGAGCGGACGCTTCTCGACGGCTATCTTGGGAATCGCCACGCGCCGGAGCACCTCTTCCCGCACGAGTGCTTCCGGTATAGGCGGTAGCACGAGCGAGCGGTAGGACTGCTCGGCAAGAGGCAGCAGCAAGTGCTTCTCGTCGCGCTCGAAGCGGAGCCGGGGCACCTCCTTCGTGGTCGCATGCGTGCGGCCGTTGGCCCGCTCCAGCCAGCGCAAACGCTCCTCATCGAGGTGGTCGTCGCCGATGAAATCCCGGCCGTAGACGAGGTTCTCGCGTACGTAGCGGATGGGCCGCTCCACCTTGCCCTTGGTCTGCGCCCGGTAGGCACGGCAGGCCCGCGGCCGGAAGCCCCAGTGGGCAGCGAAGCGGAGGAACTCCTCGTTAATGACCAACTGCCCACCGAGCAGGCGGAGGTCGGCGGTGATGACGGCCTTCATCTGATCGAAGAGCAGCTCCCGCGTGATGCCCCCGAAGTAGCGGAAGGCCTCCTCCAGACCGACGAAGAGCGTGCGCATATCCTGCCGCGGGTAGAAGCCGAGCCAGAGCAGGCGCGAGTAGCCGAGCACGACGAGTAGAGCGTAGCGTTTGCCCCAGGGGAAGTCGAACTCGGCGAAGTCCACCTGCGCCTGGTGCCCGGCCGGCGTCTCGAAGCGCACCACGGGTGAAGGCGCTGGGCGTGGCCGGACCTCACGGACGTAATCACGAAGCTGGGAGTAGCCGCCTGTATAGCCGTCCAGGCGGATCTCCTCGAGCAGGCGAACGGCGGAGAGCTCGGGGTAGGGCCTCCAGGCGAGGGAGGATGAGCGCTTTATAGGGGCCGAGCTTCTTCTTCGTGGTGGGCCTCGGTGCGTAGCGGGGTGGCTCGTCGAGGTCACGGTCGAGGTCCCCGGCTGCAATCCAGCGCCGGATGGTACGGTCACTGATCGAGAGGCGGCGTGCGATGTCTGCTTTGGGCACGCCTTGAGCGAGATAGTGTCTGAGCAACATGCGAGTCTCAAGTCCAATCACGGGCGTCTCCGACCTGTGGAGGAAACGCCCAATTTGAAAGATTGGCCGGACCTACGCTCGGTCTCTGGAGCGGTAGCGTCCGACCGTGGCTGGAGAGCCGGGCCGGACATTTTCGTCCGCCATAAACCGGAAATTTATAACCGCCGCTAACATCAGGAGGGGCGGGATGTGCTTCTGGGCGTCCTACCGGGTCTTACCTGGTCTTGCCGGGTCTTACCTAGCCTTACCGGGTCCTACCGGCTCCAAGTCGCGCAGAAGAGGCTGGAGAGGCCGCTCGGAGGGGGACCACGCGCGGTCGCCTTAGGCGGTATCTTTAGGAGCGCGGGGGGCTTTGAGCCAGGAAAACCGGCGAAGACCGCCTCTGCCGGCGTAGAAGAGACGGTAAAACCGGCCAAAGCAGCCAGTCCTGCGCGATTTCGCTGCGTATAGGTACAGGAGGCTGGAGGGCCGGGCGGGGAAACCGCCAAAACCGCCCCTTCCGACGCAGAAGTAGGCGGGAAAACAGGAAAATCACTTCGCCCGGCGCAGAACGAGGCGGTAGAACCGGCGAAGACCGCCCCTGATGACGACCGCGCGGGACCCCTTCGAGCGGCCTCTCCAGCCTCTCCTGCGCGACATGCTTCGCGAAAACGCGTGCGATCGGTCCGGCATCCGGCCCCGCATGCGGCCGCTTCACACGGCCGCGTCCGTGAAAGCAGCGCCTTATTTAGCTCTGATTCAGACGATTTTGCACTGTCTACGCGTCGAAAACGCGCAGCAAACCTCCGAAAGGGGAATCAGGGGACGCGGCGCCTGCCGAGCCGCTCGGCGCAAAACGCGCAGGAAACCTCCGAATCAGCGGTGAGACTTCCCCCGCTCAGACCGACGCCTCGCCTGTAGCCTGGGGAAAAACCGCCTCTGCCGGCGCAGAAGGAGGCGCTTTTCCTGGCCCGAAGCGCCCCCCGCTCCTCCTGAGAATACCGCCCGGCGACGACCGACGCCCCGCATTCGGTACCTCATTGCCCTAATTAGGGCTGCCTGCTTCGGGCCCGCGCCAGCCTACCCTACGCGACTTGCTTCGCGATAAAAGGCCTTAGCAGGAAGCTTTTACGTGATCCTGCTTATATTGCAGCGCTAAAGCAGAGGACAACCATGAATCGCCCCCTTAGGGTGAACTATGATGTGGTCGTGGTCGGAGCAGGACCGGCCGGGCTGAACGCCGCGCTGATCCTCGGCCGCTGCTGTCGTAGCGTCCTGCTCTGCGATGAGGGTAAACCGCGCAATGCCGCCGCTTCCAAGCTGCACGGCTTCTTGAGCCGCGACGGCATCGAACCGCTTGAGCTCTTGCGCCTGGGACGAGGCGAGCTGGCCGCCTACGATGCCCGGATCTTAGACGCAGAAGTCGTCTCGGCACGTTGCCTCTCCGATGAGGCACCGCACGGCTACCCGACCGCCTTCGAAGTCACCCTCGGCGATGGGCAACGCTTCACCTCGCGCAAGCTCCTGTTGGCTACCGGGCTGCAGGACGAGCTTCCGTCGCTCGAGGGCCTCCGCCGGTACTACGGCCGGGGGGTGTACCACTGCCCCTACTGCGATGGCTGGGAACACCGGGGGGGATCTCTCGTCGCCTACGGGCGCGGGGGCAGCGCTCTCGCGCTGGCGCTCTCGCTGCGAACGTGGTCCGAGCGCGTGACGCTCTGCACAGCCGGCAGCCGGCTGAGCCGAGAGGACCGCCTGCGGCTCGAGCGGAGTGGCATTGGGCTGCGCCAGGAGCCGGTGGTGCGCCTGGAGGGGTCGGAGCGAGAGGACCTGCTTCAGCGCGTTGTTTTCGAGCGTGGTGCGCCGCTGGGCTGCGATGCGTTCTTTTTCAGCACGCGGCGGGCTCAGCACTCCGCCCTCCCTCTGGCGCTGGGCTGTGAGCTCGATGACAAGGGGGAGATCCGCACGCAGGAGAAGCAAAAGACAGGGGTGCCGGGTCTGTACCTGGCTGGTGACGCCGACGGGGATGTGCAGTTCGCGATCGTAGCGGCGGGAGAGGGGGCCTCGGCCGCCGTGGCGATCAACCTCGAACTTCAAGCGGAAGACGAGCGTGCAGCGTATGGACGAGCTGAGGCTTAAGCGCTGCGCGACGAAGGCGAATCCTCTCCCCGGGTGGCTGGGGATGAACTGCGGGCGCGCTGGTCCTGGGCCTGGTAAGCCTCCGCTCCCCCTGCCGGCCGATGAGCATGTCGTAGAGCTCCTCCTGCTCCTGGTCCACCTGCGTCGCTTCTATGCTTAGCCCCTGCCCTTCCCCTTCTCTCGACAGCCCCTCCCATGATTGACATGATTGACACGTGCGCTCGCATCCTCACCCTCACCGTCGTGCTGGGCTGTGCGAGCGGAGCCATAGCGCAGGAGGCGCCGGAAATTCCTTCGCCCGACACCACCGCCTTCGAGCCGCTCGGGATCAACCTCGAAGGCGTCTGCTATCCCTACCCGGTGCGGTCTTCGACCTCGGGAGCGACCGGGGAGCCGAGGCGCCGGAGCGGCCGACGGGGGTGGGGCCGCTCCGCATGGCCTACATGGACGTGCGCCCGGCCGACCCCAACGGCCACACCGTCCTCCTGCTCCACGGCAAGAACTTCAACGGGGACTACTGGGGCCGGACGGCCGCTGACCTCGCCAGTGCGGGCTACCGCGTCGTCATCCCCGACCAGATCGGGTTTGGGAAGTCCACGAAGCCCATCGGCTACCCCTTCAGCTTCCACCAGTTCGCCGCCAACACGGCGGCCCTACTCGACCACCTCGGCCTCGAGCGGGCGGCCGTCCTCGGGCACTCGATGGGCGGGATGGTGGCCACGCGGTTCGCCTTGATGGTCCCGGACCGGACCGAGCGCCTAGTCCTCGTCAATCCCATCGGGCTGGAGGACTGGAAGCGCGTCGTGCCCTACCTGAGCGTGTGGGACTGGTACGAGCAGGAGCTCCAGAAGGACTATGCGTCGATTCGAACCTACCAGCTCGAGAGCTACTACGACGGCGCGTGGCGGCCCGCTTACGAGCGGCCCGTCGAGCTCCTGGCCGGGATGACGCTCAGCCCGGACTGGCCGCGGATGGCGTGGGTACAGGCGCTCACTTACGACATGATCTTCACGCAGCCCGTCGTCTACGAGTTTGGGGACGTGGCCGTCCCCACGCTTCTCATCATCGGGACCCGCGACCGCACAGCACTGGGGAAGGGCCTCGTCAGCGAGGAGGTTCGCCAGAGGCTGGGGCGCTACGACGAATTGGGCGAGCGGACGGCCGCGGCCATCCCCGAGGCGGAGTTGGTCGAACTGGACGGGGTGGGCCATCTCCCGCACTTGGAGGTCTATGGTCGCTTCATCGAGCCGCTGCTGCGGTTCTTGGAGGGCCCCAGCACACCGTCTGCGCGATAGGGAAATGCACCCTCCGAACGGTGACGCGTTGCAACGAGTAGGTACCCGCACGCGCTTGCCTTTCTCTTCACCCTGCCCTTCTACCTCATGGAATACGGGATAGGCTCGGGATACATGTAATTCCCTGCCACATTGGGCAAAATCCCGCGGAGCGGTCTCGTTTCGGGGCATCGATCCGGCCTTGGCGCGGCCGATTCGACGAAAACGAGGGTTTTCGCTGGAGCATCCTTCGATGAAAATCATGGATAACCTGATCAGCATCCTTACGGAAAAAGCCGTGGAAGGGGGTTTTCGTCGAAGTTATCGAAGTTTCGGCCTGTACTGCGTGGTACCCATGGGCTAGGCCTATCCGAAGGGGCAGGTTTTTGCACGTATTCCAAGCCTTACCCAACTAGGGGGCGCGGCGCCTGCCGAGGCGGTCGGCGCAAAACGCGCAGGAACGCTCCGAATCAAGCGGTGAGACGTCCCGCGCTCAGACCGACGCATCGCCTGTAGTGTGGGGGGAAGATCGCCTCTGCCGGCACAGAAGGAGGCGCTTTTCCTGGCCCGCCGCTCCTCCTCGGGCTGCCGCATGCGGCAGCCTACGCTGCACGACTGGGTCCGCGATAAAGGGCGTTATCAGGAAGCCACCTCGATACACCGATCCAGAGAGACCACACCGGCCGCGCCAGGCGATCCGTCCCCTTGAGAAGCGCGCGCCCCTCGAAGCGCGCCCCTTGACTGTCTCCCACGTGTCAAGTACCATCGAGCCAGGACGACGCTCATGCAACAAGCCGCCAATGAGCGCAAACAGCGCGAGGACCCATCCGAGGAGGACCGAAACGACGGGGCCACCTCGATCCTGGTCAAGCGACCCCTTCGTACTCGACGAGAAAGGCAGAATCGCATCTACAAGGCAAAATGGGGTGACTCCTATGCGTAAGACAAAAAACACCTGTTGGGCCCTCGCACCGCTCCTGCTGGCGCTCCTCGTTCTCGCCGCCGGCGTGCTGCATCACGGATGGTCGAACTATGACCAGGAAGCCCCCACGGAACTGACCGGGATCATCCTGGCCTCCAGCTATGAAAACCCGCACGGCATGATCGAGCTGGAGGTCGAGCCGGACTCGGCATGGACCATCGTCCTGGCGCCCCCCTCGCGCATGCAGCAGCGCGGCCTGGCCGAGGATATGCTGGAGGCCGGGAACGCCGCCGAGGTGCTGGCCTATCCGCACAAGGAAGGCGAGCGCGAGATGCGTGCGGAGTGGATCAGCATCGGCGGCGACACGACGCAGCTCCGGTGATGGAGGCGGAGGCCGCCTCCTGGCTGCTTTGGCTGGAGGACAGTGCGCTGGCCGAGGCGGTGCGGGGCTCCACGTGGGGCTACCCGATCATTGAGGCCGTCCACATCCTCGGCTTCGTCGTCGTGGTGGGGGCGGCCTTCATGTTCGACCTGCGCCTGCTGGGCATGTCCCGCTCGCTGCCGGTGTCGGCGCTGGCGCGGCACCTGCTCCGATGGTCGCGCGGCGGCGCGGTGGTGGTGGTGCCGAGCGGGCTCCTGCTGTTCATCGCGAGCGCGACGGAGCTGGCCTCCAGCCCGGTGTTCCGGCTGAAGCTGGTGCTGATCGCTGCGGCGGCGACGAACGCGGCGGTGTTTCACCTGGCCACGTTCGGCTCGGTGGGCCGGTGGGAGCGCGAGGTGCCCGCGCCGGCAGCGGCCCGCCTCGCGGCCGTGCTCTCGCTCGTGCTCTGGACGGGGGTCATCACGTGCGGGCGCCTGATCGCCTATTTTTGACCGCATGTGGTGGTGCGGGACGTCTGCGCTTGTTCCTCCTGTTCATCCTGGCGTGCGAAGGCTTGGTCGTCAGGGGGCGGTAGGTTCAGGAGGGGCGGTCTTCGCCGGTTTTCCTGGTCCCAAGCACCCCCCGCTCCTAAACATACCACCCCCCTGACGACCGCGCGTGGACCCCTACGAACGGCCTCTCC
>DASYWC010000111.1:0-4271 GCA_035936615.1 Allosphingosinicella sp. | reverse complement strand
GCCCTGCGGCGGGAGCGAAGCGCACTCGCGCTGGCCTTGGGTGTGGGAGACCTGGCCGGAGCGCTCCCGCTCGAGGCGGTGGTAGGGGAGCTCTCCGCCCTCGCGGACAGAGTCCTCCAACGGGCGCTTGCCGACGCCTTTGCCGCGCGGACCCCGGACCCCCAGCCCGCGGGGTTCGTCGTCCTCGCGCTAGGCAAGCACGGGAGCCGTGAGCTCAATTATTCGTCGGACGTCGATCTGCTGTTCCTGTTCGATCCGGAAACCCTGCCGCTGAAGCCGCGGGAGGATCCGGGGCAAGCGGCGGTGCGGATAGGGCAGCGTCTGATCGAGACCCTGCAGAAGAGAGACGCCGACGGCTACGTCTTCAGGGTGGACCTTCGGCTTCGGCCATCGCCGGAAGCCACTCCGATCGCCTTGCCGGTGAACGCCGCGATTTCCTACTACGAATCCACGGCACTTCCCTGGGAACGCGCCGCCTTCATCCGGGCCCGCGTGGTGGCGGGCGACCGCAGGCTCGGGCAGTACTTCCTGGACTCGATCCATCCCTTCCTCTGGCGCCGCTCTCTGGACTTCGGAGCACTGGAGGAATTGCAGTCGATCACCCGCCGCATCCGCGACCATTACGCGAAGGGTCAAAGCTTCGGGCCGGGCTTCGACCTAAAGCGCGGCCGCGGCGGAATTCGCGAGATCGAATTCTACGCCCAAATCCACCAATTGATCCACGGCGGGCGGGATCCCTCGCTCAGAGCCCCGGCAACGCTCGACTCCTTGAGGGCGCTGGCTGAAGCGGGGCGAATACCTGGGGAAGCTGCTGCTTGTCTCGCGGATGCCTACAGGCTCCATCGTACGATCGAGCATCGCCTGCAGATGGTGGACGACCGCCAGACGCACGAACTGCCCTCGGATGCGGCGGCGCTGGACAATGTAGCGAAGCTTCACGGCCTGGAAGGGGGCGAGGCGCTGATCGCGCTCCTCCAGCCCCATGTGCGGGCGGTGGAGTCGATCTACGGGAGCCTCTCGGACGAATCCAGGGAAGGGCTGCCGCACGCTCCGGAAAGGCTGGAGACTCGCCTGGCGGAGGCGGGTTTCGAGGACCCCGTTGCGGCGCGTCTGCGAATCGAAAGCTGGCGCAGCGGCAAGGCGCGGTCGCTCAGGACCCCCGCCGCGGTCGAGGCGTTCGAAGCCATGCTCCCGGCGCTGATCGACAGCTTCGGGGCCTCGCCGGACAGCATGCGGGCGATGAACCGGTTCGACGACGTGGTCACCCGGCTTCCGAGCGGAGTGAATTTCTACCGGCTGCTTCAGGCCCGGCCGGGCCTCACGCAAATCCTGGCGACGATCCTCAGCCATGCGCCGGCGCTTGCGGAGCAGCTTGGAAGGAGGCCTCAGCTGCTCGACGGGCTGATCGACTCCACCGCCTTCGCGCCCGCGCTTGCCGTGGACGACCTCGCGGCGGAGCTTGGCCGCTCGGAGGCTGCAATCGAGGACTATCAGGCGCTCCTCGACAGGGTCCGGAGGCGGGTCAACGAGAGGCGGTTTGCGCTTGGCGTGCAGCTGATCACCGCGCGAAGCGATCCTCTGGAGGTGGCGGCAGGCTATGCCCGGGTGGCGGAAGCGGCGATCCAGGTGCTTGCTGGAGCGACGATCGCCGAGTTCGAGGCTCAGCACGGGCGGGTACCGGGCTCCGAGCTTGCAATCCTCGGCCTTGGAAGGCTCGGGGGCGAGGCGCTGACATACGCCTCGGACCTGGACCTCGTCTACGTGTTCACCGGCACGTACGAAGCGCAATCGGACGGGCCAAAGCCGCTTGGAGCTACGCAATATTACAATCGGCTCGCCCAGCGGGTGACCGCGGCGTTGAGCGTCCAGACGGCGGCAGGGCCGCTCTACGAGGTGGATGTCCGCCTCCGCCCATCGGGGAAGGACGGGCTGCTTGCGGTCTCGCTCGACAGCTTCGCCGACTACCAGCGAAACAGGGCCTGGACCTGGGAGCATATGGCCCTGACCCGCGCTCGGCCGGTCTTCGGATCCGCCTCGGCTCGTGCGGAGCTGCAGCAAGTGATCGACTCGACGCTGCGCCAGGACCGCGACCGGGAGAGGCTGGTGGCGGACGCGGCGGCGATGCGCCGCGACATGGCCGCTCACAAGCCGCCCAATGGGCCGTTCGACATCAAGCTGGGCGACGGAGGCCTGGTGGATCTGGAGTTCGGGGTCCATGTGCTCCAGCTCTCCCACGGTGTCGCTCTGAAGCCGAAGCTCGATGAGGCGGTCGCCGATCTGGTGGCGCAAGGGCACGCGCCGGCCGAACTGGTGGGCGCTCACCGGCTTCTGACTCGCATGCTGGTGACCTTTCGGCTGGTCTCCCCCAGCTCGGCGGAACCTCCGCCCGCCTCCCAGCCGCTCGTGGCGAAGGCTTGCGGGCTTGAAAGCTGGGACGAACTGCTTGCGGCGCATGAGGATGCGCGGCACAGGATCAGTGCATTCTGGCACGCGATCGCGGCCCAGGCGACGGAGTAGACCATGCTGAACGAAGGCGACCGGGTTCCTGACGTGAAGCTCGAGGGGCTTGAGAGCGAGCCGGTGAGCCCCACCGACTTCAGCGGCCAGAAGCTGGTCATCTACTTCTACCCCAAGGACGACACGTCCGGCTGCACCGCGCAGGCCAAGGCGTTCACCGCCCTTGCAGGCGAGTTCGAGAACGCCGGGACGTGGATCCTTGGAGTGTCGAAGGACAGCCCGGCCAAGCACCGCAAGTTCATCGACAAATACGACCTGAAGATACCGCTCGCCAGCGATGTCGACGGATCGGCGTGCGAGGCGTTCGGCACCTGGGTTCAAAAGAGCATGTACGGCCGCAAATATATGGGGATCGACCGCGCCACCTTCCTCGTCGACCGAGACGGGGTGGTGAAGCGGGTGTGGCGCAAGGTGAAGGTGCCGGGGCACGTCGAGGAAGTGCTCGCCGCCGCCCGGGAGCTTCCCTAGCCTTTAGACGTTCGGCGGGCGCTTTTCGAAAAAGGCCTGGAACGCTTCCCGCGCCTCGGCGGAGGTGAGGCGGCTCGCGAAAGCGTCCGCCTCGCGGGCTATCCGGGCCTCTACCGGTTCGTCCTCCGCCTTGAGGAGCGCCTTCGTGAGCCGGACCGCCTCGGGAGGCTTGGCCGCGATCCGCTGAGCGATTTCCAGCACCCGCGCTTCGAGTGCCTCTTCGGGCGCGATCTCGGTGACGAGGCCGTAGCTCAGCGCGGTCGCGGAATCGATCGGATCGCCCAGGATCAGGTGCTTGGCGGCCCTCTGCGGTCCGATCAGGCGCGGCAGCAGCAGCGAGCTTGCCGCTTCGGGGACGAGTGCGAGGTCGACGAAGGGCAGGGCGAAACGCGCTTGCGCCCCGGCGACGACCAGGTCGCAGTGGAGAAGGAGGGTGGTTCCGACCCCGACCGCGGCTCCGGCCACGCCGGCGATCAGCACCTTGGGAAAGGTCGAGATGGCGGTGAGGAAGCGGAACACCGGCTGGTCCATGTCGAGCGGCGGCGCCGCCAGGAAGTCGTTCAGATCGTTGCCGGCGGTGAAGGTGTCGCCATTGGCGAGGATGGTGACGGCCCGCACCTTATCGTCCGCCGCCGCTGCATCGAGGGCATCGGCCAGCGCCGAGTACATGGCGGCGGTGATCGCGTTCTTCTTGTCCGGCCGGTGGAGGCGGAGCTCGGTGACTGCGCCGCTGGTGGAGACAAGGATTTCGTCGGACATGGGGACCCCTTGGTTGAGCATCCCGTCTAGGCCTGTAGATGGGCATGCCGCAATTCACGACCGCCGCCCAGGCCGCCCGAGCAGTCCTTCTGTCCCCTGAGCCGAGAGAGAAGATCCGCGTCGCGCGGGCGGCTGCGCGTGCCTGGCGGGCGGGAAAGCTGGAGCATCGCTTCGACGCGGCGATGCCGGATCGGCCGGCGCGGCCTCAAAGGCCGGAGCTGCTGCCGGCGAACCGGATGCCCAAGCGCGGCAAGGCGGGATCGGAGCGGGCGCGCGTGGCGATGCTCCATGCCCTCGCTCACATAGAGTTCGGAGCGATCGACCTCGCCTTCGACATGGCGGGCCGGTTCGGAGCCGCTTTTGAGCGGAGCTTCGTCGATGACTGGTTCTCGGTTGGAGCAGACGAGGCGATGCACTTCGCGCTCCTCGACCGGCGGCTGAAGGCGCTGGGTTCAGGCTACGGGGAGCTTCCGGCGCATGACGGGCTTTGGGAGGCGGCGGAGGAGACGGCTCACGACGTGCTGGCC
>DASYWC010000110.1:0-2173 GCA_035936615.1 Allosphingosinicella sp. | reverse complement strand
CCCGCAACGAAGGCCGCGATGAACCCGTAGCCCTCGATCAGCTCCACGGCGCCGTAGGTCAGAAGGACGCTCGCCAGGGCGATGATCCCCGGCGCGCGGTCGGCGAGACCTCCTCGGCGGCCGAAGAGGAGCTGGCCCAGTGCCCATCCCATGGCTGTGCCGCCGAGAACTCCGATTGCCAGCCGATAGGCTACATCCCACAGAAGCCACTCGTTCAGCCAGAGAGCCGGATCGGGCCGATTGTGTTGAAAAACACTCCTTGAGCAGCAGGTTGCGTACTGATTCAGTTCTCCCGACGGGCTGGGAGGGCGGCGGTGATGATGGGTCCGAGGCAGGTTGCGCAGGGATCGCTGTTCTATGAGTTTTCGCTGGAGGATCATGTTCCGCCGGACCACCTGCTGCGGTCCATCGACCGCTTTGTCGACCTCGGCGATATGCGCCGACATGTGGCGCCGTTCTACAGTTCGACGGGGCGGCCTTCGGTCGATCCCGAGCTGATGATCCGGATGCTGATCGTCGGCTACTGCTTCGGCATCCGCTCGGAGCGGCGGCTCTGCGAGGAGGTTCACCTGAACCTGGCGTATCGCTGGTTTTGCAGGCTGGACCTGACCGACCGCGTTCCCGACCATTCCACATTCTCCAAGAACCGGCACGGGCGCTTCCGGCAGAGCGATCTCTTCCGGCACCTGTTCGAAAGCGTGGTGGCGCGCTGCATCACCGAGGGCTTGGTCGGCGGCACGACCTTCGCCAGCGACGCCAGCCTGATCCGGGCGGACGCCAACAAGCAGTATTCCGCGCCGAAGGAGCGTTGGGACCCCGCCCTGATCGACACGGAGATCGCGCCGCGGGCGGTGCTCGAGTATCTCGACGTCCTCGACGACGCGGCCTTCGGAGCCGCGAGCGACGTCGCGCCGAAGTTCGTGGCCTATGCCGATCCGGCGTCGCAGTGGACCGGCGCGCTGAAGGGCCCGGCCTTCTTCGCCTATTCCGACAACTACCTGATCGATACCGAGAACGCGGTGATCCTGGATGTGGAGGCCACGCGGTCCATCCGCCAGGCCGAGCTCGGCGCGACGCGGACAATGATCGAGCGGACCCGGGACCGGTTTGGCCTCACCCCCGAGCGGCTGGCGGCGGACAAGGCCTACGGGTCGGGCGAGATGCTCGGGTGGCTAATCGATGAGCAGGGCATCGAGCCGCACATCCCGGTCATCGACAAATCCGAGCGTCCCGACGGCACCTTCTCCAACGCCGAGTTCCGCTTCGACGCCGAGGCCGACGAATATACCTGCCCGGGCGGCAAGCGCCTGAAGAAGTACTGGCGCAAGATGCGCAAGCCCCGAACTGGGGTCACGAAGGACGGCTTCCGCCGCTACTACGCCAGGAAGCAGGATTGCTCGGCCTGCGCATTGAAAGCCCGATGCACGCCGAACCAGGACACCAGGAAGATCTCGCGGCATCTCTCCGAGCATGCCCGCGACAGGGCGCGCGAAATCGCCACGACCGACGCTTATGCCGAGAGCTCAAGGCGGCGGAAGAAGGTCGAGATGCTCTTCGCTCACCTCAAGCGCATCCTGCGGCTCGACCGCCTGCGCCTCCGCGGACCGAATGGTGCCAAGGACGAGTTCCTCCTCGCCGCCACCGCCCAGAACCTTCGGAAGCTTGCCAAACTGATCCCAACACCGCCCGCTCCGGCGTGACCGCCGGCGACGGCGTCGTCAGACCTCGCGACCAGCGCAGTCGTCAGCACGGGTTCTTCAACATAATCGGCTCGACCCGGTCGTCGAGTGATCGGCGGAAGATGAGGGCGGAGCCGACGTTTGGCGGTCAACTCTGCTGGCCTGCCAGCCCCGCTGCCTGTCCCACTCCACCGGAACGGCCTTCATCACCGCCGCAGGGTCGTTTCCTGCGGCTGCCTCCCTGGCCGGCAGCTGCGGATCTGCCTCGCCGCTCAGGCAGCCTGCTGCGCTGAGAGCCTCTCCCAATCGAAGGCGATGCCGTGTCCAGGGCGCTCGGGTGCAGAGGCATACCCATCGCGCACGGTCAGCGGTTCGGCCATGAACCGGTCCAGCCCGAAGGCGTGCCACTCGAGATAGGCGGCATTCGGGCAAGCGGCGAGAAGGTGCACGTGCAGATCGTGCGCGCCATGGCTGATGACAGGCAGCCCATGCGC
>DASYWC010000109.1:0-9318 GCA_035936615.1 Allosphingosinicella sp. | reverse complement strand
CGGAAGCAGTGGTGCGGCCGGGCTTCTCGACCAGCGCGAAGAGCACTCCGTCGCGTTCGGTCAACTGCTCGCGGGTGAGGCCCGTCTTGCGGAGGAAACCTTCGAGCGCCTGCGGTGGAGCGCTTGCTCGGGGGCCTTTGGTCTCCTCCCGCACCGCTTCGGTTTGCGCGGGCAGGTTGCGCGCGATCAGCGCCAGGCGGCGGGGCGTGGAGTAAGTCTCGATCGCGTCGGCCTTGAGGCCCGACGCGGCGAGCTGCTCCGTGAACAGCCGCGCCAAGTCCGCCTCCGCCTTGGCCTGCATCCGCGCCGGGATTTCCTCGGAAAGGAGTTCCAGGACAAAATCGCTCATAAGCCCTCTCGCAGCGGGAGAGGGTTGGGTGAGGGGTTACGGTCTCGGTGGATAAGGCTCGGAGATCCTAACCCCTCACCCCGGCCCTCTCCCCCTGGGAGAGGGGGCAGATCGCGCGGCCGCCTCACGCCGCCCACCCGTTTTTTTCCATCCAGGCGGCGCAGGCGCCTTTCGCCAGGTCTCGCACTCGGCCGATATAGGCTTGGCGTTCGGCGACGGAGATCACGCCCCTCGCCTGAAGCGTGTTGAAGATGTGGCTTGCCTTGATCGCCTGGTCGTAGGCGGGAAGCGGGAGCTTTGCGGCGAGGCAGTTTTCGCATTCGGCCGCCGCCTTGCGGAAGCCTCCGAACAGGGTCTCGGTATCGGCGACCTCGAAATTATAGGCGCTGAACTGGACCTCGTTTTGGTGGAAGACGTCGCGGTAGGTGACGCCTTCATCGTTGAACGCCAGGTCGAACACGCTGTCCACGCCCTGGATGTACATCGCCAGGCGCTCCAGGCCGTAAGTGAGCTCGCCCGCGACCGGCCTGCAGTCGAAGCCGCCGACCTGCTGGAAATAGGTGAACTGGGTGACTTCCATCCCGTCGCACCATACTTCCCAACCGAGGCCCCAGGCGCCGAGCGTCGGGCTTTCCCAATCGTCCTCGACGAAGCGGATGTCGTGGCGGGTGAAATCGATCCCGATCGCTGCCAGGCTTCCAAGATAGAGCTGCTGGAGGTCGGGCGGGCTCGGCTTCAGGATCACCTGATACTGGTAGTAGTGACCCAGCCGGTTCGGGTTCTCGCCGTAGCGGCCGTCGGTCGGCCGGCGGCAGGGCTGGACGTAGGCGGCCTTCCAGGGGTTCGGCCCCAGCGCTCGTAGGGTAGTTGCCGGATGGAAGGTGCCGGCCCCCATCTCCAGGTCGTAGGGCTGAAGGATAACGCAGCCCTGGTCGCTCCAGTAATCGTGGAGAGTGAGGATGAGCTTCTGGAAACTTAACGGTCGGGAGCCCAAGCAGCTGGCCTTCGCATGTGCAACAAGAGGGTGGCGATGCTTTGGCTTATGGTTCATCGAGGGTCAAGGAAGGCCAACCGAAGTGGTGATCCGATCCCGAAGAGAAGGAAAAGAGATGAATTGGAAGGCCGCGCTGTTCGGGCTGTTCGCGTCGCTGTCGCTCGCAGGGTGCGCCACCGCGCCCTCCGCCCAGCTTCAGTCGGCTCCGGCCGTCTCGGCGCAGACTGGACCGGCCTTGTGGGAGCTCTCGGACGCCGACACCAAGATCTACCTGTTCGGGACGATCCACATGCTTCCGAAGGGGCAGCAATGGCGCACTCCCGCGCTCGAGCGGGCGATCGCCGAGTCGGGCGAGCTGGTGACGGAGGTCGTCATCGGCGACAATCCGGCCGGAGCGGCCCAGGCGATGATGAAGCTCGGGACATCGCCCGGCCTTCCGCCGCTGATCGAGCGGGTGCCCGAGGCGAAACGCCCCGCCCTCGCACGGGCGATGGCTGCGAGCAGGATCCCTGCCGGAGCGCTCGACCGGCTGGAGACCTGGGTTGCGGCGATTACCCTGACGGCGGGCTCGTTCCAGTCGCTGGGCTTCGAAGCCGGCCTGGGAGTCGAAGAGGGGTTGAACGCGGACTACAAGGCCAAGGGCCGGCCGATCAGCGGGCTCGAGACGGTGGAGGAGCAGTTCGGCTTCTTCGACCAGCTTTCGGAAAAGGCGCAGCGCGAGCTGCTCGAAAGCGCGCTCGAGGATCCAGCCAAGGTTCGCGAGCAGCTCGCGGCCATGCTCAGGACCTGGAGCAGCGGAGACGAGGCCGGGATGGCCCGAACCTTCGATACCGAGCTCAAGAAGATGCCTGAGCTTCGCGAGATTTTGCTGGTGAGGCGCAACCAGCGCTGGGCGCAGTGGCTTAAAGAGCGGCTCGACCGGCCGGGCACCATCCTGGTGGCGGTAGGCGCAGGGCACCTGGCAGGCGACGAGTCGGTTCAGGCGATGCTCCGAAAGCGGGGCCTCAAGGTCAGGCGAGTCCAGTAGGGGCGCCTTCTTGCTTCTGGGGCGGCCCTCCCCTATAGGCGCCGCTTCCCCGTTCATGGTCATCCCTGGAGGCGTGAGCGGCGGAGCATCGACCATCAAGCTTCAAAGGATATTCACATGAGCGATCAGCTGACGCTGTCGGCCGAGACGCGCGAACGGGCAGGCAAGGGAGCCTCCCGTGCAATGCGTCGCGAAGGCCGGGTACCCGCCGTGATCTACGGCGAGAAGAAAGAGCCAGTCACCATCCACGTCGAGGAAAAGGCCCTCATGAAGATGCTGAATACCGGCCACTTCATGAACTCGGTCGTCATGATCGACGTCGGAGGCCAGGCGACCCGCACCCTTCCCAAGGACGTGCACTTCCACCCCGTCAGCGACCGTCCGCTCCACGTCGACTTCCTTCGCATCGGCGAGCACAGCCAGGTGAAGGTGAACGTTCCCGTCCGCTTCATCAACGACGAGGAGTCGCCCGGCCTCACCAAGGGCGGCGTTCTCAACACCGTCCGCCATGAGCTGGAGCTGGTCTGCGACGCGGCCAGGATCCCGGACGACATCGTGATCGACCTTACCGGGCTGGAGATCGGCGATTCCATCCACATCTCGGCGGTCAGCCTTCCGGAGGGTTCGGCCTCCGCGATCGACGACCGCGACTTCACGATCGCGACAATCGCTGCGCCGACCGTCACCCGGGCAACCGAGGAGGCTGAAGCCGAGGCGGATGCCGAAGCGGCCGACGTCGCCGCCGACGAGGTTCCTGCCACCGAGCAGTCCGACGAGGACGACGTTCAGGACCCGCCGCCCGACATCGTCGTCGACAACAAGGGCTGATAATCCTTGTCTTGGCTCCGGTCGCTGGCCGCGTTCTTCGCCCCTAAACCGGTCGAAGTACTCGGCCAGACCGGGGCGGAGGCAGAGGGTTGGGGGGATTTCGCGCCGGTGCAGATCTGGGTCGGCCTCGGCAATCCCGGCGCGCAATATGCGATGCACCGGCACAATGTCGGCTTTATGGCCGTGGACGCAATCGCCCATACCCACGGCTTCGAGCCGCCGAAAAAGGCCTTCCACGGCTGGGCGCAGCAGGGACGGATCGGGGGCGAGCGCATATTGCTGCTGAAGCCCGGTACCTTCATGAACAAGAGCGGGCAGTCGATCCGCGCCGCGATGGACTTCTTCAAGAAAGACATCGGCGACGTCACCGTGTTCCACGACGAGCTCGATCTGGCGCCGTTCAAGGTCAAGGTGAAGCGAGGGGGAGGAACCGCGGGGCATAACGGCCTTCGCTCGACCGACCAGCATATCGGCAACGAGTTTCGGCGGGTGCGGATCGGAATCGGCCATCCGGGGCACAAGGACCGGGTCACAGGCCACGTGCTCGGCAATTACGCGAAGAGCGAGACGGACGAGCTCGCCGACCTGCTGGGGGCGATCGCGGCCGAAGCCGATTGGCTGGCGCAAGGCGACGACGCGCGCTTCATGAACGAAGTTGCGCTTCGGCTGCAGGACTCGAAGTAGAGCTAAGGAACACCGAATGGGTTTTCGTTGCGGAATCGTGGGCCTGCCCAACGTGGGCAAGTCGACCTTGTTCAATGCACTGACGGAGACTGCGGCCGCACAGGCCGCCAATTATCCGTTCTGCACGATCGAGCCGAACGTCGGGCGCGTGGCAGTGCCGGACCCGCGGCTCCAGGCGATCGCCAAGATCGGCAAGTCGGCGAACGTTATCGAAACCCAGCTCGAGTTCGTCGACATTGCCGGGCTGGTGCGCGGGGCCTCGACCGGCGAGGGTCTCGGCAACCAGTTCCTCGGCAACATCCGGGAGGTGGAGGCGATCGTTCATGTGCTGCGCTGCTTCGAGAGCGGGGACGTGACCCATGTCGAGGGACGGGTCGATCCGATCGCGGACGCGGAAACGGTCGAGACGGAGCTGATGCTCGCCGACCTCGAGAGCCTGGAGAAGCGGGTTCCGAACCTGGTCAAGAAGGCGCAGCAGGGGGACAAGGAAGCCAAGATCCAGGCGTCGGTGCTGGGCCAGGCGCTGGAGCTTCTTCGAGCCTCCAAGCCCGCTCGGCTTACCGAGCCCAAGGACGAAGAGGAGCGGAAGGCGCTCGAGCGGGCTCAGCTTCTGACCGCAAAGCCGGTGCTCTACGTGTGCAACGTCGACGAAGCGGATGCGGCGACCGGCAACGTGCATAGCGCGCGGGTGTTCGAGAAGGCCGCGGCGGAGGGCGCCAAGGCCGTCGTCATCTCTGCAGCCATCGAGGCGGAGATCGCGATGATGGCGCCCGAGGACCGGGCCGAGTTCCTGAAGGACCTGGGGCTCGAGGAGACCGGACTCTCCCAGATCATCCGGACCGGCTACGAGCTGCTCGACCTCATCACCTTCTTCACCGTCGGGCCGAAGGAGGCCCGGGCCTGGACGGTCGAGAAGGGCTCCAAGGCTCCGCAGGCCGCCGGAGCGATCCACACCGACTTCGAGCGCGGCTTCATCCGGGCGGAGACCATGGCCTATGAGGATTATGTCGCTCACGGCGGCGAGGCCGGAGCGCGCGAAGCCGGCAAGTGGCGCTCCGAGGGCAAGGACTACGTCACGAGGGACGGCGACATCATGCTGTTCCGGTTCAATGTGTGAGACCAATCATCACCCCGGCGCAGGCCGGGGTCTCGTGGCGGGTGTGCGCCTTTTTCGTCCTGGGATCCCGGCCTGCGCCGGGATGACGTTTGGGGGAATCGATGATCTATCTTGAGGATCTTGAGGTCGGGCAGAAGAGCTCGTTCGGTCGCTACGAAGTCACTCGCGAGGAGGTGATCGAGTTCGCCTCCAAGTACGACATGCAGCCGTTCCACCTGTCCGACGAGGCTGCGGCGAAGACCCATTTCGGGCGAATCGCCGCGTCAGGCTGGCATACCTGCGCCATGGCGATGGCGATGATCGCCCGCAACGTGCTGGAGACGGAGCAGGCCGGGCTCGGGTCGCCTGGAGTCGACGAGCTTCGCTGGCTGAAGCCCGTTTATCCGGGCGACACGCTTCGAGTGGAAAGCGAGATCCTCGAGGTGAAGCCGTCGCGCAGCAAGCCCGAGATCGGGTCGTTTAGAACCTCCGTTCGGGTGCTGAACCAGGACGACGTCCCGGTTCTGACCTTCACCTCGATCGTCCTGATGCGGCGGCGGCCTGCGGCGGCATAGCTAGTCAGGTTTGCGAGCCGCCATCCCGGACTTGATCCGGCATCCACCTTCTTCGTCTTTCGCCGGCGCATCCAAGCAAGATGGACCCCGGATCAAGTCCGGGGTGACGATCTCGGGCGGGTTTACCCCTGGAGAGCCTGCCTAGCCCGCAATCCCCTCGTCGCGCTTGGCGGCTTCGCTCTTGGCCTGGTTCTCGGGATCGAGCGGACCGGTCATCCTGACCCGCCGGTCGCGGCCGGAATGCCAGATGTTCTGGTAGGCGAGATAGGCGAGCACGGTGGCGATCAGAAGGAAGATCAGAACCGCGATCCCGGTGCGGTGGCGGCTCTCCAGGTTAGGCTCCGCGGTCCAGTGCAGGAACGCGGCGACGTCCTTGGCCATCTGCTGGCGGGTGGCTGGGGTGCCGTCGGCATAGGTCACCTGACCGTCGGCGACGATCGGCGGCGGCATGGCGAGGTTGAGGTTCGGGAAATAGGGATTGTAGTGAAGACCAGGCCCCGGCCGGGCCTCCGGCGGCAGGTTCGCCGGTGGCTGCTGGTAGCCGGTCAGGAGCGAGTAGATATAGGCCGGCCCGTCATGGCGCGCCTTGGTGATCAGCGACAGGTCGGGCGGAGCGGCATTGTTGTTCGCTGCCCGGGCCGCGACTTCGTTGGGGTATGGATCCGGGAAGCGGTCCGCCGGGATTGGCTTGCGGGTGGACGGCTCGCCCGTGTCGGGATGGATGTCAGGAACCTCGATCGCCCATTGGTTTGCGATCGCCTTGATCTCCGGCTCCTCGTAGCCGAGGTCGGCAAGGTTGCGGAACGCGACCAGGTTGATCCCGTGGCAGGCCGCGCAGACCTCCTTATAGACCTGGAACCCGCGCTGGAGCTGCTGCCGGTCGAACTTGCCGAACGAACCTTCGAACGAGAAGGAGACGTCCTTCGGGTGCTTGTGGAACTTGTGCTCGACCGTTTCGGTCGGCGGCTCGTTGATGAAGCCCGCCGCTCCGGAGACCAGCGAGATCACCAGGACGAGTATGAAACCGAGGCCAACCAGGGCGCCAATCAAACGAACCATTACCCGTCCAACCCCTTATTCGGCATGCGCCGCATGGGCGCCGCCTCTGTGCAGCGGCGCCGCTTCCTGTTCCTCACCGTGAAGCACGCTCGCCGAAATCGAAGCGGGCAGAGGCAGAGTCTTCTCCGTCTTGGAGATGATCGGCAGGATGATCAGGAAGTGCGCGAAATAGTAGATGGTGGCCAGCTGGCTGATCATCACCCACGGCTCCTCGGCCGGGGCTCCGCCGCAATAGCCGAGGATCAGGACGTCTATCACCAGGATCCAGAAGAACTGCTTGAAGCGCGGCCGGTAGCTTCCCGAGCGGACCGGCGAGCGGTCGAGCCAGGGGAGGAAGAACAGCAGCAGGATGGCCGCGAACATCGCGAGCACGCCCCAAAGCTTGGCGGGGAGGATGAAATCGACCGTGAAGGCTCGGAGGATCGCGTAAAACGGCCAGAAGTACCATTCGGGAACGATATGCGCGGGAGTCGCGAGCGGATTGGCCGGGATGTAGTTGTCCGCGTGGCCCAGATAGTTCGGAAGGAAGAAGACCATGATCGCGAAAGCGATCAGGAAGATGCCCAGCCCGAAGCCGTCCTTGGCCGTGTAATAGGGGTGGAATGGCACCGTATCCTGCGGGGTCTTGACGTCGACTCCGGTCGGGTTGCCCGAGCCAGGAATGTGAAGCGCCCAGATGTGCAGGATGATGACTCCGGCGATCACGAACGGAAGCAGATAGTGGAGCGAGAAGAAGCGGTTGAGCGCCGCGTTGTCGGGAGCGAAGCCGCCCAGAAGCCAGGTCTGGATCGGCTCTCCGACCAGCGGGATCGCTCCGAACAGGCCGGTGATCACCTTGGCTCCCCAGAAGCTCATCTGCCCCCAGGGAAGAACGTAGCCCATGAACGCGGTCGCCATCATCAAAAGGAAGATGACGAGGCCCAGCAGCCACACCATCTCGCGCGGCGCCTTGTAGGAGCCGTAATAGAGGCCTCGGAAGATGTGGATGTAGGTGACTATGAAGAAGAAGCTCGCGCCGTTGGCGTGGGCGTAGCGAAGGAGCCAGCCCTGGTTGACGTTGCGCATGATGTGCTCGACCGAATTGAAGGCGAGCTCGCCGGCCGGTGCGTAGTGCATTGCTAGCACGATCCCGGTGACGATCTGGATCGTGAGGGCCACTCCGGCAAGAACGCCGAAGTTCCAGAAATGGTTGAGGTTGCGCGGAACGGGATAGCCGCCGCCGACCGAGTTGAACACGAGCCGTGGGAGCGGAAGCCGCTCGTCCATCCAGCGCATGAAGGGATGCTTGGGTTCGTATTGCTGGGCCCAGGGAAAGCTCATTTCGGTTTAAACCTCAGCCGATCTTGACGACGGTGTCGGACGCGAACTCGTATTCCGGCACTTCCAGGTTGGTCGGCGCCGGGCCTTTGCGGATCCGGGCCGCGGTGTCGTAGTGGGAACCGTGGCACGGGCAGAAATAGCCGCCATATTCGCCCTTGTTCTCGCCAGGCGCGGTCCCGAGCGGAACGCAGCCCAGATGGGTGCAGACGCCCATTGTGATCAGCCAGTTGTTCTTGCCTTCCCTGGTTCGCTCGGCAAGCGTTGCCGGATCGCGAAGCTCCCCCAGGGGGACCGCGTTGGCGGCCTGGATTTCCTGCGGAGTGAGGTTGCGGATGAAGACCGGCTGCTTGCGCCAGATGGTCTTGATCGCCTGGCCCGGCTGGACCTTCGACACGTCGACCTCGATCGACGCCAGGGCGAGCACGTCGGCCGACGGGTTCATCTGGTTGACCAGCGGGTAGAGGACTGCGACCGCGCCGACTCCGGCGAAGCTCACCGCGGCGATGTTGATGAAGTCGCGGCGGCGCACGCCGTCATGAGCCCCGTCTTCGGGCGGGCCGACATGGACCATGCGCGGCCCCCTTTCGGGGTTATCGCTGTGTTCGACAGTCGCCATTTCCACCCTTTGAGCGAACTTGAACCGGATGTGCGAAGAACCGCCGCCCGCGCATGAACCGGCGGAAGGCGATGCCCCACGAACGCCGCCCGGGAGCGGCTTGGCGCGCCTGATAGCCGCGTGCGACCGGATTTGCCAACAGCGATTTTGAAGGGTCTCCATTCCTCCCCAAGCTCCGCTTGGGGAGGGGGACCATGCAAAGCATGGTGGAGGGGTAACTGCCGAGGCCTGCGCAGATACCCCTCCACCACACTTCGTGCGGTCCCCCTCCCCGAGCAAGCTCAGGGAGGATAAGGTGAGGCCATGCGTCTCGCCCTCTACCAGCCGGATCAGGCCGGCAATGTGGGAACTATCATCCGCCTTGCGGCCTGCATGGGCGTGGGGCTGGACATCATCGAACCCTGCGGCTTCCCCTTCTCGGACCGGGCGCTGAAGCGGGCGGGGATGGACTATGCCGAAGCCGCGGCGGTCACTCGGCATTCCGGGTGGGACTCGTTCGAGGCGCAGATCCCGGGCCGGCTGGTGCTGCTCACCACCTCGGGCGCCGAGCCCCTGCCCGAAGCGCGCTTCGAGGCGAGCGACACATTGCTCCTCGGCTCCGAAAGCAGCGGCGCGCCCGGGCAAGTGCACGCCCGGGCGGATCTGCGGGTTCGGATCCCGCAGGCGCAGGGCACACGCTCTCTCAACATCGCAGTCGCGGCGGGCATCGCGCTTGCCGAGGCACTTCGGCAGACGGGGCTGTGGCCGGCCCCCTCTCCCCTGGGGAGAGG
>DASYWC010000108.1:0-7825 GCA_035936615.1 Allosphingosinicella sp. | reverse complement strand
GAGTGAGGTTGAGGCAGGCGCGGAGCAGCTCCAACTCGGTGCGGGCGGTGCTGTCCGATTTGCCTGCGGCTCGGCGGCTGCGGTGATACTCCTTGCAGTCGGCCTTGGTGATGGCGGTGCCCAGGCGGTGCCCGAAGTGCGGCTCCAGGGCCGTCCATGTCGCTTTGAACCGGTCCTTGCGGGAAACCTCCTCGAGCCGATCGCGGACATAGGCTGGCCAGAGGTCGCGGATGCGTTCGCTTACGGGTGCGGTTCGCGCCGTCCAGATGCGACGAGCTCGAGCCTCTGCGAGCCCTCGGTCATTCGTGCCAAGCGAGGTTCGAAGCCATCCTCGCCGCTCGTCCTTGGTTCGGAGGACGAGCTTTCCTCGGTGCTCTCCGATTCGGTAGTCGTCTGACATTCAATGCGCTCTACTTCGGCTGCGGGTATGCGGATCAGCTTGCCGAGTCTGAACCCGGCCAGCTCTCCATCGTGGTACATGCGCCTGATCTTCTCGGCGCTGCAACCCCATCGCTCGGCGAGGCTCTCCGGCGAGAACGGCTTAGCCAGGTCGGCCTGCTTGAAGGCGGCGGCTTTCGTCACGCACGCAGCCCCTCGGTGGCCCCAACGAGCTGCTCGTCGCTCGAGCGGACATAGTGCCGGCGGGTGATGGGGGAGCCTGGCGCGTGGCCCAAGAGACGTTGCAGGACGTGCTCCGGCTCCTCGTTGGCCACCTTGGACGCAAACCACTGCCGCATGAGCTTCGGCGTTATGCGCTCGGCGTCGGTCGGCAGGTCCGGCTTGAAGGTGAGACGGGCCCGGGCGAGCACCTTCTGCATGGCGGCGCCACTCGGCAGCGGGTGCTCGGTTGGCTTCAAGCCTGCCGTCAGCTGGTGCCACAGCAAGTAGGAGCGCTCATTCAGCGGCACGCTCCGGCGTCGGCTTTCCTGCTTCACCCTGAAATCCGGACGCTGGCCGATGCGGACATAGCCGTGCCCATCGTCGCTCAGGATGCTCGGGGTCCAGTCTCGGACCTGGACCCGTTCGGCCTCGTGGGGCGACAGGCCGGTCAGCATCATGAACTCGAAGGCCTGCCGATGCTTCTCCGGCACCACGCGCAGGGCCCAGAGGAAGGCGTCGTCGCAAGGCAGGTCCTTCTCGGTCGTGGGGACGCTGACAGTCGGGAGCCGTGGCTTGGTGGTGAGCAGCTGCTCGTCCAGGCACCAGTTGAGGATCTGGCGCAGGACGTTCAGCTCGCCGCGAACAGTCACTGGCGCACAGTCGGCGAGGCGCTGGCCGATCCAGACCTCGATGTGGCTCTTGCGGAGCGCGTCCAGCTTCAGGTCGCCTAGACCGGTTTTGATGTTGCCGGCGATCGCGCACTGGTTCTCATAGGTGGAGCCAGCCACCAGGTTCAGAGACACGAGCTTGAGCCGGTAAGTGCACCAACTGTCGACTGCTTCCGCTACGGTGATGGTCATTGGTTTGCTCCGGCTGTGAAGTTCGGGGCGGACGCTAAAAGGGGTAAAACGTCCGCCCCCGGCTGCAGGATGCTCGACTGCAGCCTATGCGATTCCGCTAAACCTATCGGTGGTCGCCTCGAGGCGAGAAATCTCCGCTGCTAGAAGGTCGACACGATCAAGCACCGAACCGAACTGGCCGCTGCGGACTTCGCCGATGGATCCTTTGCCGTTGGTTGGGGGCTCCGGGATGGGCCCAAAAGCCGCATCCGCTAGACCGGTCATGCGACCGTTCATGTCCGCGATGCGGGCTGCGAGGGCTTGGAGCCGTTCCTCGGCCGTGGAGGCGAACGTTTCCCGACGCTGATTGCCGGCTCGTAGGGCTGGTGCTGGTCCGGACTCTGCCCGTTCTGCTGTGTCGTACATTTCAGTCTCCTTCGGTGTTGAACTCACTGGATGGTCGGCGCCTCGTCCTGCTTCACCAGGTCCTCCGGCGGCGGCTCCCCATGCAGGTCCTCGGCGATCTGCTCGATGGTGCGGCGGCCGCCTTCCTTGGGGCGCTTCGTCTCCTCAAGCGGGAGGACCTTCTGCTCGGCGAGCGCGTCCTCGTAGAGCTGCAGCAGGTTGTCGGCTGCGCTGGTCTGCCCCTGGCCCGCCTTGCGTCGTTTCAGGATGATGGCGACGATGTTGGTGTCGAAGCCGTCCGCCTTCACGATTTCCTTGCGGCACTTGATATCCTCGGCGACCTCCGCCTTCTGCTCCTCGAGCGTCTCTAGCGCCCGAATGTGGTTCCAGAGCTTGCGGGCGTCGTCGTCGTTCAGAGGACCGCCGTTGTGCCGATGGACGGGTGCGTCTGCCATGCTCGCCTCCCTTAATCGAACAGGCTGGCGGGCGCCGTAGGGCGGGCCGGCTGCTTGGCTGGCTCCTCCCTCCGGTCCTCGGGTGCCGCGCCATCCGAAATGCTCGAGGGTTCACCCGATGATGAACCGCTGGGGGCCTCGCGAGCCGTACCAGACGCGGCGGGGGTATCAGGTCTAGTGGTGTCGGCGTCCTGGGAGTCAGGGGTCCAGTCAGGATCGAGAAGACCTTTGTGCTCTCGCTTGCCATCATCGAGGACGGGCCGCTCCGTTGCGGCGGCGTGCGCCTCCTGCCCGGCCTCGGCGGTTTCCTTCTTGGTGCGGCGCTTGCCCTTGTCGATCGGCTCCGGCTCGGGAGCCCCCTTCACGGCGCCGTCCTCCATTATGATCCCGACCTTGTCGCCGGTGTCGACCGCCTCCATCCAGAACTGGAAGTCGCCCTCAGCCGCCATCTGGGCCAGGAGCGCGAAGCCGTCCTCGTCCAGCAGCGAGGCGTCGCGGACCAGCATCACTCGGAGTTCCGGATTGCCGGCCATTCCGATGGCGGTGGAGACGCGGAGCTGCTCGGCGGTGCTCGCCTGGTCGAACGGCAGGTCATTGAACAGGACCTCGCCCTCGCCGAAGGCCAGGCCAGGCACGGGCATGTCGGCTTTCTGGAATGCCTCGAGGCGGAGCTGCTCGCGCTTCTCCATGTTGTCGGTGAGCCAGTCGGACTTTTTTTTCAGGCTTTCGACCCGCGCCTGCAGCGCCGCCTTCTCCTTGGCCCGCTCGATGCGGCGGTTGTGGGCGTTCGCCTCGTCCAGCTGCGCGGTAAGGGCGGAGACGTCGACCGGCTCCGGCAATGGCTCCGCGTTGTTGAGCATGTCGTCCAGGTTCCGCAGCAGGTCCTTGGCGCTCGCGAGCTGTTGCTCGAGCTCCTGGATGCGGAGCCGGACCCGGGCGCGGTCCTCCTCCTTTTGCTCGCGTCGAATGCGGCGCTGCTCAATCTCGCCGTTGGTCGTAGAAGCGCGGTTGATGGCCTCCCGCAGCAGCTCCGTGTCGATCGGTTCGCCGAGCTCTCCGACGTCGCCGAACGCGGACAGCTGGCCCTCCCACTGCTTGGCCTCGCGGTTCACTTCGCGGCGCTCGTCGTAATCGGCCTTGTTCAGGCGGGCGAGCTCGTCGACGTCGACGTCCAGCTTCACCAGGCGCCGCAGCGTGTCCAGCTGCTCGGCCGGCTTCAACCTGGTGAACGCTATGGGATCGAAGGCGACGGACGAATAGAGCTTGTCGAGCACCGCCTGGGGCGATGGGTAGCGGGCGCCCTCCTCGTTCTCGACGACAATGCTGCCCGTGCCGTCCTCTGCGAAGATCCTGCGCACCACGATCCCATTGCTGAGCTCGAGGCGGATGGCGCCCTCCTCCTCGCCCTTCCGGACGGGACGGCTGGGCATGTAGCCCTTGCCCCCCAGCGCCGCCATGATCGCGTCCAGCACGCTCGACTTGCCCTGCGCGTTCTTGCCTAGGATCGGGACCAGGTGCGCCCCCTCTCCGGGAACGATTTCGACGGCCTTGAGCCGCTTGTAGTTCTCTGCCTGCAGGCGGGCGATAGTGGTCATGGCTGGGGCTTCTCCGGCTGTGGGGTGTCGCTGTCGGCGGGCGGGCGCTCCTTGCCGACGATAGGCTTGGTTTCGAACGGAGGATCGTCGGCGAACACGCCCATGACCTCGACCACGGCCGGGCCTTTGGCGGTGGAGACGACGACGCGGTCGCCTTCCTGCACGGGCTCGCCGTCGTTGTGATAGGTGTAGGTCCGACGATCCGCAGGGTGGAAGCGGACGGAGACAAATTGGCGTCTCGTAATCATTCGGTTGGCTCCTCTGGCTGTGGCGTTGTGATGGTGACCTCAACGTCGCACCCGACGACGTTGCGGAGCGCCGAACTGGCTGCCGAAAGGTCGATCGTCGGGATCGGGTGCCCGGGGTCGGCGACTTCGATGTTGGCGCGGAGCTGCGGGGTATTGAACAGCGTCAAGGGCACCTTCACGGAAAGCGCCATCGCCCGCTCATCTCGGCCCAGAGACGGCTGGCCTCGAGACATTTTGACGGTGCCATCCTCGCTGAACGCCAACCACAGCGCGTATTCGATGTGGTCGCTGCGGCGGACGGAGAATTGACGGCTCATTGCACCGGCTCTCCCGGCTGCTGGCCCTGCGCCTCAACGGCCTTGGCAAACTCGAGGAGCATCCCTGGGACCTCCTTCTTGATCGCCTTCTCGAGCGGCCAATAGGCGGCGAGCAGGGACTTCTTGTCGGCAGCCTGGCGTCGGACCTCGACCTTCTTGATCGCCAGCAGGTAAACCGCGAACTGCGCCGCGTCGTCCAAGAGCGCCTCCTGATCCTGGGGCAGCACGAACTCGTCCATGCAGCGGTCCAGAATGTCGCTGATGCCCTGCGTGTAGACCTCGCGGACCTGCTCGAGGCGCTGCTCGATCGTCAGCACCGGCGCACCGTTCACGTCAGACTCCGTCGTAGCCATCGGCTGTTCCTTGATATTGTGGGTGGGGGTCAGGCTGGCGTGTTGCCTGCGCGAATTGAGATTTGAGGCGCTCTAGCTCCGGCTGCAGGACTTCACGGTGCGGAGCCATTGCCCGACGCTTCCACACGGCTTCGAGCTCGGCCAAGCTGCCGGCTTCGATCATGTCCTCGCGCGCCTCGGCCAAGGTAAGGTCACCGGTGCCGCCGGGGGTGGGCAAACTCGAGGCGGCACCGCCCATCGCCCAGGCTGCGAGCTGACGCCCGGCCTCTCGACTGATCCGCTGCCCTTCGGGGAAGAACGGCATGTGCTGCCTCTGCAGCTTGCGGGGGATGGGGACGCCGGGCTGGTCTGGGGTGAGCAGCAGCGACGTCGTGATTTCGAAGGGGAAGCGCTTCTCGCAAATGGGGACCCAGCGGTCCTTGACCTCGAGCTCGGCGGCCGGGGTAATGACCATCTTCATCGACGGCTTGTTGTTCCACATCTTGGGCGTGCCGTCGGCGTTCAGCTGCGGCACGTTCTCCACGCGCATCTTCTCCTCGGCGCGCATGCAGACGATGATGTGCGGGCGCATGGCCAGCATCTTGTTGACCAGGCGCTTGTGAGCGAGCTTCGGCTCCTTCCAGTTGGCGGGCGACCTGGTGCCGCCGGCTTCCAGCTGGTCGGCCCATTCTCGGACGCCGCCCTCGCCTTCCCACTCGTGGGAGAAGGAATCGACGACGACGACGTCCGCCTGCGCCCGCTCGCAAGCCTCAAGAGCGTCCAGATAGGCCTGGGGCCGGAACGGCGGTTCGATCTCGCCGTGCATGAATTTGAAGAAGTCGGCGTAATGCAGCATTCGGCCGCGCTCGGTGTCGATGCCGAAGATGCGCCCTTCCCTGCCCTGAACTCGGCCAATCTCCTCGGCGATGCCGGTGGCGAGCTCGAGCGCGGTGTAGGTCTTGCCGGAGCCGGACGCGCCGTCCAGGCCGATCAGGAGCGGCACGTTCTCGCGCTTGGCTGGCTTGAAAGAGACGGTCATATCGCGACCTCCTCAATTCGGAGCTGCAACTTGCCGCACTTTTCGCAACGGCGTTCTTGGCGCACCGCCTCGCCGACGACGTCGTTGTTCGACGAGCGAAGCACTAGCTCCCGGCCGATGTCCCGCCATTTCTCGTACCGGTGCCAGCAAATCACAACAGCCTCCCCGCCCGGCAGGCCTTGCGGTAGTCGGCCTCGATGCTCTCGAAGATGCCAATCTCGCGGTCGGCCTGGACCTGGCGCATCTGCTTGGCCGCGACCCTGCGATCGTAGACCCGGCGCCGATAGCCCAGCTCCCGGGTGACGGCCGCCAGCTTCTCCTCGGCACTGTAGCGGCCGCGAAGCTCTGCCTCGTCCTCCTCGAAAACCTGATCGTCGTGGGCGCGAAGGCTCATGGCTGATCCTCCACGGGCTCGTAGATTTCGGCGAAAATGTCGGGCTTGCAGGGGTAGAGTTCGCCCTTGGTGCCGCGGATGATCCAGTCGCCGGGAGAGCAGAGATGGTCGCCTTCCAACGTCTTTATGTAGAGCGGATCACAGCCGTTGGTGGGCTGAAGCGTCTTGTTTTCAAAGGCTTCCCACATCCACTTTGGAACATCGTGGTCCTTCGTGTTCCCATTGCCGAGATACTGCACCGCCTCGATCACGACCGGCTTCTTGCGGAACCGGCTCATTCCGCCGCCTCCAACTGCTCGGCAGCCTGGGCGAGCATCTGCTCGGCGAGCTCGTCGGCGCGTCGGCGGTCCTCCCACTCCATCTGCGACCAGGTGGGGATCCCGACGTGATGGGTGCGGGGCACGAAGCCGCGGTATTGCTGCTTCACCGCGCAGTCGGCCCACTTGTCGATCGCCCACTGGCTGCGATCGTAGGACCATTGGCGCCCCTGGCTCTCAATCTCGACGACGGAGAGCAGGAAGGGCGGCTCGGGATGCTGGACGACGAAGCGGAAGGTGATTGCCTCCCAATCGACGTCCAGCACCGACGCCACGCCCCGGCTGTAGAACGGGTCCTGGATATCCTTGCCGCCGCGCACCAGGTACTTGATGAAGTTCTCCGGATCGGCGCCGGGAGCGAAGGTCTTGTAATCGTAGATCCGCTGTTGGTCGTCCATGAACCAGTCCAGCTGGCCCCTCATCCACATTTTGCCGGGGGCGGTCTGCTCCTGCCAAAGCACGGCGACCTCGCCCCTGCCGTTGGTGAAGGCGTCGAAGTTCTCCGGATCGTCTCCCAGCTGCACGCGCGCCGCGGCGACCATGGCCTGGGCCTTCTCGTACAGGTCGACCAGGCAGGGCTGCAGCCCGTTGGCGACTGCCTCCGCTCGGGCTTCCTTCGCGGCCTTGGTTGTCCAGTTGGGGAAGTCCAGGACCTCGATGCCGGCGCCCTTGCCGAGTAGCAGCTCGTGCGCGACGGAGCCCAGGTCGAACTTCTTCTCGTCCTGCTCCTGGAACTCCGGGTTCAGGCGCGGGTGCGAGAACCAGGCGGTCTTGGGGGTTTCGGTCAGCAGCTTCGCCGCCACGCCGCTGTTGAGGCTGGGCTTCGGTGCGGGGTCGGCGTGATATTGGGCAGGGGTCAGGTCATAGAAGCCTGGCGCGGTGACGCTCGTAGTCTCTGGCATTGGGCCTCCGGGGGGAAGTGGAGGCCCATTGTTCGGTCATTTCGAACTTTGCGTCAAGAGATTTGTTCGGTCATTTCGAACTAGATGCCGAACGCCTCCAACAGCAGGGCGATCAAAACTCCGGCTATTGGCAACCCCACCGCGAATAACAGCGCCGGCACCGCGACCTCTCGGGAGACTTTCACCGTCCGCCCGCCGCTGCAGTTCCAGCCTGGTCGGCGCCGTCCTCCAGGGCCGCGACGAGCCCGTCCGAGACTGTAAGGCGCCGGTGACTGTGGATCATGTTGCGAATCGCCATCGCGTCCTCGGGGTGCATCAGCAACTCGTAGGGCTGCAGGTGCAGAGCGTCCGCGATCGGGTTCAGTATCTCTCGATAATAGGG
>DASYWC010000107.1:0-5790 GCA_035936615.1 Allosphingosinicella sp. | reverse complement strand
GCGACCGAATCGACGATCAGGATGTCCACCGCGTTGGAGCGCACCAAAGTGTCGACGATCTCGAGCGCCTGCTCGCCCGTGTCGGGCTGGGAGACGATCAGGTTCTCGACGTCCACTCCAAGCTTCTTGGCGTAGACGGGGTCGAGCGCGTGCTCGGCGTCGACGAAGGCGGCGGTGCCGCCATTCTTCTGGGCCTCGGCGACGGCATGGAGCGCCAGAGTCGTCTTGCCCGAGCTTTCCGGGCCGTAGATTTCAACCACCCGGCCGCGCGGCAGGCCGCCCACTCCAAGAGCGATGTCGAGCCCCAGCGAACCGGTGGAGATGGTCTCGATCTCGATCGCCTCGCGCGAGCCGAGGCGCATCGCGCTGCCCTTGCCGAACGCGCGGTCGATCTGAGCCAGCGCCGCGTCGAGGGCCTTTTGCTTGTCCATGTCCTGTGAATTCCTGTCGGAAACGACTTTAAGCGATGCCACCATGGCTTCAGGCTCCCCGTTAGAATGTCCGCGCCGTTCGTTCAACGCATGAATGGCTATGTACATCCTTTGTTCCACAGGAACAAGAGGGAAACGCTACACAGCCGAATGTCCGCAATGGGTGGAAAGCGGACATTCCCAGGATCGTGCTACTGGCCAGAAGCGGGGGGTTGGTTCCCACACCTGCTCAGCACCTGCACGAGATCATCAAACAACTGCTTATCACTCGGAGCAGGCGTGGCACCGGTCGGCAGGTATTGAGAAACCAACGCTGTCGAGCCGCGACCGCTGATCCATATCCGGTGACGTTCGTCTTCTAATGTGATCACGAAAACTGAACCGCCATCGTCATGGGCTTGCCCGCGGTAATCCAGCTTCTTTTGACGAGCGAACTGTTCAACACCATGCTTGAATGTGCCGAACTTCACGGATGGGCAAGGAACATAGGTGTAGTTGGCGGGCTCCGACTGAAACTCTGTGGGCGGGTTATCCCCTAAGCTCATCCTTCGAAATGTGCCGGAGAGAGCCAGCAAGAGGATGGCCAGCAAGAGGACGCAGCCGAGGCCCGCTCCAAACTTTTCTCGACCGGATAGCGAAGCTGCCATGCCCGAGCCATGCTCGGTAGCGCTAATGTCCGCAATGGGTCCTAAACGGAGATTCGCAGTGAGAGACTGCTTCCCGGACTGTGGCGATTAGCTTTTCAGTTCAAGAAATTGCACCACAGCGGATGCTTCGCGGCTGTTTTAGCGACCCGGCTCGCCGGCAATCACATGCTCTAGAGCCTTGTGCATCTCGGCGGCAAAGCGTGGGTGGTAGGCGATCGTATTGTGCTGGGTGCCGGGGATGGTGGCGCTGAAGACCAGGTTGCCGACCGACTGCCGGAGCGCGGCGGTTCGGCGCGGCGGGATTACTTCGTCCCTCTCGGCAGCAACTATGGCGACGGGCACGTCCGAATTGCGGAGGTAATCGTCCGACGCCAAGTCGTGACGAAGGAGCAGCGATACGGGGAGCCAGGGAAACTGCTCGCGGGCGACTGCCTTCAGAGAGTCGAACGGGGTGACGAGGATGAGGCCGTCCACAGGCCTTCTCGCCGCAAGGCCGGCGGCCACTCCGCTTCCAAGGCTGATTCCGACGACGACGAGCTTCTCAGGCTGTAGCCGCTCTCGGGCAAGATCGTGGAGGAGCGGAGCGTCCTCCAGCAGCGCGGCCGCGCTCGGCTTGCCGCCGCTCGGCCCGTAGCCACGATAGTGAAAGGCGATCACCGGATGGTCCGGGAACAGCGCGTGGAGGAATTCGGCTATTCCAGCGGCGTTTGACGCGTTGCCCGCAAAGCCGAGGATCGCCGTCTCGGACGAGTCCGTCCGCAGGGGCTTGATCAGCACGCCCTCGAGCCCGACTCCGTCGGGCGCCGTCACCTCGATCCGCTCGGCGCCGGGCGGGAGGGGCCCGGCGGGCGGGACCAGGCGCGTCGGAAAGAAGATTGAGGTCTGAGCGAAGAACAACGCGGCGGCTACCGCGCAGTAGAGCAGAAGGACGGCGATCAGCAGCTTCAGGAGCATGGCCGACCGGCTCCGATAAACAAACCTAAGTGTTGGCGGCGCAGGCGGCGGCCAGTGCCGGCTCGATGGCGTCGATGGTGAAGGGCTTGCTCAGCACCGGAGCGTCCGCATGTTCGGGCGGGGGCGGCTCGATGTGGCCTCCGGTCGCAAGCACGAACGGAATCCCCTGTTCCACCAGCCGGTCCGCAACCGGCCAGATATGCTCGCCGTTCTTGAGGTGCACGTCGACGATCGCGACGTCGAACCCGCCGGCCGAGACCTTCGACAAGGCATCCTCCACCGTCTCGCAGGTTCCGACGATGGTATGGCCGAGGGAATCCAGGAAGTCCTCGAGCATCATGGCGATCAGGGGTTCGTCTTCGACGATGAGGATGGATCGGGACACGGCGCCGGATTAGGCAATTGTTTCGCCAAACGAAAGGCTTATTTGGAGGCGAGAGCGTCCCGTGCCGCCTCCGCCAGCCTCTGAACCGAAAACGGCTTTGCAAGGAACGCGACCCGCTCCAGGTCGATCGAGTTTCGAAGCTGCTCCTCCGCGTAGCCGGAGATGAACAGGATCGGCAGGTCCGGGTGGGTCTTTCGGGCCTCGCGGACCGTGGTGGGCCCATCCATCGTCGGCATGACGACGTCGCAGATCATCAGGTCCACCTTCTCCTCGGCAGCCAGGATCTCGAGCGCGGCCTCTCCGTTCTCCGCGCTCAGCACGGAATAGCCGTGGCGGGTAAGGGCGCGCTCGGCGACCGCTCTCACCATTGCTTCGTCCTCCACGAGCAGGACCGTGCCGCTTCCCCAAAGCTCGGTGGCGGTCTCCTTCCCCTTCCTCCTGGAAGGCTCGGAGTCCGGCTGCGCCCGGTGGACGGGCAGATAGATGACGAAGCTCGCTCCTTCGCCGGGGCGCGATTCGGCGAAGATGAAGCCGCCGGACTGCTTGACGATCCCGTAGACGGTCGACAGGCCGAGGCCCGTCCCCTTCCCCACTTCCTTGGTGGTGAAGAAGGGCTCGAAGATCTTGGCGATGAGGTTATCGGGAATGCCCGTGCCGGTGTCGGTCACCCGAAGCGCGGTATAGTCGGCGATCGGAAGGACCTCGTTCGCCATCTTGCGGACATCGTCGGCCGAGACGGAATAGGTCTGGAGAGTGAGCGTCCCTCCGCCCCGCGGGTCCTTGGCGAGCATTGCGTCTCGAGCGTTGACCGCAAGGTTGACGATCACCTGTTCGAGCTGCCCCGGGTCGGCGCGGACCGCCCCCAGGTTGCGGCCGTGCTTCACCTGCAGGGTGACGGTCTCGCCGAGCAGCCGCTTCAACAGGTTCGAGACTTCCGAGATCACGTCCGGCAGCTGAAGCACCTGCGGGCGAAGGGTCTGTTGCCTGGAAAAGGCGAGCAGCTGCCGGGTCAGGCCAGCGGCGCGGTTCGAGTTGGACCGGATCTGCTGGATGTCGTCATAGTCGCTGTCGCCGGGCGAGTGGCGCATCAGCATCAGGTCGCAATAGCCGATGATGGCGGTGAGGATGTTGTTGAAGTCGTGTGCGACTCCGCCGGCAAGCTGCCCCACCGCCTGCATCTTGGTGGCCTGGGCGATCTGCCGCTTCAGCCGGTCTTCCTCGCTGCTGTCCTTGAGCGAAAGGATCACCGCAGCCTCGCCGAGGCCGCGGGCGCCGGCGATGGTGAGTGCGACCGGCTCCTCCGGGTTGGACTTGAGGCGAACGGCGATATCGGCCGACATGGATCGGCCGCGGGCGAAGCGGCGCACCACGTCCGAGACCACGCCCTTGTCCTCGTCCACCACAAGGTCTCCCGGGTAGATCGGGCGAGCGTCCTTGCCGAGGCTTGCGGCCTTTCGGAAGCTCTTATTCAGATACACGAAGCGGCCGTCGGTGTTCGCAAGCGCAAGGCCGATGGGCAGGAAATCGAGCAGCGCGTTGAGGCTTGCGCTTCCTTCCTGCCCGAGGCCGCCGAAACCGCCGCTGTCGTCGAGCATGACGAACAGGGTGAGCGCCCCCTCCCCGTCCACAACCGGCACCTGGAGGATCCGAAGAGCTCCGGCGTCCTTTCCTTCGGCTGCGAAGTGGAACTGCCCGCGCTCGTTGGCTGCGAGCAGGCTCACCAGCGGAGTTCCGGCAACCGAAGCGGCGGGATCGCCGAACGCCCGGGCGGCGAAGGCGCGGTTGGCTCCGATCAGCTTCCCCTCCTCGTCGGCAAGCGCAGCCATCAGGCCTGCCTCGCCAACCCTGGATCCCGCCTCGCCTTCGATCAGTCGGCGGGCTTCGCGGGCAAGGTCGACCTGCTGAGTGCGGTTGAACGTCCAAAGGAGGTGCGAGCCGCCGGCCCCGGCGCGGGCAACATCGAGCCGAAGCGGCATTCCGCCGAGCCGAAGGGGCTCCACCTGTGCCGACCCCTCGCGGAGCGCCCGGCCCGCGGCCTCGGCCAAGGCAGGTGCGTCTTCCCCTTGCAGATCGGCGGGCGCGGAATGTCCGCCGAACCAGTCGCAATAGGTGGAGTTGGCGCAGCGCAGTTTTCCTTCGCCGTCGGTGAGCGCGACGGCGGCGGTGGAAGCGTCGAGGGCAGCTCGGAGCAGCGCAATGTCGCTGCGCACCGCCGGCTCCTGTGCCTCACTCGGCGCCGCGTTGCGCGAGCGAAGAAGGACAAGGCCGCCGGCCGCGATCACTCCAGCGAAGAAGGCTGCAGCAAACAGCGGGTCCCCCACCGCCCACAGAAGCAGGGCTGCGGAGAGCAAGGCGGCGAGCACCAGGGCCGCAAGCAGCCAGGGGCCGCCGCCTTGCCTGGAACCCTGGGCAGTGGCTGGAGGAGCGGTCGACATGGTCTAGGGGGCCTGGATGACGGAGCGCCTGCGCCTGCGCCACTTGCGGGCGGTCCATAAGCGCCAGGCCACCGTCGAGACGACGAAGCCGAGTAGGGCGCTGACGGACGCGATGATCAAAAGGCCCGAGACAAGCGCCGGAGCGGCGTCGGAACCGAGCCAGGCGAGCCACTCGCTTGCCGTCGCGCCGCGGCCGTAGAGCGAATAGAAGGTGCTGACGTCAGCCTGGTAGCCAAGCATGTTGCCGACGAAGATCGAAGCCACCAGGATGAACGGGGTGGTGGCGGGGTTGCTGAGGAAGGTCATTCCCGCAGCGACCGGGATATTGGCTCGGAACGGCACCGACAGCAACGCGGCTCCGATGATCTGCAAGCCCGGGATCATCAGGAAGATGCCGACCAGCAGGCCGACCGCGACTCCTCGCGGCACCGAGCGGCGGGTGAAGCGCCAAAGCTCGCTCCGCCTGGCAAAGGGCCGGGTCCAGCGGTTTCGGGCAAGGTCCTCCCGCTTGGGGGCGTGACGGTCCAGCCAGAGGGAGAAGCGTTCAACCATGGTTACGCATCAGGCGCGCCTGCTCCCGCTTCCAGTCCTTTTCCTTCTCGTGGGCGCGCTTGTCCGGCGCCTTTCGGCCGCGGGCCAAGGCGAGCTCCACCTTCGCCCGGCCGCGGCCGTTGAAGTAGATGGAGAGCGGGATCAGCGTCATTCCCTGCCGGGCCACCGCTCCGTGGAGCTTGGATATCTCGCGCTGGTGAAGGAGCAGCTTTCGAGGGCGCTTGGGCTCATGGTTGTGGCGGTTGCCGTGGCTGAACTCCGGGATGTTGGCGTTGATCAGCCAGACTTCCTCGTCGCTCACCTCGGCATAGCTCTCGGCGATCGAGCCTTCGCCGAAGCGGAGCGACTTCACCTCGGTGCCGGTAAGGGCGATACCTGCCTCGTAC
>DASYWC010000106.1:0-9013 GCA_035936615.1 Allosphingosinicella sp. | reverse complement strand
GTGTTGGCCTGGGCGACGATTGCGTCGGCCTCGTCGCGGGCGCGTTCCAGCATCAGCTCGGCTTCGGCTCCTGCCTGGGCTGCCTTGGCTTCATATTCGGCCTTGATCGCTTCGGCTTCGGCGCGGAGCTGGGCGGCTTCGTCGAGCTGCTCGCGGATTCCGGCGATCTTCTTGTCGAGCGCCCGGCCAATCGCGGCGGGCACTTTCTTCCAGAGCAGGAGGGCGATGACCACGAGCATCGCCAGCGCGACCCAGGCGGTGGCGTTGAGGCCAAGCGCGGTCGGGTCGACGTGATGCTCGCCCGATCCGCCATGCGCTTCGGTGGAGCTCACTGCATCCGAGCCGGCATGGGGGAGGCCCTCCAGCTCCGCCGCCTGCGAGACATTCTCCGCGGCCTGAGCACCGCTGGGGACCACGTCGGTTACGCCTCGATTAGCCATTGGCAATTGCCGCCTTTACTGCCTGGGCCGCCTGCTCGCGGCTCACCTGAGCGCCGGATAGCTTGGCGACCATTTCCTGAGCCGCTTCGGCCGCAACCTTGTCGATGTCGGCCAGCGCAGCCTCGGTCGCAGAGCGCACCCGGGCCTCCGCGTTCGCGACGCGCTCACCCAGTTCGGCGTCCGCCGCCTTGAGCTTACGCTCAGCCTCCAGAGCCGCAGCGGCCTTGGCCGCCTGGGTGACCTTCAGAGCCTCGGCCCGGTTCTGCTCAGTCCGAAGCCGATAGGCCTCCTCGGTCTGGTCGGCGGCCGAACGGGCTCGCTCGGCGGCCTCCAGATCCTCGGAGATCCTCCGGTCGCGCGCTTCCACCGTCCCGCTGATCTTGGGCACCATGCCAAGGCCGATGACCAGGAAGATCAGGCCGAAGCTGATGGCCAGCCAGAACAGCTGGGACGCGAAGGTAGCGTCGATCTGGGCAATCTGAGGCATCTGTCCCTATCCAACCACTCCGTTCGCCCTGAGCTTGTCGAAGGGCTTCACTTCTTCAAGAAGGAAGGGGCTTCGACAGGCTCAGCCCGAACGGATTTTGAACGCCTATTTACGCGACGAAGAGCAGGATCATTGCAACGACGAACGCAAGCAGGCCGAGAAGCTCGGCTGCGGCGAAGCCGATGAACAGGCGGCCCTGCTGGCTGTCGGCCGCGGCCGGGTTGCGAAGAGCGCTCTCGAGGAACGATCCGAACACGTTGCCCACGCCCAGCGCCGCCATTCCGACTCCGATCGCGGCCAGACCCGCGCCCAACAGCTTTGCTGCTTCTGCTTCCATGATAGAGAACTCCTTTTTTGAAACCGTGTGTTGTTGAAGAAACGACTAGTGAAGGTTGATCGCGTCGTTGAGGTAGAGCGAGGTGAGAAGCGCGAACACATAGGCCTGGATGGCGGCCACAAGCAGCTCAAGCAGCGTAATGCCGATCATCAGGACGAAGCTTGGAAGGCTGACCACCGGAGCGACCCAGGCGGCATCGGCATTGAGGCCGTTGATCACGAATCCGGCGAGCACCTTCATCAGGATGTGGCCGGCGGTCATCGCCACGAACAGACGAAGCGCGAGGCTGAACGGGCGGACCATGAAGGACACGAACTCGACCGGGATCAGGATCGGAAGCATCCACCACGGCGCCCCGTGCGGAACGAACAGCGAGAAGAAGTGGAGGCCGTGCTTGGCGAGCCCGACGACAAGCACGATTCCGAACGAGACGATCGCGAGTATGCCGGTGATCGTGAGGTGGCTCGTGACCGTGAAGGGGTGAAGGCCGACGATTCCGATCGGGAGCATCCCCATCAGGTTCGCGACCAGGATGAACATGAACAGCGAGAAGACGTAGGGTGTGTACTTGCGCCCGGCGGGGCCGATGTTGGTCTCCATCATCGACGAGATGAAGCCGGTCACGCCCTCCACCGCCGCCTGCCAGCGGCCGGGCACGAGCTGGCGCTTCATTCCGCCAAGCATGAACACCCACAGCACCAGCAGGGTCAGAAGCATCCACAAGGCGGAGTTGGTAAAGGCGATCTGATGCCCGCCGATGGCGAACCCTTCGGCAATCGTCTGCACCTCGAACTGGTGCATCGGGTCGATCTTGCCCTCTTCAGCGGCCACGCGTCCGTTTCCCGTTCAAATAGGCCAAACGCCCGATTATTTCGGGCGCTGGTTGGAAAGCTTGATGATGTTCCAGAACCCGGCTGCAGTCCCGAGGAACAGCATGACGAGCAGGAGCCAGGGGGAAGTGTCGAGCAGCTGGTCGAGAGCCCAGCCGATCGCCGCTCCGCCGAGCATTCCCCCGATCAGATAGGACAGCACCCGGTTGCCGAGCTGCTCGTTCGAGTCAGCCGGCTTTCGGTCCTGCCCAGTCCTCACCGCTTCGTCCGCCTGCGCCCGCTTCAACCGCTCGTCGAGCGATGCCAGCCGCGCATCTTCGGAAAGCTCAGGATCCTGCCCGGGACCGTCTTCCGCCATGTCTTTCTCCCAATGTGCGTCCGCTCGAAACGAGGGCTCATCGAAGCGTGGGACATGCCGGCGAACGGACCCGCCAAGGCGCGGTCCCTTTAGGAAGCGGGCGGGGCCAAGTCAACAGCAGTGCCGCACTGCGGCATGGGGGTTTGGAGGCGGTCCGGAAGGCGGCTCAGGCGCAGTAATCCGGGCGCTGGACTGGCGCGTTGCCGACGCGGCGGCGCCAGACGCCGTCGGGGAGCTTGTAATAGTGCCCCGGCAGAACGGCGGTGGCGAAGAGCTCGCAAGCCATGGTTGCGGCGACGGCTGCTATCGGCACTCCGCGCCTGTCGGCAAGCCGGGTATAGGCCGCCCGGCGGCGGATGTTGATAGAATTGACCTGGGACCGGAATTCGGGCGAGACGGTCGCAACCACGCCCAGATAGCCGTCCGCCTGCTCGCCGGCGAGACCGGTGGCCCGGAGCTGAGCCGCGGTGACGGGCGGGGTTCCCTGCACTGCGGCAGTCGCAATCATGGCCGCCAGGACGAAGGTCATCATGGGCCTAGAATTCCCCCGGCTGCTTCTGCCGCAATTCGCGCACGTCCTCGGCGAGCCTCACCACCACCTCCTGCCGAATATTGATATCGAGGTTGATCTCGATCGGCTTCTCAGGCGCACTCACCCGGACGCAGCCGCCCATCGCGACGACTGCGGCGGCTGCCGCCAACGGCGCGGCGGCTCGGGCCAGCCTTCTGGTGCCGGGGCGCAATCTTTCCATTGTGCCGTTCATTTCACACCTTCTCTTTCCTGCTTCTGAATGGTTGGCGCAGCCTCGTCGTTCCCGGTGGTGCTTTCCGTGTCCCTCTTCTGCTCGATCACTTCCACCGGCAGGCCCTGAAGCTCCGGCGGGAGCACGTCCTGGATGATCACGCTCGGATCGCCCAGCGAGCGGGCAGTGGCGATCAGCGCCCGGAAGGGGCCCCGGATGTTGATGTTGAACTCGAAGCGCAGCTTGGCAAGCTGGTTGATGACGTAGCCGACGATGCCCTTCTGGGTGTTGTTCGTGGCGATGCCGTCGAGCTCGATTCCGGCAAGGAACTCGCCTTCGAGCGAGCCGTCGAGGTTGATGATGAACTTGTCGTAGCGAAGCGACCGAAGCGCCTGGAACGCTGCGAACCCGAAGGTACCCAGCGATTCCCGGCTCACTTCGCCGACATAGGCGAGGATCCCTCCCGGCGGGCGGGCTTCGAGCCTTCCGCCGACGATTCGGCCGCCATTGGCGTCGAACTCCATCGGCAGCACCCCGTCGAAAATTCCGGTAGCGTCGACGACCTTGAAGTCCATTTCGCGGATGAAGGTTTGGGCGTTGAGGCCGATTACCTGGAACGTGAGCCGCTTGGTGGAAGGCTGGCTGAAGTCGAGCAGCGTCTCCTCCAGCACCAGCCGTCCGCCCATGAATGGCCAGACGCCCGATTCGACCCTGATCTTCTGGTCAGGGAGCAGCTGGTAGCGGATCGTGCCGTCGACCACGTTGATCCCGGTCTGGATGACGTCGATCTGCGCGACCTGGCCCGGAGCGGTCGTGAGACCCAGGAGGTCGGTGAAGTTGAGGGTGGTGGTGAGGCCCTCGATCGGCCCGAATGGAGCGGCCAGATCCATGTCCGTAGTGGAGAAGGTGCCGGTGCTGGTCGTCCCTCCTTCGGGGCTCCAGTTGATCCGTCCCTCGCCGGTCAGAGTCCCGTTGACCAGGGCCACCACCCCGGTGGTGAGCCTGGTCAGCTCTTCTGGCTGATAGTCCTCGTTGAAGGTGATTCCCGGGACGTCCAGCACGGCGTTGCCGCGGCTGGTGGTGAGCGAATGGTCGATGCTGGCGAGCGCGACCCTGGTCCCCGTGTCGGGATCGGTGAGCGTCCCGCCCGCCTTGATCTCGTTCTTGATCAGGCTGAGCGTGAAGTCGTTGCTGACGAGCGGCCAGAAGCGCGGCGGATCCTGGATGTCGGACACCGTGATCCCGCCGTCCAGATAGACGTCGTCGCCGTTCACCACCCGCCAGCGGCCGTTGCCGTTGGAGACCAGAAGCGGGACGCTCGCCAGCTTGACGTCTCCGCCCGCGAAGGTTCCGACCGCTCCGTCGTTCGTGAACCTGCCGGACAGCTGGCCTATGTCGAACCGGTTCACCGAGCCGGTGCGGCCGAGCCGAACGGCCACGTTGGAGCCGGTGAAGCTGGGGTCTCCAAGGTTGAACCGCACCCGGTCCGAAGCGATCGTGATCGGAGTGTTGCCCAATCTTCCGGCAAGGCGCATTGAGCGCAGGTCGGTCCCGCCCTGGACCGGCCCATCGCCCTGGCGCCAGACGAGCGCCCGGCCCGTGGGGCAAAGCGGCAGCCGGGTGGAACCAAGGGTCAGCCCCGCGATCCGTAGAGAGCGGAAGCTCGCGTTGATGCAGCCCTCGCCGAACGCGAAGCCGTCCTTTCCGAAGAAGCCGTTGATCGGCAGAGCGAGGTCGCGGACGTAGCCCGACTTGAACGGGCCGCTGAGGACCGCGCTGGTGTCGATCCGGGTGTTGCCGTCCTTGCCGGCCCGGAACCGCACCGGTGCCAGCGCGAGTCGGGAGTCGCCGGCGGCGAACGGCTCGATCCGGGCCACGCCCTCGATCGCTCCCCCCGCGCGAGGCTGGTCGATGCTGACCCGGGTTGCCGGAAAGCCTCCTCCGGTGAGGCCGAACTCGCCGTCGAAGCGGACTGAGTTCCCCTTCCAGTAATAAGTGATCCCGTCGCCTCCGCTCACCCCAAGGCGGGCGCCGCTCTGGCTTGCGATGCTCAGCCGGTCGGCCCGCACGGCGCCGTAGCGGTCACCGCTCACCAGCCGGATGACTGCACGCGCGTCGAACCCTCGGGCTGCGCGAGTGACTGCGCCGGCCAGCGCCTCGCCCAGCGCTCCAACCGGCGTGCCCTTGGCGCTTGAGAGCGCCGCTACAACGGGCCGAATCGCCGGCCCCGCGCCCACCACGTTCCTAGCCGTGGTTTCACCGATGAGCGACAGATCGCCCACGTCCAGGTTGGCGGCATAGCGCCCGTCCAGGGTCGTGCGGCCGGTGCGGAACTCCCCGATCCGCGCCTGAGCGGCCGTCATATCCACTCTGCCCCGGGTGAGTTCGTTGTTGCCGTTGAAGGTGAGAAGTCCTCTCACGCCCGCAACCGCATTCTCGTCGATGATCGCGGCCGGGACCTGCACCCGCGCCTCGCCGCGCCAGGAATCGAAACTTTCCGGCACACGAGCCTTCACCACCATCTGCGGCCGGGTAATGTCGATCTCTTCCTTGGGGCACAGGATCCGGTCGGCGCGGAACGGGCCGTTGAGGTTTGGGTGGCGCTTCACCATCGCCACCTTGGCGTAGGCGACCGCGTCGTCGATCGCGCAGCCCCCCAGCATCAGGCTCGACGAGCGGGCAGCCATCTCGCCCCTGAAGCCGTCCGCCAGATTGCCCCGGCCTTCGAGCGCCACCGCAAGCCGTCCCGCAGGCGTATCGAGAGCGATCGCGGTGTCGGCGACATCGACGTTGAGGTCCGGGAAGCGGAACGGAGCGCCGGTCTTGGGCGGAAGAAGCTTGTCGACTTCGCCAAGCGAAATCTCGCCGTCCTTGACCTGGCCGAATATGCGGACTCCCCGGGCCTTGATCCAGCCCACCTCCGGGCGCCGAAGTCCCCAGGAGATCTTCACCTCGACGAACTCGGCTGTGAGGTCGGGACGCTTGGGATCGCCGATCACCACGTCGGCGAGGCGCTGGGTCCGGAATCCGACGCGGGCAACCTTATAGGTCGCCTCGACTCCGCGCCTCTCAAGCTCCCTCTCGATGAAGTCGGTGGCGAGCTGCCTTCGCTGGGTCCAGATGATGACCACAAGCAGCAGCAGCATCAGGATGAAGCCGGAGATCACCGTCCCCCAGCGCGGACGGCGAAGCGGCAGCCGAAGCCGCCGCCGGTGTTTTACACCTTCCTCGGCATGATCCATTACGCGCGCCTCAGGGGAGAAAGGCCGAAAAAGCTGCGCGAAAGCGTGTGGAGGACATCTGCTCTAAACCAACATCGTCATATGAGCGTTCCGCCTCCGTCACTTTCCGGCTCAGGCTGTGGCACAAGCGCAGCAACGGTTTGCCTCCTCCTGCAATCCGCCTTAACCCTTGCTTATGGCAGATCAAGCACAGGATGCCAGCGGTCACCGGTCCCGCCTGCGCCGGCGCCTCATCGAAGGCGGGCCTGACGCGCTCCTCGATCACGAGCTTGTCGAATATCTGCTCGCACTCGCGATCCCTCGCCGCGACACCAAGCCCCTGGCAAAAAAGCTGATACACGAGTTCGGCGGCTTCGGGGCATTGCTCGCCGCCGACGCCGAGGCGCTTGCCCGGGTGCGAGACCTCTCGGAAGGCGCGGTCGCCGCCCTCAAGATCGCCCAGGCGTCGGCCCTGCGGCTGCTGAAGTCGCAAGTGGCTGAGCGGCCGGTCCTCGGCAGCTGGCAGGCGCTGCTCGACTATCTCCATGCCGACATGGCGCACAATCCGGTCGAGCGCGTCCGCGTCCTCTATTTGAACAGCAAGAACATGCTCATCCGCGACGAGCAGATGTCGGAAGGATCGGTCGACGAAGCCGCGGTCTACGTCCGCGAAGTCATGCGGCGGGCCCTCGAATGCCACGCCACCTCGCTCATCCTGGTCCACAACCACCCGAGCGGCGACCCAAGCCCAAGCAGCCAGGACATCAAGCTGACGCGCGATATCGTGGAAGCGGGCCGGCACCTCCGGATCTCGGTGCACGACCACGTCATCATCGGCACCCGGGGGCATAGCAGCCTGAGGGCAATGGGGCTGATCTAGAACACTCAAGTTGCCTATCCCACAGCATTGCCGAGAAGTCCTCGCGGAGAACAGGGGCGAATGTCCGCTTTCGACCCATTGCGGACATTCAACCTGGTCACTTCGCCGACGGGTCTATTGCCACATAATCTCCAGAAACAAAGACGAAGGAACCTCCAACGTCCCCGCTCCAATTCATATAAACCATACCGTTGTTCGCACTGATGGTGCAGAGGCTTGTGATCTGCTGCTCCACCGCTTTTTGGTTGAAGGCGGACGGCACCACCACGTTGATACACCGTCCCAGCTCGGCAACTCCTGTGGAATGCTTGTAACCAGCGGCGAGGAGCGCTCTTTCAGTTGACGCTATACGGTCATCATGGGTGCTACACATTGAATGCCGCAGTTCCACCGGCCCCACATCCCTGCTTCCACCGTTCGTGAGCTTCTGAACCACGTTGATGCTGGGTTCCATCTGTTTCGAAAGGCACTCTGAAACGTCTTGTTCCCCGTAGGAAGCTGAACACGATGATCCGACCAGTAGCAGCACAGGGCCTAAGCGGGATTTGGTGCTTTTCATTGGCCGCAGCTTAGCCGTCGCGAGTTGAGGGGCCAATGTCCGCTTTCCACCCAAAGCGGACATTCCAGGTCTCCGGCTCGAGCGCTAAAACGCGCGAAGCGGCACGATCTAAGACGCACTACGGCCCACCAATTGCCGCCCCGGCGGGACTTTGCTAACCGCCGCGCTCACCGCCCCCAGCAGGACCCCGCAATGATCCCTCGCTACTCGCGACCGCAGATGACCGCCATTTGGGAGCCGGAGTCCAAGTTCCGGATCTGGTTCGAGATCGAGGCTCACGCGCTGGATAAGATGGCTCAGCTCGGAGTCGTCCCGGCAGAGGCTGCAAAGGCCGTGTGGGCGTGGTGGGAGACCGAACCCGCGATCGACGTGCAGGCGATCGACGGGATCGAGGCGGTCGTAAAGCATGACGTGATCGCCTTTTTGACCTGGGTCGCGGAACAGGTCGGCCCGGAAGCGCGCTTCCTCCACCAGGGCATGACCAGCTCCGACGTCCTCGACACCTGCCTTGCGGTTCAGCTCGCCCGCGCATCCGATCTCCTGATCGCCGACATCGACGAGTTGCTTGCGGTGCTGAAGCGGCGGGCCGTCGAGCACAAGCTCACCCCGACCATCGGCCGGAGCCACGGAATCCACGCCGAGCCAGTGACGTTCGGGCTGAAGCTCGCCCAGGCCTATGCCGAGTTCGCCCGCAACCGGGAGAGGCTCGTCGCCGCCCGAGCCGACATCGCCACCTGCGCGATCTCGGGCGCGGTCGGCACCTTCGCCAATATCGACCCCAGCGTCGAAGCCTATGTGGCGGAGAAGATGGGGCTGTCGGTAGAGCCAGTCTCCACGCAGGTGATCCCGCGTGACCGGCACGCCATGTTCTTCGCCACCTTGGGGGTGATCGCCTCCTCGATCGAGCGGCTTGCGACCGAGATCCGCCATCTTCAGCGGACCGAGGTCCTGGAGGCGGAGGAGTATTTCTCGCCCGGCCAGAAGGGCTCGTCGGCGATGCCGCACAAGCGCAACCCGGTTCTGACCGAGAACCTCACCGGCCTTGCCCGGATGGTCCGCGGCTATGTGACTCCGGCGCTCGAGAACGTCGCCCTCTGGCACGAGCGCGACATCAGCCACTCGTCGGTCGAGCGCTATATCGGCCCCGACTCGACGGTG
>DASYWC010000105.1:0-19140 GCA_035936615.1 Allosphingosinicella sp. | reverse complement strand
CCACAGGCGCAGGCTCCTCCGGCTTCTGTGCAAGGAAGCCGGCCAGATAGTCGCGCTTGCGCTCGAAGCCTTCCGAGACTCGCGCCTTGGGCGGCTTCACCGCTTCCTCGACTTCCTCGATCTCGATCTTGCGTTCTTCGTTCATCCGAAAATTCTCGTTACACGCTCGATGCCTCGGACCAGAGCCTCGACATCCTGTTTCCCGTTATAGACCCCGAAGCTCGCCCGGGCGGTGGCGTCCAGCCCCAGATGCTCCATCAGCGGCTGGGCGCAATGGTGCCCTGCCCGGATCGCGATCCGGCTCTCGTCCAATATGGTGCCGACATCGTGCGGATGCACCCCCTCGACCGCGAAGCTGACGATCCCCGCGCTGTCCTCGGGTCCCAGCAGGCGGACGCTGTTCAGGGAAGAAAGCGCAGCCCGCGCCTCGCGCACCAGCGCCTCTTCGTGGGCGGCGATGGCTTCCAGGCCGATCCCTTCCACATAATCGACGGCGGCCTGGAGGCCGAGCACTCCGACCACGTGTGGGGTGCCGGCCTCGAAGCGGGCGGGCGGAGGAGCGAAGGTCGTGCCGGAGAAGCTCACCTTGTCGATCATCGCTCCGCCACCCTGCCATGGCGGCATGGCGTGGAGCAGTTCCGAGCGCCCCCACAGGACCCCGATTCCGGTAGGACCGTAAAGCTTATGGCCGGAGAAGACGTAGAAGTCGCAGCCGAGCTCCGACACATCCACCGGCATTCGAGGCACAGCCTGGCAGCCGTCGAGCAGCAGCAGCGCGCCGACCCCGTGCGCTAAGTCGGCGGCGCGGCGGGCGTCGAGCACCGATCCAAGCACGTTGGAGACATGGGCGAGGGCGACGATCCGGTGCCGCTCTGTCAGCATGGCCGCCATGGCGTCGAGATCGATCCGGCCGTCCGTAGTGAGCGGAGCGACGTCGATCTCGGCTCCGGTCCGGTCGGCGATCATCTGCCAGGGCACGATGTTGGAATGGTGCTCCAGCACTGAGAGCATTATCCTGTCGCCCTGCTTGAGGTTGGAGCCGCCCCAGCTTTGCGCCACCAGGTTGATGCCTTCCGTTGCGCCTCGGACCAAGATCACCTCCTCCGGAGCGCCTGCGCCGATGAAGCCGGCCACTCGGCGGCGCGAGGCCTCGAACGCCACCGTCATGTCCGCGGAGCGCTGGTAGACGCCGCGATGGACGGTGGCGTAGGTTTCGGCATAGGCGCGCTCGATCGCCTCGATCACCGGCTTGGGCTTCTGCGCGGTCGCGGCCGTGTCGAGATAGGCCCAGCCTTCCGGGATCGCCGGGAAGTCCGACAGCCAGTCGAGCGGGCGGGTGGATGCGGCCATGTCCATTATGCCCCCTCTCCCATGGGGAGAGGATGAGGTGCCACTAAGGTTCGTCCGGGGGACGAACCAGGCACCTCATGGTGAGGGGGTACGATGTCGGCAAGCACGCGGGGACATCCCATCCCCTCACCGACTGCGCCTAGGCTCCTTCGTCGCCAAGGCTTCGTTGCCTCTCCCCATGGGAGAGGATGGAGGTGGCGTCTCACTGCGAACCTCCCAGCCAAGCCACCGCGTCCGCATGGAATGCCTCGCGAACGGCTTCCTCGCCGATGCGGTCGATCGCGTCGGCGACGAAGGCTTGGGTGAGTAGGGCCTTGGCTTCGTCCTCAGGAATGCCGCGGCTGGCCAAATAGAACAGCGCGTTCCGGTCCAGCTCCCCGACGGTGGCGCCGTGGGCGCATTTGACGTCGTCGGCGAAGATCTCCAGCTCCGGCTTGGCGTTGATTGTGGCGGTGCGGGCGAGGAGCAGACCTTTGAGCGACTGCTCGCCGTCGGTCTTCTGGGCGCCCCGCGAGACCTCCACTCGGGCAGCGACCGAGCAGGTGGAGCGGTCGTCGGCGACCGAGCGCCAGACCTGGCGGCTGGTGCCGTTCGGCATTGCGTGGCGGAGCACGAGGTTGGAGTCATGACGCTGCCTTCCCCGCGCCAGCAGCGCTCCGCCCGCCTCGGCGAAGGCACCCGCGCCCGAGAGGGTGATCTCCGCATCGAGGCGGCTGTCCGTCCCGCCCGCGCTAAGGGTCGTCAGGGTGATGGTCGCGCCCTCCCCGACGCTGGCACGGTCGACGAGGCTGACGAAGCCTTCGCTGCCAAGCAGCCGCCGGCTCAGCATCAGCCGAGCGCCCTTGAACAGGGTGAAATGAGTGAGGCGGTTGGTCCAGCCTTCGCCGATGAAGGTCTCGACGACAGAAGCCTGCGCGTCCACGTCCAGCTCGATATGCCCCGCGAGATGGTCGGCGCCGCCGGTGGAGACGTGGACGATCTGGACCAGCCCCTGAGGCGCGTGGTCGCGACCGAGCTTCAGCATCCAGCCCTCGCGGCCGGCAAGCCTCGCAAGCGCGTGGTCGGAAGGGTCCATTTCGATCCGGCCGATCTCGACGGTGCCGAGGTTGCTTTGCTCGGCGGCAAGCTTGCCGTCGATGAACAGCAGGCGCGGGCCGTCGATGGCGCAGTCCAGCCACGGCAGCGCCTCCGGCACGGTGCCGGTCGGCTGCCGAGCCGCGATCTCGGGCAGCTGCGACAGGTCGCTCCAGCGCCAGGCCTCGGCCCGATTCGAAGGGAGATCGAGCAGCATCACAGCGCTCCGACCGCCATCTGAGGAGCCGGAAGTTTCATAAGTTTCACACCCCCAGGGGTGAAAAAAACCGGCTGGTTGCAAACGGCCGCGGCGTAAAGGGAGAGGCGAGGCAAAGGCAGTCGCATGGTCGCGAACGAAGCACCGACCTTCGCCACTTGGATGGCGAAAAATGCATCGCCCTCTTCTTCGCGCCTTTGCGGCTTCGCGCGAACCCGCTCTTTGTCACGCGAAGGCGCGAAGGCGCGAAGGAAGGGGGAGGGGTCTTTGGCCCGTTCGCGGGTCATGCCGCGATGGCTCCATAGCCTTCGCGCTCGAGCAGGTGGGCGAGCTCGGGGCCGCCGGAGCGGACGATGCGGCCTTCGGCCAGCACGTGGACATGGTCCGGCTCGACGATGTCCAGCAGGCGCTGGTAGTGGGTGATGAGGATCACGGACTTGTCGGGCTTGCGCATGATCCGGTTGATGCCGTCGCCGACGACCCGCAAGGCATCGATGTCGAGACCCGAATCCGTCTCGTCCAGCACCGCGAGCTTCGGATCGATGATCCCCATCTGGACCATCTCGTTGCGCTTCTTCTCGCCGCCCGAGAAGCCGACGTTCACGTTGCGCTTCAGCATGTCCATCGACATTCCGAGTGCTTCGCCCTGCGCCTTGGAGAGACGGAGGAAATCGCCCGCGCTGATCTCCGGCTCGCCGCGGGCGCGGCGCTGGGCGTTGAGCGCGGTTCGGAGGAACTGGACGTTGGAGACTCCGGGTATCTCGACCGGGTATTGGAAGCCGAGGAACAGCCCTGCCGCCGCGCGCTCGTGCGCGTCCATCTCCAGCAGGTCCTGGCCCTCGAACGTGACGGACCCTTCGGTGACCTCATAGCCTGGCCGTCCGCCCAGCACGTAGCCGAGCGTCGACTTGCCGGCGCCATTCGGCCCCATGATGGCATGAACCTCGCCCGCGCCGACGCTGAGGCTGAGCCCGTTCAGGATCTGCTTGCCGTCGATCTCGGCGGTCAGGTTTTCAATTCGAAGCATGTTTCGCGTTTTCCGATGCGTAGCCGAGGAAGCCGCCGAAGAAGACCTGGCCCTTGGCGACGATGTCCGTGATCTGGTCGGGGGAGGGCAGTTGGTCGGTGAGCTCGGGCCAGCTGCTTTCGACATAGGGCCCCCAGTTCTCCACCGGGATCTGGATCGCGCGGCCTTCCTCGACCTCCTGGAAGACATAGCCTTCGAGCGTCACTTCCCCAACCGCCTTGCGCAGAGCAGCCTCAGGATCCGGTGCGGCCGCAAAGGTGATCGCAACCGCGTGGGAGAAATGTTCGGGCATGTCGCTGGCCGTGCCGCGGGTCACCTTCAGGCCCATCAGGTAAAGGTTGTTCGTCCCGGTGAGGTTGGAAATGTCGGGCATGATCAACGAGCGCCCCCATCGTCATTTTCTTCCGAAAGAATGATCGTCTCCCCGTCGGCTGGGGGCGGCACTTGTCCAGCTGTCATTCTGTCCATAAACCGCGCGTTCAACAGAGCTCCCTTGTCGACACTATCGAATATGGTGGCAACGTGGGCGCGCAGATCGCCCGGTCTGTCCGGGCGCTTGGGGTATGCGGCAATTGCGCTCGCGATCGCCCGATCGCGAACGGCCTTGCAGCCCGCCAGGCGGGCCCGGAGCGACTCTTCGTGACCCAGCTCCAGATCAACAGGGCCGACCGGATGAGTGCAGCGCTGATACTCACGCATCATTGGCAGCAGCGCTGCCGGGAATGAAACGCCAGGTGTCTGCACCGCGAAGCTCTGCCGTCGAACCACAGGCGCAGCATCTTGCGCCGGAGGTGCGGGCGCGGCGGCCTGGGACAGGCTCAATGCAATAGCAGCCGAAATCATCCAACACTCCCTTCCAAGCTAATCCCCAGCAGCTTCTGAGCCTCGACCGCGAACTCCATGGGAAGCTGCTGAAGCACTTCCTTGGCGAAGCCGTTGACGATCAGCGCGACGGCATCCTCGGCGTTCAGCCCTCGCTGCTGGGCGTAGAACATCTGGTCGTCGCTGATCTTGGAGGTGGTGGCCTCGTGCTCGATCTGCGCGGTGGGGTTCTTGACCTCGATATAGGGGACGGTGTGGGCTCCGCACTGCTCGCCCAAGAGAAGGGAGTCGCACTGGGTGAAGTTGCGGACGTTCTCCGCGCCGGCGAGCACCTTCACGAGGCCGCGATAGGTGTTGTCGGAGCGGCCGGCGCTGATGCCCTTGGAGACGATGGTCGAGCGGCTGTTCGCGCCGATGTGGATCATCTTGGTCCCGGTATCGGCCTGCTGGCAATTGTTGGTGAGAGCGACCGAGTAGAACTCGCCGACGCTGCCTTCGCCCTTGAGGATGCAGCTGGGATATTTCCAGGTGATCGCGGAGCCGGTCTCGACCTGGGTCCAGCTGATCTTCGAGCGGGCGCCGGCGCAAATGCCGCGCTTGGTGACGAAATTGTAGATTCCGCCCTTGCCCTCGGAGTCGCCGGGGTACCAGTTCTGGACGGTGCTGTACTTGATTTCGGCGTCTTCCAGCGCGACCAGTTCGACCACTGCGGCGTGGAGCTGGTTCTCGTCGCGCATGGGCGCGGTGCAGCCTTCCAGGTAGGAGACGTAGCTCCCCTTGTCCGCGACGATCAGAGTGCGCTCGAACTGGCCCGTATTCTCCGCGTTGATCCGGAAATAGGTGCTGAGCTCCATCGGACAGCGAACGCCTTCGGGGATGTAGACGAAGGTGCCGTCGGAGAAGACTGCGGCGTTGAGGCACGCGAAGTAATTGTCCCGCTGCGGCACCACGCTCCCAAGCCATTTCCGAACCAGATCCGGGTACTCCCGGATCGCTTCGGAAATGGAGCGGAAGATCACTCCGGCCGACTCAAGCTCCTTGCGAAAGGTCGTGGCGACGGAGACGCTGTCGAACACGGCATCGACCGCAACCCGCCGCGCGCCCTCGACTCCGGCGAGCACCTTCTGCTCCTCGATCGGGATTCCAAGCTTCTCGTAGACTCGCAGGATCTCGGGATCGACCTCGTCAAGCGAGCCCAGCTTCGGCTTCGCCTTGGGCTCGGCGTAATAATAAGCGTCCTGAAAATCGATCTCGGGGATGTCCAGCTTGGCCCAGCTGACCTCCTCCATCTCCAGCCAGGCGCGATACGCCTTGAGGCGCCACTCCAGCATCCACTCCGGCTCGTTCTTCTTGGCCGAGATGTAGCGCACGGTGTCCTCATTGAGGCCCTTGGGCGCGAATTCCTGCTCGATATCGGAGGAGAAGCCCCATTCGTAGGTGGAGGCGCGGTCGGCGGCCTCCTGGGCTTCGCGGTTTCTCACTTCACTCACGCTAGGGCACCTTGTGTTTTTAGCCCGTTCGGGCTGGGCTTGTCGAAGCCCTCTCCTTCCTCTCTAGAAGAAGAAGAAGAAGGCAAGGAAAGCCCTTCGACAGGCTCAGGGCGAACGGGAAGGGAGGCAAGGCTTGCTAACGACACGCCTTGGAGAGCTCCCCTGACGGCGCCACTGACGGCGATCAAATGCGGCTTCACCCGACAACTTCCTTCCAAGACGCAATCGTGGGCCGAGCCCTCGACGCAGTTGGTCATCGCGATCGGCCCTTCGACGGCCTCGACGATATCCGCAAGGCTGATGTTCCGCGCCTCCCGCGCGAGCCTGAATCCGCCCCCGGTTCCGCGAGCCGAGGTGAGGAGGCCGGCCGAGGCGAGGCGCCCCATGAGCTTCTGAGCCGTTGGCAGCGGAACGCCCGTTTCGTCGGCAAGCAAAGCCGCGCTGAGGCGCTCGCCCGCCGGGTGGCGGGCGGCCGCGGCCATCATCACGACTGCGTAGTCGGCAAGGGAGGTGAGGCGCATGAAGTCCAATCGGATTGATATGGTCCGATTGCATGTGGCCTTGCCGCGAGGGGAAATCAACCCGCTCCGCCGCCGGATTGCTTCGCTTTGCTCGCAATGAAGGGTAGGTGGGAAGGATGCGCTACTTCCTCGACACGGAATTCAACGGCTTCGGCGGGGAGCTGATCAGCCTGGCGCTGGTGCCGGAGCGGGGGGATGAGGAGCTGTACCTGGTGCTGCCGCTGCCGGATGAGCTGCACCCGTGGGTCGAGAAAAATGTGGTTCCGTATCTGGACACCATTCCTGCAGGTTTTCCGGGAGGGCGTACCACTCGGGAATCGGCCGCGCATGAGATCGCCCATTATCTGGCTCCCGACCCGGCGCCGGAGATCGTCGCCGACTGGCCGGACGACATCGCCTATTTCTGCGCCTTGCTGGTCACGGCGCCAGGCGACATGGCCGACGTCGGCAAGCTCCAGTTTACATTATTGCGCACTCCCGGCTTCTCGACCGCACAGGCAAGCGCCGTGCCTCACAACGCCCTGCACGATGCAAGGGCGCTGAGGGAGTTCGTGCTGGGTTGGGAATCCTAGCAAGCAAAGCCCTCTCCTTTTGGGGAGAGGGTTTGGGTGAGGGGTTAGCATGCAGGCGCGTTTGCTCGGACGCCGTAACCCCTCATCCTCCCATTGCCGAGGCAATGGGCCCCTCCTTCTCCCTATGGGAGAAGGGCGAAGAGTGCCTAGGCCGCCGTCCTCGCAATCCAGGCCTCGACGTTGCGCTCCAGGATGTCGAGCGGGACCGGGCCGGAGAGCAGGACCGCGTCGTGGAAGCCCCTGATGTCGAAGCGGTCGCCGAGCTGGTTTCGGGCGCGCTCGCGAAGCTCCTCGATCTTCAATTTCCCAACCATATAGGCCGTGGCCTGGCCGGGATTGACGATGTAGCGCTCGATCGCCTTGACGATGCCGCCCTTGGCGTCCGCTGAGTTGTCCTCGACATATTTGATCGCCCGCTCGCGGGTCCAGCGCTTGTGGTGCAGGCCGGTGTCGACGACCAGGCGGATGGCGCGGTGGAGCTCGAGCTGGAGCCTTCCGAAGTCGCTATAGGGGTCGTCGTACTGGCCCATGTCCTTGCCGAGCCGCTCGGAATAGAGGCCCCAGCCCTCGGAGTAGGCGGTGAAGCCGCCGAACTGGCGGAACGGCGGCACCTTGCTTCCAAGCTCGGTCTGCACCGCACGCTGGAGATGGTGGCCGGGATTGCCCTCATGGTAGAACAAGGCCTCGATCTCGGTGATGGGCATGTCGTTCATGTCGTAGAGGTTGACGTAGTAGGTGCCCGGCCGCGAGCCGTCGGGAGCGGGGCTCTGGTAGAAGGCCTTGCCCGCCGACTTCTCGCGGAACGCCTCGACCCGCTTCACAACCAGAGGAGCCTTCGGCGTGGTTCCGAAATATTGCGGGAGTAGCGCTTCCATCTCGCGATTATATTGCTGGGTCTTGTCGAGATAGGCCTGCCGGCCCGCTTCCGTGTTCGGGAAGTAGAATTGCTTGTCCGTCCGCATCTTCTCGAAGAACTGGGGGAGCGTTCCGGTGAAGCCGACCCGCTTCATGATCCCGCGCATCTCGTCGTGGATCCGGGCGACCTGCTGCAATCCCAGATTGTGGACCTGGTCCGCGTTCATGTCGGTGGTCGTGTAGTAGCGCAGAAGCGCGGAATATTGCTCGGCGCCGTTCGGGAAGCGCCAGATGCCGTCGTCGGCGCCGGCGAGTTTCTGCTGTTGCTGCATCAGTGCGATCAGGCGCTCGTAGGCGGGCTTCACGTCCTGAAGGAGAGCGGTTCGCGCAGCTTCGATCAGCCGCGTCTTTTCGGCCGGAGCGATCTCCAGCTTGTTCACCTTCGTCTTGAAGTCGGCGAACAGTGCGCTGTCGGGGCCCGGGCCGTAGGGGGCGCCGCTGATGATGTTGCGCGCGTCCGCGATCACGTACGGGTAGACCCATTTGGGCGGAAGAACCCCGAGCGCCTGCCGAGCCTTCGCCTCGGCCATCGCCTGGTCCAGATACCGGTCCATCAACTGCAGGCGCGACAGATAGGCTTCGGCGTCGGCGAGGGTGTCGACGCGGTGGATGTTGATGAGGAAAGCCGGCCCGCTGCTTTGGGCTCCCCTCATCTGATCGAACACGTAGTCGTTCTTGCGGAACGGGTAGAGCGACTCGCTACGGGCCGCCCGGCTCTCGAAGATGTCGTAGCTGAGCTGGTCTTCGGGCGAGAGTGAGGCCCGGTCGAAGCGCCTCCGCATCTCCGCCAGCGTTCGCCGGTCGAGGGCTCGGGAAGCCTCGACCGCCTCGTCGGTAAACTCGTTCCACTTGCCGTAGTCCGCGTCCTTGATCCCGCGATAAGCCTTTCCCAGCGGCGACATGGCAAGCTCGGCCTTGTCGTAGGTCTCGTAGAAGGCGGCGAGTTCCGCGTTCCTGGCAGCAGGCGCGGCAGGCGCGGGAGGCGGAGCGGAGACCTGGGTGGGCACCGCTGCGACGGTGACAGGCGCGACCGGAACGGGTTGTTCGAAGGTTGCGCAGGCGGCGGCGAGGGCGGTGGAGGTCAGGAGAAGGATACGCAGCATCGTAGAGTGATCCTTGGAAGAGGAGGGGCTGGGGCAGCTTAGGCCGGACGGAGGGCTTTTGACCAGTGTCCCCGCCGCTGCCATAGCGCAGCCATGGTCTATCCGCTCCTTCGCCCGCTCATCTTCATGCTGGACGCGGAGAGGGCGCACGGGCTCACGATTGCCGCGCTGAAGCTGATGCCGGGAAGCTCGGGGCCGGCGACGGATCGAAGGCTGGCGGTTCGGGTGGCGGGGCTGGATTTCCCCAACCCGGTGGGTCTTGCCGCAGGCTTCGACAAGAACGCCGAGGTCTACCGGCAGGTGCTGGAGCTCGGTTTCGGCTTTGCGGAGGTGGGAACGATCACTCCGCGCCCTCAGCCCGGAAACCCCAAGCCGCGCCTGTTCCGGCTCGCCGAGGACCGGGCGGTGATCAACCGGATGGGCTTCAACAATGAGGGCCTGGAGGCCGCACGCAGAAGGTTGGCCAAGCGCAACCGCGCCCGAGGAATGGTAGGTATCAATGTTGGCGCCAACAAGGACAGCTCCGACCGGGTTGCCGATTATGCGGCGGGCGTGAAGGCGATGGCGCCGCTCGCCGACTATCTCACGGTCAACATCTCTTCGCCGAATACTCCGGGCCTGAGGGCGCTTCAGGACCGTGGGGCTCTGGACGAACTGCTTGCGGCTGTGATGGACGCGCGGGGCGCCGACAGGCCGCCGATCTTCCTCAAGGTCGCTCCGGACCTTGAGCGGCAGGACATAGAGGACATAGCGGCACTGTCGATCGAGCGCGGAGTGGACGCACTGATCGTTTCGAACACGACCGTCTCGCGACCCGATCTGGTTTCCCGCCACCGCAGCGAGAGCGGAGGGCTTTCGGGGGCACCCCTCAAGCGGCTGGCGCTTGAGCGGCTGCGGGATTTCCGGCGGGCTACCGGAGGCGCGATTCCGCTGATCGCGGCTGGCGGAATCGAGAACGGAGTCGACGCGTATCACCGCATCAAGGCGGGGGCGAGCCTGGTCCAGCTTTATTCGGCCCTGGTCTATCAGGGGCCCGGGCTCGCCCGAATGATCGCAGGCGAGCTTCGCAGCCTTCTCGTCCGCGACGGGTTCAGCAATATCGTGCAAGCCATAGGCGCCGAGGAGCCATAATGTTGAACCGTCTTTTCATTTTGCTCTCCCTCATGTTCCTTAGCGCCTGCGCGACCGCCCCGCCGGTTCAGACGGGAGGCGGAGTCGTTTCGGCCGCCCATCCGCGGGCGGCGGAGGCGGGGCGGACGATCCTTGACCGCGGCGGGAGCGCCGCCGATGCGGCACTCGCGACACTGCTCGCGTTGACGGTGGTCGAGCCGCAGTCCTCCGGCATCGGCGGCGGCAGCTTCCTCGTCTATCATGACTCGAAAAAGAGACGCGTCTTCACCTATGACGGGCGCGAGGAGGCGCCGGCAGCGGCGACTCCGGCTTATTTCCTCGGGGCGGACGGCAAGCCTCAGCCTTTCATGGAGGCCGTGCCCGGCGGCAAGAGCGTCGGCGTTCCGGGCAATTTCCGGCTGATGGCGCTCGCCCATGAGCGGCACGGCAAGCTGCCTTGGGCGCAGCTGTTCGAGCCCGCGATCAGGCTCGCCCGCGACGGTTTCTCGATGACTCCGCGGCTTCGCGAAGCGCTAGCCTCGTCGAAGCACATCGAGATGACCCCATACGTTCGCAGCCTCTATTTCGCGGCCGACGGGCAGCCAAAGCCCGTTGGGTCGCTGATCCGCAACCCGGAGCTGGCGGCGCTTCTGGAGCGGGTGGCCCGTCTGGGTCCGGATTACTACTACACCGGCGCCCCGGCGGACGCGCTGGTGCGGACCCTCGCGACGGCGCGGCGCAACCCGTCGACGATGGTTCGGGGAGACCTCGCCTCCTACGATGCGAAGGAGCGGGCGCCGGTATGCGGAGAATATCGGCGCCACCGGATCTGCGGAATGGGGCCGCCTTCGTCCGGAGCGACCACCGTGTTCGCGATCCTGAAGCAGCTCGAGCGCTTCGATCTCGCGGGAATGGGTCCGCGCGACCCGCGCTCCTGGCATCTGTTCGGGCAATCGATGCGTCTCGCTTATGCGGATCGAGATGCCTATGTCGCCGATCCCGACTTCGTTCGGGTGCCGGTCGCGGGCCTGACCGATCCAGCCTATCTGGCATCCCGTTCCGCCCTCATCTCCGCCGATCGCGCGATCGCGACCGTCAAGGCCGGCATTCCGCCGGGCGCGCCCAGAGTGACCGCGGCCGTATCCAGCGAAGTGCCGGCGACCTCGCATTTCGTAGCCGTGGACGGGGCGGGGAATGTCGCCTCTCATACCTCCACGATCGAAGGCGTGTTCGGGTCCGGCCTCACCGTCGACGGCTACTTCCTCAACAACGAGCTTACCGATTTCAGCTTCGCTCTCGAGCAGGACGGCGCCCCTGTCGTGAACCGTGTGGAGGGAGGCAAGCGGCCGCGTAGCTCCATGTCCCCGACGATCGTCTACGGGCCCGGCGGTCAGGTTCGGCTTGCGGTGGGAGCCGCCGGCGGCCCGACCATCATCGCTCAGGTCGCCAAGGTGATCATGGGCGTCGTCGACTGGGGGTTGCCGGCCCAGGAAGCGCTGGCCTTGCCCAACTTCTACCTTCGCGGCGACCGGTTGCTCGTCGAGCAGGGGAGCTGGCTCGAGCCGATGGTGCCTCAGTTGCGGGCGCTTGGCGGCAATGTCACCGCTTCTGATCTCGGCGGCAAGCTCAATGCAGTCGAGCGAGTCGGCGGGACGTGGCGAGGCGCGGCGGATCCGCGAAGCGAAGGCACGGCGCTGGCGCAGCAGGCAAGGCCGGACTAAAAGGAGCGCACCGACGCGGGGCAAGCCCGCGCGCTTGGAGAGCCGATGCGCGAACTGGAGCACTTCCCCAACCTCGTAACGATGTTCTTCACCCGTGCTCGGGAGAAGGGCGACTCGCCGTTCCTCTGGGCCAAGAAGCAGGGGCAATGGCGCTCCGTCAGCTGGCAGGAGGCGGCAGAGACGGTGGCCTCGCTTGCTGCGGCGCTGAAGTCGCTCGGTCTTCGCAAGGGCGACACGGTGATGCTCGTGTCGGAGAACAGGCCGGAATGGTGCATGGCGGACCTCGCCATCATGGCCGCCGGATGCGTCACCGTGCCGACCTACACCACCAACACCGAGCGCGACCACCAGCATATTCTTAGCGACAGCGGCGCCAAGGCGGTGATCGTTTCGACCCAGAAACTCGCAAAGGTGCTGCTTCCGGCGGTGGTCAAGACGTCAGGTTGCGAGCATGTGATCGGGATCGAGCCGATCCGGGCGGGACAGGCGAGCGAGCTCAATTTCCACGACTGGTCCGCTCTCGTGAGCTCCCAGGCGCCCGACGTGGAGGGCTGCGCTCGAAGCGCCGACTTCAGCCGGCAGGACCTTGCCTGCATCATCTACACGTCGGGCACGGGCGGGGCGCCCCGAGGGGTGATGCAGCATCACGGGGCGATCCTCCACAATGTGGAGGGCTGCACCGACATCATTTCCAACGATTTCGGATGGGACGAGGAGGTGTTCCTTTCCTTCCTCCCGGCGAGCCACGCCTACGAGCATAGCGGGGGCCAGTTCTTCCCGATCGGCCTTGGAGCCCAGATCTACTATTCCGAGGGGCTCGACAAGCTCGCCTCCAACATCGAGGAAGTGCGGCCGACGATCATGGTCGTGGTACCGCGATTGTTCGAGGTCCTTCGCCAGAGGATCCTGAAGGGCGTCCAGAAGCAGGGCAAGCTCACCAACTATCTCCTCGGCCGAGCGCTCGACATCGGAGCGAAGGACTATTCGGGCGGGATGCGGCTCTGGGACCGGCCCATGAACCTGCTCCTTGGAAGGACTCTCCGCCCCAAGATCGCCAAGCGCTTCGGCGGGCGGGTCAAGGCCATGGTCTCCGGCGGAGCGCCGCTGAACCCGGAGGTCGGCATCTTCTTCCATTCGATCGGCCTCGTCGTGCTCCAGGGATACGGGCAGACGGAATCGGGTCCGGTCATCAGCTGCAACCGGCCCAAGGCCGGTATCAAGATGGACTCCGTCGGACCCCCGATGAAGAATACGGAGGTGCGGATCGCCGAGGACGGGGAGATCCTGGTTCGAGGCGAGCTGGTCATGAAGGGCTATTGGCGCAACGAGGCTCTCACCGAGCGGACCGTCATCGACGGCTGGCTCCACACGGGCGATGTCGGTCATCTGGACGAGGCGGGACGGATCGTCATCACCGACCGAAAGAAGGACCTGATCGTCAACGACAAGGGCGACAATGTCGCGCCCCAGAAGGTCGAGGGCATGCTGACCCTCCAGCCGGAGATCGCCCAGGCCATGGTGGTTGGCGACAGGCGGCCCTACGTCGTGGGCCTGATCGTCGCGGACCCCGAATGGACGGCGGAATTCTGTGCGGAGAACCGGCGCGAATGCGACTTCGCCCGGCTGAAGACCGACCCGGACTATATCCGAGCGCTGTCCGCAGCGGTGGAGCGGGTGAACGCCGACCTGTCGATCGCGGAAAAGGTGCGGCGGTTCATCGTCGCCGACGAGCCGTTCACGGTCGAGAACCAGCAGATGACTCCGTCCGTCAAGATCCGCCGCCACGTCCTCAAGGAGATATACGGCGAGCGGCTGGACGCCCTCTACAAACGCTAGCGGCTTCGGCGGTAGGGCGTGAAGTCGCCCAGACCGCAAGCGCCGTAGTGGGTGCCGGAAGGTAGATCGATGACGGTTACGGTATCGCCCCGGCAAAGCTGATTGGCTGGAGTCCTGGTGACGATGGTCCGGCTGCCGTCAAGCGCCGGGCAGCCGGCGGGCGGGCGGTTCACATACACCAGATCGCCACGTCCTTCGAACAGGATGACTCCTTGCCCCGCCGAGCGGCTGCCCCGCAGATTGTGCTGCGCAACGCAGCTTACCGGCTGCCCCGGGGTTCGGCCCCGCAGGGCCGTGGTAAGCTCGCTCTGGGCCGCATCGGCGAGTTGAGCGGGTTCGACGGGCGCACAGGCGGCGGCAAAGGCCAGCAGCGGGACTGCGAACATCTTCTTCATGGCTACCTCCATAGACGCGATGCGAGAGGCGGGGCTTTCAGGATTTGAACATGTCCTTCTCCTGCCGCCTGGCCGCGAGTTCTTCCGCCGATGAAACGCGCATGAAGGGGTTTGTGGCCCGTTCCAGAGCGATTGTGGTGGGCACGGTCGCCTCGCCCGCGGCGCGCGCAGCCTCCACCTCCCGAAGCCGCGCCGCAAGCGGCTCGTTTTCCGGCTCCACCGTCACCGCGAAGCGCGCGTTGGAAAGTGTGTATTCGTGGGCGCAATAGACTTTGGTCTCCCCAGGCAGCCGGGAAAGGCGCTGGAGGTTCGAGTGCATCTGCTCCGCGTTTCCTTCGAACAGGCGCCCGCAGCCCATCGCGAACAAGGTGTCGCCGACGAAGATCAGCTCCTCAGAGGGGAGGTGAAAAGCGATATGCCCGGCCGTGTGAGCGGGCACTTCCATCACGTGCGCGACGATTGCGCCGAGGCTGACGGTGTCGCCTTCCGCCACCTGCCGGTCCAGAGTCGGGATTCTGGCTGCCTCCGCCGCCGGCCCGGTGACAAGGCAGCCGGTAGCATCCTTGATAGCCTGGTTGCCGCCGGTGTGGTCGGGGTGCCAGTGGGTGTTCCAGATCTGCCCGATCCGCCAGCCTCTCGACTCCGCTTCGGCAAGGACCGGATCGGCCACCGCCGGGTCGACGACGACGGTCTCGCCCGAGGCGGGTTCGTGGACGAGCCAGATATAGTTGTCGCTGAGTGCGGGAATGCGGACGATCTCTACCATGTGCCGCTATTCTCCATCGAGGCCCAGGGCTCCGCGGGCGGGAGCGGCTCGCCCTCTTGCAGCAGTTCGATCGAAATATTGTCCGGAGTGCGCACGAACGCCATGTACCCATCGCGAGGCGGGCGATTGATGGTGATCCCGTTCTCCATCAGCCGCTGGCAGGTCTCGTAGATGTTCTCGACACTGTAGGCGATGTGGCCGAAATTGCGGCCTTCCCCATAGCCTTTCTCGTCCCAATTGTGGGTGAGTTCCACCTGCGCGTCCTCGTCGCCGGGCGCGGCGAGGAAGATAAGGGTGAAGCGACCCTTCTCGTTGTCGCGGCGCCTCAGCTCGCGAAGCCCGAGCAGGTTGAAGAAACGAACGGTCTCTTCCGGATCCGATACCCGGATCATCGTGTGGAGATATTTCATGCCGGCTCCGCGCAGCGCCAAGGGGCGCCACTTGCCTATTACGGCTTCAGGGGCGGGAACGTTCCACCCGTTCGCCGGGTGGTGGAGGATCGGTAAGCCTACTGCTCTGCAGGGGCAGGGGCAGGCGCCGATGCGTCGGCCAGCAGAGCGGCCCGGGCGGCCTTGCCTGCTTCGGTGTTGGGGCCGGCCTTCACGGCGCGGGCGTAATAGGCCTTGGCGGCGGCGATGTCGCCATTGGTGCCGACGATCGTCCCTGCCTGGAGGAGGACGTTGGAGTCGTCGGGAGCGAGCTGGACCGCCTTGGCGATGTCCGCGTTCGATCGGGTCATGTTGCCCTCCCGAAGGGCCAGCGCTGCGGAAAGGTACCAGGCCATCGGATCGGCGGGCACGAGCGTGAGCGCCTTGTCGATGTCGGCTCGAGCGCCCGGAAGATCGTCCAGCGCCACTCCGGCTCGTGCCCGGTCCAGGTGCACTTCCCCGCGAAGCTCCGCAGTCAGCTGCCCTGCGGCGAGCGCGGCGTCGAACGCCTTGCGCGCCTTGGCGCCGTCATCCGCGGCAAGCCAGCTGTTGCCGGATTGAACCCAAAGGTCGGAGCTTCGCGAGTCCTGCCTGGCCTCCGCCTCCCGGGCTGCCTGCTCGAACACGGTGGCCGCCGGCGCCCAGCGTTCCAGCGAGGCATAGGCGAGCGCAAGGCACTGGCGCGCGGGAATGCCGCCGCCCTTGATCCGCCACTGTTCGGCGGCTGCAAGCGCCTGCTGCGGCTTGGTCGCGGCAAGCGACGTGCAATTCTTGTAAGCCGCCTCGTCGCCCGAAGGAGCGGCTTGGGCGGCGGCCAGCGCCAACAACATGGAAATCACAGAGCCTCCAGCAGTCCGTTCACCGTCGCGATCAGCAAAGCGAGGTCGCTTGTCCGCGACAGGCGGTGGTCTCCGCCCTTTACGAACGTTGCCTGCACATCGGCTGAACGGAGCTGTTTCATCACCTCCAGGGACCAGGGCCAGGGGACGTCGGCGTCGGCCTGACCGTGGAGCAGCCGAACCGGGCACTCGATGGGGATCTCGGAATGGAGCAGGCGCAGGGTCTCGCCGCTCTCCCAGAAGGTGCGGGTGGTGACATAGGGCGCTCCCCCATAGGGCGAGGACTCCTCGATCCGCCCGTGCTGGAGGATGTCGATCTTCTGCTCGGTGGTGAAGCCCCAGCTCGTGAAATCGGCGGCGGCCGCGATCCCTACCAGCCCCACGACCCGCTGCGGCCGGGCAAGCGCCGCCAGAAGCATCAGCCAGCCGCCCATGGAGGAGCCCACAAGCACAACCGGGCCTTCCACCACCTCGTCGATCATCGCAAGCACGTCGGCACGCCAGCTGGCGAGGCTTTGCACCCCGAACTCCCCCTCGCTGATCCCGCATCCCGAATAGTCGAACCGGAGCAGGGCGCGTCCTTCGCGCTCCGCCCATTCGTCCAGAGCCGTTGCCTTTGTGCCTTCCATGTCCGACATGTAGCCGGGCAGGAAAATCAGCGTGGGTCCGCGGCCGGTGCGATGGCGGTAGGCCAGCCGGAGGCCCTCGCCGATCTCCAGATAGTCGATGTCGCTCATGGCCGAGCCTTGACAGCCTTTCCCCCGCTTTCCAAGGGTGAGGCCATGTCCGAGATGTTCAGAATTTCGCTTCCAGACGGCTCTGTGCGCGAGGTTGAGCCTGGCACTACGCCGGCGGACGTCGCCGCGGCGATCGGGCCGGGGCTTGCGAAGGCCGCGCTTGCGGCGCGCGTGAACGGCGAAGTGCGGGACATCATGCGCCCGTTCGAGGAGGACTCAGAGCTCGCTCTGATCACCGCCAAGGACGAGGCGGACGCGCTGGAGCTTGCCCGGCACGATTACGCCCATGTCCTTGCCGAAGCGGTTCAGAACCTCTTCCCCGGAACCCAGATCACCTTCGGCCCCGCGACCGAGGACGGCTTCTATTACGACTTCGCGCCCAAGGAGCGGCCGTTCACCGAAGAAGACCTTCCGGCGATCGAGGAGGAGATGCGCCGCATTATCGCACGCGACGAGCCGCTGGTCCGCGAGGTCTGGACTCGCGACGAGGTCCGCGCGTTCTTCGAGAAGAGCGGCGAGACCTTCAAGGCCGAATGGGTGATGGAGCTCCCAGCGGACGAGACGATCACCATGTACCGCTCGGGCGAGTGGCTGGACCTGTGCCGGGGGCCGCACCTCGCCTCCACCGGGAAGCTCGACCCGCAGGCGTTCAAGCTGACGCGCGTGTCCGGCGCCTATTGGCGCGGCGACCAGAAGAACGCGATGCTCAGCCGCATCTACGGCACCGGCTGGCTGAACAAGAAACAGCTCGACGCGCATCTGACGAGGCTCGAAGAGGCAGCCAAGCGCGACCACCGCAAGATCGGGCAGGAGATGGACCTCTTCCATCTTCAGTCGGAAGCGCAGGGGTCCGTCTTTTGGCACCCCAAGGGCTGGGCGATGTGGCGTGCGCTCGAGGCCTATATGCGGCGGCGGCTCGACAATGCAGGCTATCGCGAGATCAAGACGCCGCAGCTGCTGGATTCGGAATTGTGGGTGGCGTCCGGTCACTGGGCCAAGTTCCGGGACGGCATGTTCATCGTTCCCGACGAGATTCCATCAATGGAGGAGGATGCGCCCGTCCTGTCCGGGGATGCCGACCTCATGGCCCTGAAGCCGATGAATTGTCCGGCCCACATCCAGGTCTTCAAGCAGGGCATCAAGAGCTATCGCGATTTGCCGATCCGGGTCGCCGAGTTCGGCACCTGCCACAGGAACGAGCCGCACGGCGCGCTTCACGGGATCATGCGGGTGCGTCAGTTCACGCAGGACGACGCGCATATTTTCTGCACGCGCGACCAGGTGGCCGGCGAGACGAGGGCTTTTTGCCAGCTCCTCGACAGCGTTTATCAGGATCTCGGCTTTTCGGATTACGCGGTGAAGCTCGCCACCCGCCCGGAGATGCGCGTCGACGACGAGGCGATGTGGGATCTCGCGGAATCCACGCTGGAAGCCGCGTTGCAGGCGACCGGCCTGCCGTATGAAGTGCTCCCCGGGGAAGGCGCGTTCTACGGGCCTAAGCTCGAGTTCCACCTGAAGGACGCGATAGGCCGAACCTGGCAGTGCGGCACCTTCCAGCTCGATCCGTTCATGCCAAGCCGGCTCGGCGCGAGCTACGCCGGCGAGGACGGCGAGCGGCATGTGCCGCTGATGCTCCACCGCGCGATCCTTGGAACGTTCGAGCGGTTCCTGGGCATCATGATCGAAAATTATGCGGGCCGATTCCCGCTGTGGCTGGCGCCGGTTCAGGCGGTGGTGGCGACGATCGTGTCCGATGCGGACGATTACGCGCGGGAGGTGGCCGAGGCTCTGGACGCTGCGGGAATTCGGGCCGAAGCGGACCTTCGCAATGAGAAGATCAACTACAAGGTTCGCGAGCACAGCCTGGCCAAGGTTCCCAACCTGCTCGTGGTTGGAAAGCGGGAGGCGGAGGAGCGCACGGTGGCCCTAAGGCCGCTTGGGACGGATTCGAGGCAGGAAGTGCTTCCGCTCGCCGAACTCATCGAACGGCTTCGGGCCGAGGCGACGCCGCCTGACCTTCGCTCCGTTTCCAGCGGCTGATCCGCAACAGGGCTTGCCCAAAAAGCCTTAGCTCATCGCGCTTCGCCTTTCATTTCGGCCGCCGACCCACTAATTGGTGCGCTTGCACCTAGTCAGCAGGAGAAACAGCTATACGTCCCCCTCTTACCAGGCGTCCTCAGACGCCGCCGATGAACGGCCCCCGATTCAATGAATTCA
>DASYWC010000104.1:0-10614 GCA_035936615.1 Allosphingosinicella sp. | reverse complement strand
ATCCCGGCCTTCGCCGGGACGACGGCTTAGCGGGTCACCTCAAGCCGGTGCCCCGTCTCAAAAATCGCTCGCCAGCGGTCCGATCAGCGCCTTTGGCCTCGGCTTCCTGGCGCGGGTGCCGCTGATCGGCCAAGGCCCTCTCCCATGGGGAGAGGGTTGGGTGAGGGGTTACGGAGTTCGAGAATTTTGCTCTGATATCCCAGCCCCTCACCCCGTCCCTCTCCCCATGGGAGAGGGGGCTTTGACACCCGCGCTCCTTCCCTTTCACCGCGAACGGTTGAGGAGCGCAGGCACAAGGCTCCGAACGACGCCCCTCGACTTCGCTCGGGACGAGCGGAGTTCTTAGGACCGCACCTCAAGCCGGTGCCCGGTCTCGAAATCGCTCGCCAGCAGTTCCATCACCGCCGCCGCCACGTCGGCCGGCTGCTTGATCGTCGACTGGTCCTCGCCCGGAAAGGCCTGGGCCCGCATCAGGGTGGCGGTGGCTCCGGGATCGACGATCGCGACCTTGGGCGAGCCGAAGTTGCGGACCTCGTCGGCGTAGCTCAGAACGAGGGTCTCGAGGGCAGCCTTGGAGGCGCCGTAGGCTCCCCAGAAGGCTCGGGGATTGCGGCCGACGCTGGAGGTGACCGCGAGAAGGCGGCCGTTGTTGCTCTTTCGGAGCATCGGATCGAAAGCGCAGATGAGGGCCTGGTTCGCCAGCACGTTGAGGGTAAGGACCTTGTTCAACTCCTTGCCGTCGATGCTGGAGACCGGCCCCAGGCTTCCAAGCATCGCCGCGTTGAGGACGAGTACGTCCAGAGCCTGCCACCGCTCGCCGATGGCCACGGCAAGGCGCGCGATGCTGTCTCCGTCAGTCAGATCTAGCGGAGCAATCGTCGCGCTCCCCCCCGCTTGGTGGATGCGCTCCTCGACTTGCTCGAGGTCAGCGGCGGTCCGGGCGGTGAGCACGACATGCGCGCCTTGGCGGGCCAGCGCTTCGGCTATGGCGGCGCCGATTCCCCGGCCGGCGCCGGTGACCAGGGCCAGCCGGCCCGCCAAACCCTCACCCATCAGGCGTAGCGCTCTGCCAGCAGAACGAGCTGATCGGTCGCGTCATGCTCTTCATGGTCGGTGAGGCGGGTGGGATAGTCGCCGGTGAAGCAGGCGTCGCAATGCTGGGGCTGCTGCTCCTCGCGCAGGTCCTCTCCCAGCGCCCGGTAGAGGCCGTCGATCGACAGGAACGCAAGGCTGTCGGCGTTGATATAGTCCGCCATCTCGGCGACGTTCATCTGAGCGGCGAGCAGCTTTGCCCGCTCCGGAGTATCGACTCCGTAAAAGCAGCTGTGGCGCGTCGGCGGGCTCGCGATCCGCATGTGGACCTCGCGGGCGCCTGCATCCCGAAGCATCTGCACGATCTTGAGGCTGGTCGTGCCGCGGACGATCGAATCGTCGATCAGCACGAGCCTCTTGCCCTGGATGAGGGCGCTGTTGGCGTTATGCTTGAGCTTCACGCCCAGGTGCCTCACCGCGTCGCTCGGCTGGATGAAGGTTCGGCCCACATAATGGGAGCGGATGATTCCGAGTTCGAAGGGGATTCCGCTTTCCTGCGCATAGCCGATGGCCGCCGGAACCCCGCTGTCCGGCACCGGAACCACGTAGTCGGCGTCGACCGGGTTCTCTCTCGCCAGCTCCGCGCCGATCTGCTTGCGCACCGAATAGACCGAGGAGCCGTCCACGATGGAGTCGGGACGGGCGAAATAGACATGCTCGAAGATGCAGGGGCGGGGGCTTACGCTCCCGAACGGCCGGTGCGACTTCACGCCCCGATCCGACACGACCAGCAGCTCTCCAGGCTCCACCGAGCGGATATAGGTGGCTCCGATCACGTCCAGCGCCACGGTCTCGGAAGCGAAGATATAGGCGTCGCCGAGGCGGCCCATCACGAGCGGGCGGATTCCGAGGGGATCGCGGCAGGCGAGCATGCCCTCGGCGGTGAGGCAGACCAGCGAATAGGCGCCTTCCACCTGCTTCAGTGCGTCTATGAAGCGGTCGAGCAGGGTCCGGTAGGTGGAGGTCGCAACCAGATGGATGATGACCTCGGTGTCGGAGGTCGACTGGAAGATCGAGCCCCGGCGGTTGAGCTCGCGCCGAACCTTCATCGCGTTCGAGATATTGCCGTTGTGCGCCACCGCGAACCCGCCCGAGGCGAGTTCGGCGAAGAGGGGCTGGACGTTGCGGAGCGCCGTCTCGCCGGTGGTCGAGTATCGGACGTGGCCGATCGCTGCTCCTCCCGCCAAGCTTCGGATGATATCGTCGCGGTCGAAATTCCCGGCGACATGGCCCTGGGCGCGGTGCGAGTGGAAGGCCTTGCCGTCCCAGCTGGTGATCCCGGCAGCTTCCTGCCCCCGATGCTGGAGCGCGTGGAGCCCGAGCGCGGTGATCGCGGACGCCGTGTCGGCGCCCCAGATTCCGAAGACTCCGCACTCCTCGCGCAGCTTGTCCCCATCGAGACTGGTGTCGAATGGATTGGTGGTCAGCATCGCTCGCCCCGATTGCCCGTGCCCGCCATATAGGGAGAGGCTGGCGCTTTGTCTCCCCGTGCGTGCAAATGATTGGCCGAAGTGAAGGACGGCCTGGATAGGGCCGCTTGTCTGAACCGGTGATGGCTGCCAAAGTCCCGGCGGCCGCGAAGGGAGACGCGATGAGACAGGTTCTGATGGCGCTGGTGCTGGTCGCCGGCTGCGGTGCGGGCGCCGACCAGGGCAATGAGAGCGGCGGCGTGGGCAAGGATTCCGGCAAGGGCAGAAGCGGCCGCGGAGGCGACGCGATCCAGATCACCGAACTCACCGGCCTCTATGAGGGAGGAGCTCCGCTTCGCCCGAACCAGATGTGCATGATCGAGAAGGGCGGCGAGACGAATTTCGCGCTCGTCGTCTGGGGCACCGGAATGCACAGCTGCTCGGGCAGCGGCAGTGCGGTTCGCCAGGGAGACACGCTGCGCCTCAGCATGGCGGGGGACGAGAGCTGCACCATCGAGGCAAAGATCAACGGAGCCACCGCGACTCTGCCTGCCTCGCTCCCGCAAGGCTGCGCCTATTATTGCGGAGCCGAGGCCAAGCTGGGCGGCGCCAGCTTCACCAAGAAGAGCAGCAAGGTCGAAGATGCGATGAAGGCCAAGGACCTGGTGGGCGAGCCGCTGTGCGGGGGCCTTTCGGCGCAATAGGGCCGGTTCAGCGGGCCCAGCCTTGACGTTGACGTGAACGGAAACTAACCGGCCGGACATGCCGCGCTCCGCTCTTCATTCCGATTTCCGCCATTCCGAGCAGAGCACTCAGACCTATACGATCACCGATCTTTGCTCGGAATTCGGAGTGACGGCTCGGGCCCTCAGGTTCTACGAAGACGAGGGCCTGATCGCGCCCAGGCGGGTCGGGCTTGCCCGCGTCTACAGCTGGCGCGACCGGGCCCGCCTGGCGTGGATCCTGCGCGGTAAGCGGGTGGGCTTCAGCCTGGCCGATATTCGCGAAATGATCGACCTCTACGACGTCGGCGACAACCGCGAGGCGCAGCGCCGGGTGACCATCGCCAAGTGCATGGATCGGGTCGATCTGCTGAAGAAGCAGCGGGTCGATATCGATGCCACCATCGAGGAGCTGCAGGGCTTCATCGACTTGATCAGCGAGCCCGCGCCCAAGCGCGGCCAATAAGGGAATTTCAAATGCCGACCTACAGCGCTCCAGTCCGCGACACGCGCTACGTCTTCGAGCATCTGCTGGGCCTGGAGCGCTATTCGAATCTCCCCGGTTTCGAGAACGCCACTCCCGACATGATCGAGGCGGTTCTGAACGAGGGCGCGCGCCTCTGCGAAGAGGTGCTCCAGCCCTTGAACCGGGTCGGGGACGAGGAGGGGTGCACCCGCCACGAGGACGGGTCGGTCACCACCCCGACAGGCTTCAAGGAGGCATGGGAGCAGTTCGTCGCCGGCGGCTGGACCACGCTGTCGGCGCCGGAGGAGTTCGGGGGACAGGGACTTCCGTACGTAGTTTCGACTGCGATGTCGGAATATCTCTGCTCCGCCAACCACAGTTTCGAAATGTATAACGGCCTGACGCAAGGCGCGATCGCGGCCATGCTGGTGAAGGGGTCGGACGAGCAGAAGCGGACCTACCTTCCCAAGATGGTCTCGGGGCAATGGACCGGCACCATGAACCTGACGGAGCCGCACTGCGGGACCGATCTGGGGCTGCTTCGCACCCGCGCGGAGCCGAACCCGGACGGCAGCTACTCCATCACCGGAACCAAGATCTTTATCTCCTCGGGAGAGCACGATCTGGCCGAGAACATCATCCACATGGTTCTGGCCAAGATCGCCGGCGCCCCGGACAACGTGAAGGGCATCTCGCTGTTCATCGTGCCGAAGGTGCTGGTGAACGAGGACGGCTCCCTCGGGGCACGCAACGGGGTCACCTGCGGCTCGATCGAGCACAAGATGGGAATCCACGGCAATTCGACCTGCGTGATGAACTATGACGGCGCCACCGGCTATCTGATCGGCGAGGAGAACAAGGGGCTGGCCGCCATGTTCATCATGATGAATGCGGCTCGGCTCGGCGTCGGACTACAGGGCCTGGCCCAGGGCGAAGTCGCCTACCAGAACGCCGTCGAGTACGCGAAGGACCGGAGGCAGGGCAGGGCGCTCACCGGGCCGCAGGAGCCCGACCAGAAGGCCGACACCCTGTTCGTCCACCCGGACGTTCGGCGCATGCTGATGGAGGCGAGGGCTTACAATGAGGGCGCCCGGGCGCTGATCCTGTGGGGTGCCCTGCAGGTGGACCTCAGCCGCAAGGCGCAGACCGAGGAAGAGCGCGAGCAGGCGATGGACATCATCTCGCTTCTGACTCCGGTCATCAAGGGCTACCTCACCGACAAGGGCTTCGAAGTGGCGGTGAACGCCCAGCAGGTCTATGGCGGCCACGGCTATATCCGCGAATGGGGCATGGAGCAGTTCGTCCGCGACGCGCGGATCGCGCAGATCTACGAGGGCACCAACGGAATCCAGGCGCTCGATCTGGTCGGCCGCAAGCTGGCCCAGAATGGCGGGCGTGCGGTTCGTGCCTTCTTCGACATCGTCTCGAACGAGGTGAACGAGGCCAAGGCCGACCCGAATTCGAAGGAGATCGCCGCCGCGCTCGAAACAGCCAATGGCGAGCTCCAGGCGGCGACCATGTGGCTCATGCAGAACGCGCCGCAGAACCCGAACAATGCGGGCGCCGCCAGTTACAGCTACATGCACCTGATGGGTATCGTCGCGCTCGGCCTGATGTGGCTCCGGATGACCCGCGCGAGCGGTGCAGTCCTGGCCAACGGCGCCGAGGACAAGGCCTTTCACGAAGCCAAGCTCATCACCGCCCGCTTCTTCGCCGAGCGAATTATGCCGGAGGCAGGCGCCCTTCGGCGCAAGATCGAGGCGGGCGCGGAGAGCGTCATGGCGCTTCCGGTGGAGGCGTTTTAGGCCATCGTCTCCAACTGGGTGAAGCGCACAGGCATCACCTCTCGCACCTGGACTGAGCCGCCGCTGGTCTTTTCCACGACGCTCAGCTGCTGCACTTCGCCTTCCGCGCCGATCGGGATCACCATCCGTCCGCCGGCCGCGAGCTGCTCGACCAGGGCTTGGGGCGGCTCTTTGGCGGCCGCGGTGACGAGGATCCGATCGAACGGCGCGTGCTCGGCCCAGCCGCGCGAGCCGTCGCCTACTCGAAGCGTGACGCCCACGTGCCCCAAGGCGAGCAGGCGCATTGCCGCTTCGCTTGTGAATTCCTCGACGATCTCCACCGTCCAGACCTCCGCGCCCAGCTCGGCCATGACCGCGGCCTGGTAGCCAAGGCCGGTCCCGACCTCCAGCACTCGGGCCCCGGCGCGAACGTCCAGGAGGTCGAGCATCAGCGCCCCGATGAAAGGCTGCGATACGGTCTTGTCGAATCCCAGCGGCAGGGGAGTGTCGTGATAGGCCACCGCCGCAAGCTGCGCCGGCACGAACAGGTGGCGCGGCACTTCGAGCATCGCGCGCTCCAGCCGCTCGTCCACTCGGTCCTTGCCGATCTCCTCGCTCGCCATGTCGAAGTGGATTCCGATCACTTCGACCATGTGGCGGCGCAGGATCGCCAAATGCTGCTCGTTCATCGGTTTCATGGGCAGGATAACGCGCCGGGAGCGCCTGGTTCCCGCCCGGCCTGAAACGCGAAGTGCCCGAACCTTTCGATCCGGGCACCCGCGTGGCGATCAGATCGCCAACTCCCCTTTTGTAGTCACCCGGCCCGCGCGCTTCCTTCACCTCGCAGAAGAAAGCGGGACCGAGATCCCCCGAACCGAGGCTTTAGGCCTTTGGATCGTGGTGCGAGGCCTATGGAAAAGCGCCGCGATTGTCATGGTTTAATCGGCCAACGTTGCCAAATAGACGCTGCGCTGTGTCGCTGCCGCCACACAAGGCGCAAGGTTGCCATCGCAAGAGGCCGTCCGTAGAGGTCGCCGCATCCTTTCCCTGCCGGATGCATTTGCAAACCGATGCGCCTGTCCCGCTACTTTCTCCCAGTCACCAAGGAAACGCCGGCCGACGCGCAGATCGTCAGCCACAAGCTGATGCTCCGCGCCGGCCTCGTCCGCCAGACGGCCGCAGGAATCTACGCCTGGCTTCCGCTCGGCCTTCGAGTGCTGAAGAAGATCGAGCAGGTGGTGCGCGAGGAGCAGAACCGCGCCGGAGCAATCGAGCTTCTGATGCCGACCATTCAGTCTGCGGATCTGTGGCGCCAGTCGGGCCGCTACGATGCCTATGGGCCGGAGATGCTCCGGATCAAGGACCGGCACGACCGGGACATGCTGTTCGGCCCCACCAACGAGGAGATGATCACCGCCATCTTCCGTGACGCGGTGAAGAGCTACCGCGATCTGCCGCGCACTCTTTACCACATCCAGTGGAAGTTCCGCGACGAGGTTCGGCCGCGCTTCGGGGTGATGCGGGGGCGCGAGTTCCTGATGAAGGACGCCTACAGCTTCGACCTGGACGAGGATGGGCTGAAAGCGAGCTACGAGGCGATGTTCGTCGCCTATCTTCGCACCTTCGCCCGGCTTGGCTTGCAGGCGGTTCCGGTCAGGGCACCGAGCGGCCCGATCGGCGGCGATCTCAGCCACGAATTCCACATCCTGGCCGACACTGGCGAAAGTGCGCTCTTCTACGACTCCGCCATCGAGGAGGTGACTCGCGAGGAGCTCCTGTCGGCCGACGCCTCGACCATCGCCCGGCTGACCGGCCTCTACGCGATGGAGGAAGAGGAGCACGCGAAGGTCGCGGACTGCCCGGTGCCTCAGGAGCGGCTCCGAAGCCGCCGCGGGATCGAGGTGGGGCACATCTTCGCCTTCGGGACCAAATACAGCGCAAGCATGGGAATGACCGTTCAGACCGCGGACGGCGGCACGGTTCAGCCGCAGATGGGGAGCTACGGGATCGGCGTGTCGCGCCTCGTCGGCGCTATCATCGAGGCCAGCCATGACGAGAACGGGATCGTCTGGCCGGAAAGCGTTGCTCCGTTCAGAGTGGGCCTCATCAACATGCGCGCCGACGATCCGAGCTGCACGAGCGCTTCGGACGAGATTTACGCGATGCTCGAGAACGCCGGAGTGGAGACGCTCTACGACGACCGGGACGAGCGGGGAGGAGCCAAGTTCGCGACGATGGACGTAATCGGGCTCCCCTGGCAGCTGATCCTCGGGCCCAAGGGGCTCGCCAAGGGCGTCGTGGAGCTGAAGAACCGCGCCAGCGGGGAGCCCGAGGAGCTTTCGGTGGAAAGCGCGCTTTCGAGGCTGACGGCATGAGTAGAGCACGTCATCCCGGTGAAGGCCGGGATCTCACGTCGAATAGACACAGCGAGTGCCCACGAGACCCCGGCCTCCGCCGGGGTGACGGCTTGGGGGAGCCGTCATGATCCTCACCCGCTACGAACGGATGGTGGCAAAGCGCTACTTGCTTCCCGGCAAGGGCGAGGGGTTCATCTTCCTCGTCGCTGGCATCAGCCTGTTCGCGGTGATGTTGGGAGTCGCGGCTCTGATCATCGTGATGAGCGTGATGAACGGCTTTCGCGCCGAGCTTTTCGACAAGGTGCTCGGGCTGAACGGGCATGCCGTCGTGCAGGGCTATGGCGGGCGCCTGCCGGAGTGGCGGCAGATACTGGAACAGACCCGAAAAACGCCAGGAGTGACCTCGGCCACTCCGCTCGTCGAGCAGCAGCTGATGGCGAGCTACGAAGGCCGGGTCGAGGGCGTCCTCGTCCGCGGCATGCAGCGGGAGGACATTCTCAAGAGCAAGACGCTCGCGGGCAACGTGCGGCAGGGATCGCTTGAGGCACTTCGTCCCGGAGCGGGAAAGGTGGCGATCGGCTCCCAGCTGGCGAGATCCCTTGGGGTGAGCGTCGGCGGCTCGATCAGCTTGATCAGTCCGCAGGGGCGGACCACCCCGTTCGGCACCGTGCCGCGCATCGTTTCATACGAAGTGGGCGCGATCTTCGAGGTTGGGGTCTTCGAATACGACAAGATCTACGTGCTGATGCCCATAGAGGATGCCCAGACCCTGCTCATGCTCGAGGACGAGGTGGGCATGATCGAGGTCAAGACGGTGGACCCGGACCAGGTGCAGCAGATACTCGCGCCGGTGGCCGCGGCCGTCGCGGGACAGGCGGTGGTGACGAGCTGGATGGACATGAACTCCGCCATATTCGAGGCGCTTTCGGTCGAACGGGTGGCGATGTTCGTGATCCTCTCGCTGATCATCCTTGTGGCGGTGTTCAACATCCTCTCCTCGCTCATCATGCTGGTCAGGGCGAAGACTCGCGACATCGCCATCCTGAGGACCATGGGCGCGTCTCGGCGAAGCCTGCTCAAGATCTTCGTGACGGTCGGAGTGATCATCGGCGGCCTTGGCACGCTCTCGGGCCTTCTGCTCGGGATGATCGCCCTGCATTTCCGGCAGCCGGTCGTGAACTTCGTCCAGTACATCACCGGTCAGAACATGTGGGACCCGTCGGTCCGGCTGCTAACGCAGCTTCCTTCGAAGACGGACCCGGTCGAGGTGATCGGGGTGACGGTGATGGCGCTCGGCTTCAGCTTTCTTGCCACCTTGTACCCCGCCTTCAAGGCGGCCAGCACCGACCCCGTGCAGGTGCTCCGCTATGAGTGAAATCGCAGGCGAAGCCGAGAACGGACGGCGCGGCAAGGCCGCTGCCAGCGGGCGCGGCTTTGCCGCGACCGACGTCGACGTGCTGGAGGTCCGTGGCCTTCGCCGAAGCTTCGAGCAGGGCGGCGAGGTCATCCATGTCCTGAACGGAGTGGACCTCCACGTCGGCAAGGGTGAGATCGTCGCCCTGCTCGGCCCTTCCGGCTCTGGAAAGTCGACCATGCTCCAGGCTGTAGGGTTGCTGGAGGGGGGCTTCGAGGGCTCGATCCGGATCAACGGCGAGGAAGCGGCGCGGCTGGACACCGACGGGCGCACCCGCCTTCGCCGGGACGCCCTCGGCTTCGTCTATCAGTTCCATCATCTCCTCCCGGACTTCACCGCGGTGGAGAACGTGGTCCTGCCCCAGCTCATCCACGGAACGGAGACCAAGGCGGCCACGGAGCGCGCGGAATCGATCCTGACCTCGCTCGGCCTCGGCCACCGGCTTTCGCACCGCCCGAGCAAGCTTTCGGGCGGCGAGCAGCAGCGGGTGGCGGTCGGCCGAGCGCTAGCGAACCGTCCGGCGCTGGTCCTCGCCGACGAGCCGACAGGCAATCTCGACGAGAAAACCGCCGACGTGGTGCTCGCCGAATTCCTCCGTCTGGTGCGCGAAGAAGGCAGCGCCGCACTCGTCGCCACACATAATGAACGGCTCGCTGCAAAGATGGACCGAGTTGTGCGTTTGCACGAGGGCGTGCTGGAGTAGGGCCGCTTTCCCTGGCTCCCCACGCCAATTGCTGAGGGCGGATGACAGGCATGGACAAGCGTAACTTGTGGATAGCTCTGGCGGTATTGGTCGTGGTCGTTTCCGCCGCCTTCGGCTTCTCTCTGACGAACAAGAAGGACCCGCCCGGCACCGAGAGCAAGGCGGAAATGGCCGAGGCCCAGAACGAGGCGCTCCAGAAGGCATGCGCCTCAAGCGCCACCTACGACCGCCTGAAGCAGGTGGTGTTCGAGGAGGCGGTACGGATCCGCAATGCCGATCCCACGAACCTGGATACGCTGGCCACGAACACCGTGGTTCGGATGGAAAAGCCCGTCGTGAAGAGCCGCGACGAGAAATTGAACGTCACGGTCTGCTCAGGGCGGTTCGTGCTCGAACTGCCGCCCGGAGCGGAGCGCGGGTTCGGCGGCGATCGGAGGCTGACCGCCGACATCGAATATGCGGCCCAGGCGGCGGTGGACGGAAGCGGCCTGGTCTACCAGTTGAACGGGGCCGAGCCGATCATCTACCGCCTGGCCTCCTTCGACCTCCAGCGGCAGCAATACCAGCGGCCAGGAGCTCCGGCGCAGCCGCAACTCGCCGATGCAGGCTCTGCGCCAGCCGCTCCCCCGGTCCAGGCTCAACCGGCACCGGCTCCACGGCCCGAACC
>DASYWC010000103.1:0-7387 GCA_035936615.1 Allosphingosinicella sp. | reverse complement strand
GGCCGGACGGGGAGCGGCTCGCCAAGCGGCACGGGGCGCCGACGCTGACGAGCCTTCGGGAAGCCGGCGTGGACCCCGAGAAGCTCGCCGCCGATCTGCTGGCCGGAAGATTGCCCGCTGGATATTCGGCGGCGGGTGCCTAGATAGGCGCCATGCAAACCCTCCTCATTATACTGATCGCGCTCGCCGCCGGAGCGACCCTGTTCGTGCTCGTGAAGGGCGTGATCGGCATGGCGCAGGGGAGGGACGTGACCGGAGCGCGCTCGCAGGACCTGATGCGCAAGCGCGTCATGTTCCAGGCCGGTACGATCGTTCTCGTGGTCCTGCTCCTTCTCCTTGCAAGCGGCGGAAGCTAAGCTGGTCAGGCTCAACAAGATCTACACCCGCACCGGGGATTCGGGCGAGACTGGGCTGGTGGACGGCTCCCGGATCTCCAAGGCGCACCCGCGCGCGGCAGCGATCGGCGACGTGGACGAGGCCAACAGCGCGATCGGCGTCGCTCTGCTCCACGTTCGCGACGAGCGGCACCGGGCGATGCTCGGCCGGATCCAGAACGAGCTGTTCGACCTTGGAGCCGACCTTGCCACTCCCGGCGAGGACTTCACTCCCGGCGAGATGACGCTTCGGATCGTCCAGGAGCAGGTGGACCGGCTCGAGCGGGAGATCGACTCCATGAACGAGGAGCTGGAGCCGCTTCGAAGCTTCATCCTTCCCGGCGGCGGCGCAGGCGCTGCGCACCTCCACCTCGCCCGAACAATTGCCCGGCGGGCGGAGCGGTCGGTGGTCGAAGCGGCCGGCGAGGTGGCTCTTAACCCGCTTGTCCTCACCTACATCAACCGGCTTTCGGACCATCTGTTCGTTCTGGCTCGGCTGGTCGCCAGCGCCGAAGGCGGCGACATATTGTGGAAACCCGGCGGAACACGCGGAGCGTAACCTAGGTTGTCCTTGCAATAGCGAGGAGATCATCATGGCTACGCAGGCAAAGGCTTCCGCCTGCCGCGATCCGGCGCAGCGCTTCAAGGCGGTGCGGGACCTCAGCCGAGCCCTTGCCGAACCGCTTTCCGACGCCGATGCCACCATCCAGCCCATGCCCGACGCGTCGCCTGCCAAATGGCACCTGGCGCACACCACCTGGTTCTTCGAGACGTTCGTGCTTCGCGACCACGCGCCCGGCTATCGCCTCTGCGACGAGCGCTATCCGTTCCTGTTCAACAGCTATTACGAGGGCGAGGGCGAACGGCATGCACGGGCGCGCAGGGGAATGCTCAGCCGGCCCTCCCTTAGCGAAATCCTGGAGTATCGCGCCCACGTCGACGACGCCGTGCAGCGCGCCCTCCCGCAACTGCCGGCGGAAGCCCCCGCCCTGCTCGAGCTTGGGCTGAACCACGAGCAGCAGCACCAGGAGCTGATGCTGATGGACATGCTCGCCACCTTTGCGGAGAACCCGGTTCTGCCCGCGGTGTGGGAGACCGGCCCATCCGCGCCCACGCCCCTCCCCGATCCTGTGCGGTGGATCGAGGGCACGAGCGGAATCCAGAGGATCGGACACCAAGGAGGCGGCTTCGCCTTCGATTGCGAAGGGCCTGCGCACGAGGTTCTGCTTCGCCCGCATGCGCTGGCGGACCGGCTGGTGACCAACGGGGAATGGCTGAACTTCATCGAAGACGGCGGCTATGAGCAGCCCGCGCTCTGGCTTTCGGACGGCTGGGCGTGGGTTCAGGAGGAGCGCGTCAACGCGCCGCTCTACTGGATCGACGGCGAAGGGGGTTGGAGCCGCTTCGGCCTGGATGGAGTGAAGCCGCTCAACAGGGCGGAGCCGGTGTGCCACATCAGTTATTACGAAGCGGATGCCTTTGCGCGCTGGGCAGGAGCGCGGCTCCCAACCGAGGGGGAATGGGAGGCGGCGGCGCAGGCTACCGATCCCACCGGCGGGAACCAGCTGGACGAGGCGGGGCCGGTGCGCCCGATCGGCGGGGGCGCCCTGTTCGGCGACGTCTGGCAGTGGACGATGAGCGCCTTCCTCCCCCATCCCGGCTTTACTCCCGCCGAGGGAACCGTGGGCGAATATAACGGCAAGTTCATGAGCGGACAGATGGTGCTGAAAGGCGCGAGCTGCGCCACTCCGCGCGGCCACAGCAGGGCCAGCTACCGCAATTTCTTCTATCCGCACCAGCGCTGGCAGTTCGCCGGACTTCGGCTTGCGAAGGACCTTTGATGGACGCGATCAGCAACAGCATCGAACCCGATGCGGCCTTCCGCGACGACGTGCTTGCCGGGCTTGCCGCCCCGATCCCGGCCGTCCCTGCCCGCTGGCTGTACGACCGGCGAGGGTCGGAGCTGTTCGAGGAGATCACCGAGCTTCCCGAATATTATCCCACGCGAGTCGAGACGGCGTTGCTTCAGCGCTACAGCCGAAGCGTCGCCGAGATGGCCGGGCGCGGCCACGCGGTGGTCGAGTTCGGCTCCGGCTCGTCAGCCAAGACTCCGATCCTTCTGGAGGCGGTCGAGCCCGCCGCCTACGTGCCGATCGACATATCGGGCGAGTTCCTGCGCCTGTCCGCCGCGGCGCTGAAGGAGCAATTCCCGCTCCTCCCCATCTATCCGGTGGAGGCGGATTTCATGCAGCCGATCGAGCTTCCGCGCCAGGTCAGCGGGATGGGTAAGCTCGGTTTTTTCCCCGGCTCGACGATCGGCAACATGGTCGCCCGCACCGCCGTCGACCTGCTTCGAGCGATGAAGGACACGCTTGGCGACGGCTCGTTCCTCCTGATCGGGATGGACCGGCTGAAGGACGAGGAGGTGCTGGTCCGAGCCTATGCCGACGCCCAGGGGGTCACCGCCGCCTTCAACCTCAACCTGCTCCACCGCATCAACGCGGAGTTGAACGGCACCATCCCGGTAGAGGCCTTCAGGCACCGGGCGATCTGGAACGACCGGATGAGCCGGATCGAGATGCACCTGGAAGCTCAGGAGGACGTCGAGTTCACGATCGAGGGGCAACCCTTCCGCTTCAGGGCGGGCGAGACGATCCACACCGAGAACAGCCACAAATACGGGCTCCGCGACTCCCGCCTTCTGCTTCGTGCGGCCGGCTGGGGAGTCGCCAAGGAATGGACGGACCCTGAAGAGCAGTTCGCGATTCTTCTCGCCCAGGCCGAGCCGCCGCGCTTCGCGCCCTGAAGGACCGGCGGGCCGCTGCCGCCATTGCCCCGCCACCTGCGCAACGCTACATGGCCTGCCGACGCTCGCGGGGAGACAATATGCTGCTTTCGCTCTTTCAGGTTCTGGATCTGCTGCTGCGGCTTGCGACCTACATCATCATCGCCCAGGCGATCATCAGCTGGCTGGTCGCGTTCAACGTCATCAACACCCACAACGACTTCATGCGCTCGTTCCTGAACGCGCTCGACCGGATCACCGAGCCGCTCTACCGGCCGATCCGCAAGATCCTCCCCGACTTCGGCGGAATCGACTTCTCGCCCTTGGTCGTGCTGCTCCTCATCTACGTGGTCCGAATCCTGCTTTCCGGCGTCGCCCGCGACATCGCACTTTCGGGAGCCTGAGTGAGCGCGGACATCATCGACGGCAAGGCCTTCGCCGAGAAGCTTCGCGAACGGGTAGCCGAAGCGGTCAGCGCCTTCGTCGAGAAGGCCGGCCGAAAGCCTGGCCTGGCGGTGGTTCTGGTCGGCGAGGACCCGGCGAGCCAGGTCTATGTCCGCTCAAAGGGCAAGGCGACGATCGCCGCCGGAATGGAAAGCTTCGAGCACAAGCTGCCCGACAGCACCGGCCAGGATGAGCTGATCGCTCTGGTCGAGGCCCTGAACGCCGACGAGCGGGTGGACGGGATCCTGGTCCAGCTTCCGCTTCCCAAGGGCGTGGACGACAAGGCTGTGATCGCCGCCATCGGTCCGGCCAAGGACGTGGACGGATTCCACGTCGCCAATGCGGGACGCCTCGCGGTGGGGGAGGAGGCCCTTGTCCCCTGCACTCCGCTGGGGTCGCTGATGCTTCTGAAGGACATGCTCGGCGACCTGTCGGGCCTCGAGGCGGTGGTGGTCGGCCGATCGAACATCGTCGGAAAGCCGATGGCTCAGCTTCTGCTCCAGGAAAACTGCACGGTCACCATCGCCCACAGCCGGACCCGCGATCTGGCGGACGTGGTTAGCCGGGGCGACATCGTTGTCGCAGCGGTTGGGCGGGCGGAGATGGTGAAGGGCGACTGGCTGAAGCCGGGAGCAACCGTGATCGACGTCGGAATCAACCGCGTGCCCGCGGCCGAAGAAGGCAAGACGCGCCTGGTCGGCGACGTGGATTTCGAACAGGCGCGGGACGTGGCGGGCGCAATCACTCCGGTGCCGGGCGGGGTCGGTCCGATGACGATCGCGGTCCTGCTTCGAAACACGTTGGTGGCCGCGCACGCACGCGCCGGGCTCGAAGCTCCCGAGGGACTGTGATCCCTTGATCGAACTCTTCCTCTCCGCATTCGCCACCTTCTTCGTGGTGATCGACCCGCCGGGCTGCGCCCCGATATTCGCAAGCCTCACCCGCGATGCCGCCGCCCGAGAGCGGCGGATGATGGCGGTGCGCTCGGTGGCAATCGCGGCTGCGATCCTCCTCTTCTTCGGACTGTTCGGGGAGGACCTGCTCGACGCGCTCGGAATCAGCCTCGCCGCTTTCCGGATCGCGGGCGGGATCATGCTGTTCCTGATCGCTCTCGAAATGGTGTTCGAGAAGCGGCAGGAGCGGCGCGAGAACCGGGCCAACGAGATCAACGCGAGGCCCGAGCAGGACGACATCTCCGTCTTCCCGATGGCCATCCCCATGATCGCAGGGCCGGGGTCGATCGCTTCGGTCATGCTTCTGATGGCCCGAAGCGACGGGCTCGATCAGTCGCTGGTGGTGCTGGGAGCGCTTGCGGCGATCCTGATCCTCACGATGCTGGCATTGCTTGCCGCCGGGCCGATGATGCGGCTCCTGGGGCACAAGGTCGAGGGGATGATCACTCGGGTCCTCGGAGTGATCCTTGCGGCGCTCGCCGCTCAGTTCGTGATCGACGGGATCGCCATCAGCTTCAAGGTTTGACCCGCCACATCCGGTAGGGCGAGTCGGACGGAAGGGGCACCGGCTCCAGCCAGTCGGGAACCCGGCCCTTCGTCAGCTGCACATAGAAACCTCTCGGCGCCTCCGACATGTAGATCGTGGATTCGGAGAGGTTGGGGCAGATCAGCACATAGTCGATGCCGCGCCGCTCCACCGTCCGCCGAGCCTCCTCGGGCGACCCGCGGAAGGCGCGCATGATCGCGAGGATGTCCTCGCCGTTGCGGTGATAGGGGCCGGCGATCGCATTGTGGTGGGTGACCGCGATCAGCCTCGGCCCAAGATCGACGTGGGTGAGCACCGTCCCCTTGGGCTGGAGAGCGACCGGGCGGAGCGCCGGAAGCGTCGGGCACAGGCGGTTTGCCCGGTCGATTGAGAGCGCGAATGGCTTCCTGGGCTCTGCGGGGAAGACGCTGTTCACATATTGCGCCGGAAGGCCGGAAACGATGAGGAAGGCCGCAACGGCTGCGAAGAGGCCCACGAGGACGTTGGATCGCTTCCACACCCAGCCGATCACCAGCCAGCCTAACGCGGTTGCGCCAAGCACCGCGAGGAGCTGAGCCGCCGGTCCCGCACGGGTCTGCCACAGGAGGAGTGACGCGGCCAGCAGTGCAGGAGCGGCCGCCGAAGCCCAGGCAAGGAGCTGGGGGCGGTCGGCCCGGTGGCGCCACAGCATGGCGGCGTAGCCGAGAAGCCCGATCGCCGGCAGAGTCGCCACCGTAAGGACGGTGCGCCAGCCGTGATTGTAGACCGGCATCGCCTCTCGAACCTTGCTCAGCCATAGCCGATCGAGCTCGGGGGACGCGCCTTCCAGCCGGCCAAGGCAATGCGGCCAGGCGAGCGCGTAGAGCGCGGCGATAAGCGCGGCCGCGGCAGCCGCGGCGCCGAGGCGGGTCCAAAGCGACTTCGGCGAAAGCAGCGCCAGCCCCAGCCCGAGCGCTCCCGCGACCACCATCACCGACAGCCACACCGGGGAGAGCGCGTCGCAGACCGGCGCCCGGTTGGCGTAGGACGCGAACAGCAGGAACCCGAGCGCGCAGCCGCCGCCCAGGCTGACGCCATAACCTGCCAGGCGCGGCGCCTCGTCCCGGTCCAGAACCCACCTCAGCCCGGTCAAGGCCCCGGCGAGGGCCAGATAGAGCAGCATCTCCAGGCCGATGGAAAAGGAGATCGCGGTCGCGACCCCGACGGTCACTCCCCCGCGCCCCGGGCGCTTGTCGACCAGCCCCGCCACCGCCACCGCAAGCATCGCCAGCTGCCATCCGTGATGGTCCAGCCGAAGCGGCATCCACATGCCTCGGGCCGACGGCGCCGAAACCAGCACTGCCAGCGCCAGGAGAAAGGCCCAGGGCGAAATCAGCCTGCGAGCGGCCACCGCGAGCGCGCCTATCGCCGGAAGCATCGGAAGCAGCGGCGCCACCGCCACGGCCACAGTCTCCGCGCTCTTGCCGCCCATGAACGGGGTCAGAGCCAGCTTGATGCCTGCGATCGGAAGATCGACGAGCCGCGACCAGTGGATGTCGGCTCCGAACGGCGGGTTGAGCCTGTACTGGCGAAGATCGTACCAGCCCTGCCCGTCGAGCAGCGCCCTCACCTGCGCCATCCGCAGATTGTCGTCGGTATCGCCGAGCGCGAACCACTGGATCGCGCCCCAGCGCTGGTAGAGGAAGTACGCCGCGGTGCCGAGCCAGAAGAGCAGCACCCACAGCCGCCAATGCCGGGCGAACCAGTCGCTGCTCCTCCCCTGCATCCGGCCCTTGCGCCCCTATTCGCTCTTTCCAACGGGTTGGGGCGGCATTAGTCGCTCCGGGACAAAGGGCAAGGCGGGCGAGCCATAGGTGATTGCGGCGCAGCGACATTCCGAGCTGATCGGGCAGCTGGTGCGGTTCGGGCTGACCGGAGTGCTTCTGACTCTGCTGGTCGCCGGGGGCTATTGGATCGTCGCCGACGTCTTCGGCGTCGAGCCGATGCTGTCGATGACCCTGAACTACCTCGTCTTCACCGGCCTTGGCTATTTGCTTCACAGCCGCTGGAGCTTCAGGGGCCACGGCTCGCGCGACCGGCCCGGAATGCGCACCGCGCGGTTCTTCACCGTCAATACCCTGGGGTTCCTTCTGAACCAGTTCTTCATCTGGCTGCTGGTCAAGCATCTGGGCGGCCCGGTCTGGTGGTCTGTCATCCCAATCGTGCTTGTGACTCCGCTGGTTACGTTTTCGCTCAACCGCCGCTGGGTTTTCAGCTAGTGGAGCGCGTCGTTTACGACCGGATGGCTGAGCTCGACCGGGTGCAC
>DASYWC010000102.1:0-12523 GCA_035936615.1 Allosphingosinicella sp. | reverse complement strand
AGGCCCATGACGTCCGCCTTGGCTTCCTCGCTCGCGGAATAGACCTCCTTCAGCTCGGCATTCACGGTGGTCTGCCGTCCGCCGACGTTGATCGTACCCGGGCCGAGGCTGTGCGAGAGCTCGTGGAACAGGGTGAAGTTGGTCATATATTTCTTGGTGACCAGCCGCGCCTGCTCGGGCACCAGCACGAACCGCGCCATCGGAGCAAGGATCCGGTCGTACTTGGCGCCGAGCACGTTGGCGAGGATCACCTTCTTGGCGCCCTTGGCCTCGCGCACTCGCTCGTCGTTGGGCAGGTTGAATGCGATCGTCTGCACGCCGGGCACATTGTCGCCGCCCCCGCGGACCTGGTCCGCCACGAGGATCGGCGAATTGAACGGCCGGCTGAAGTTCTTGTAGCGCTCCTCCACGGGCAGGTTGCGCTCCATGTCGGCAAGCAGGCCCTTGTACTTGGAAAGCGCCCCGCTTTCCTTCGGGTCCTGAACGGTGATGAAGGCCTCGAAGGCGGTCTTGGTGCCGTAAAGCGTGTCTGTATAGACCTCGTAGGGTCCGATCACCGCTTCGATCGGAGTGCCCGTGACGTCCATCCAGGCCAGCTCGGACTGGTAGTAGTCGTTCGTCCGGAAAGCCTGCGCCCGAAGGTTCAGGAATTTGCGCAGGCTCGGGTTGCTGGTGGTCCGGGCGGCCTGCTCCAGCAGCTTCGCCGCGGGCTCGAGCCACTGCCTGTACTCGACGCTGTAAGGCACCGCGACCAGCCGGTCCCCCTGCCGCTTCACGACCGTATAGCCGCTGGTCAGCTCCTCCTTCTGAGCCGGATTGGCGGCGAGATAGGCCTCGAAGCTCTCCTTGGTGAGGTCTTCGGGATAGAAGCCCGCGCCCGGAGGCATCGGCCGGTTGCCGTAAAAGGGGTGGTTTTCGGCAAGCGAGTCCCAGGGGCCGAAGTGGAGGTCGAACATGTCGAGCAGGGCCGCGTTGCCGGTGGCCGCGATCTCCGCGCGGATCGCCGGGTTCCGGGTGGAGCGCTGGCGAAGGTAGATTGGGTTCATCAGGTCCGCGGCCTGGATGAGCAGGTTCACCACCTTGCGCTCCTCGGCGTTGAGGAAGCTGGTGTCGGGGTTCAGCGCGATCCGCGCGATCTTGGCACGGGAAGCGGCCATGTCGTAGGCGCCGTGCTCCATCGGAGGCGGCGCCGGCTGCGGCTGGGCGCTGTAGGTCGTGCAAGCCGCCGTCGTAAGCAAGAGGGCCGCAATCATCGCATTGCGCATCGAACTCTCCTCAATGGGGGGCGCGGTCTACCGCGCAAGCCTTGCGATTGGAACGCCCACGACACGGCTTTGCTCCGCAAAAGGAGCGTTCCAATGTCCATGTTGAAATGCTGGATGCCCCGCGAGGATTCGAACCTCGATAGACGGAATCAGAATCCGTAGTCTTACCATTAGACGACGGGGCAGCGAGGCGGGCGAGATAGGGGGCGGCGGTGGGGCTGTCAACGGCGGCGCCCCACAGCAATGAGGCCGCTTGCCGAGCAAGGCCCCCCTGTGTAATCTGCGGCCAAGTCCAGGGCAGCCGAGGCTGCCTGCAACGAGAATATAAGAGTGACGAGCATGGCGCAGATAGCCGCCACGGCTCCGCAAGCGCCGGCTCAACAGCCCGCGCAAGCGGCTTCAGCCCGCCCCTCCAACGGGCGACGAACCACCCGTCACACCTACGGCGCGCTCGATCTTGGAACCAACAATTGCCGGCTTCTGGTGGCTCGTCCGGCGGAAGACGGCTTTGTCGTGGTCGACGCCTTTTCGCGTGTGGTGCGGCTTGGCGAAGGTCTGGGCAAGAGCGGCCGGATTAGCGACGGAGCGATGGACCGGGCGCTCCAGGCGCTCGCCATCTGCAGCGACAAGCTTCGGCGCCGGCGGGTCTCGCTCTCCCGCTCCGTCGCCACCGAGGCTTGCCGCCGCGCCGCCAACGGCCGCGAGTTCGTGGAGCGGGTCTATCGCGAGACCGGCATCGCCCTCGACATCATCCCGCCCGAGGAAGAAGCGCGGCTCGCGATGCTCGGCTGCCACAGGCTGCTCGAGCCCGGCGACGGCCCGGCGCTGATCTTCGATATCGGCGGCGGATCGACCGAGCTGATCCTGATCGACACGGACGGAACCACGCCCAAGATCAAGAGCTGGTGGAGCGCCCCCTGGGGTGTCGTCTCGCTGACGGAGAGCGAGGGGCGGGACTTTGCGGATCCGGTGGAGCGCGTCGCCGGCTACAGGCGGATGCGCGAGCGAGTGAAGCACGCGTTCAGCCGCTTCGCCGAGCTTCTGCCCAAGGAGAAGAAGAACATCCGGCTGATGGGGACCAGCGGCACCGTGACGACGCTGGCGAGCGTGCACCTCGCCCTTCCGAGCTACGACCGCAAGGCCGTGGACGGGCTGATGGTGCCGTCCTCGGCGATGCGCGAGATAAGCGAAACACTGTCGCGAATGTCGATGGAGGAACGGGGGCTTCTTCCGTGCATCGGCCCCGACCGGGCGGACCTGGTCGTTGCCGGCTGCGCGATCCTGGAGGCGATCCTCGACATCTGGCCCGCGCCCACGCTCGGAGTCGCCGACCGGGGGATCCGCGAAGGGATCCTGCGCTCGCTCATGGCCCGCGACGGCCACCCCCTATGAGCCGGGACCAGGGGCTGAGGGCACGGGTAAAGACGGCCAAGGGGCGCAAGGTAGGGTCCACCAAATGGCTGGAGCGGCAGCTCAACGACCCGTACGTCAAGCGGGCCAAGGCCGAAGGCTACCGGTCCCGCGCTGCCTACAAGCTGATCGAGCTGGACGAGCGGTTCGACTTTCTGAAGGGGGCGAAGCGCGTGGTCGATCTCGGGATCGCGCCCGGCGGCTGGACTCAGGTGGTCCGAAAGCGCCTGCCCCAGGCGACGGTGGTGGGGATCGATCTACTGCCGATGGACCCGATCGAGGGTGCGACCATCGTCCAGATGGATTTCATGGCGGACGAGGCGCCGGCACTGCTTTCGGAAGCGCTTGGCGGTCCCGCCGACCTGGTCCTGTCCGACATGGCGGCCAACACCGTGGGCCATCCGCCGACGGACCATCTGCGCACCATGGGGCTTGTCGAGGCGGGCCTGCAATTCGCGACCGAGGTCCTTCGCCCGGGCGGCGCATTCGTCGCGAAGGTGCTTGCAGGCGGCGCGGACGCCGAGCTCGTCGCGGAGCTGAAGCGGCGCTTTGCCACCGTCAAGCACGCCAAGCCCCCAGCCAGCCGCAAGGGCTCGTCGGAATGGTACGTGGTGGCTCAAGGTTTCAAAGGACCGGCTGCCGGCTCTTAGCTTGCGGCCCGGGCTGCTCCGATCGCTTCCTTCAGCGCCTGGTAGCCGACCGCGCCGCGAAGCACCTGGTTACCGATGACGAAGGTCGGAGTGCCGCTTGCGCCGATGGCTCGGGCCAGTTCGTGGTTCTTCTCGATCTCCGCGGATATCTCGGGGGATCCGGGCGCCGCCTGGACGCCGACCGCGCGCCGCGCGTCGGCGATTGCGGTTGGGCTCGGCCGTCCTTCCTCGAACAGCCGGTCGTGGAACTGCCGGAACTTGCCCTGCCGGGCGGCGGCTAGACTCGCCTGCGCTGCAGCGACGCTGTCGGGCCCCAGCACCGGAAGCTCACGCCACACGACCTTCAGGTCCTTGTTTTCGCGAAGCAGCCTTTCGACGTCCGGATTGCTCTTCCGGCAGAAGCCGCAGGCATAGTCGAAGAACTCCACCAGCACGAGGTCGCCCTTTTCGGCTCCCGCCCAGGCGCTCGCGAACGGTGTTTCGAAGGCGGCGCGGTTCGCGTCCACGACCTTCGCGACCTCCCGCTCCTGGAGCCGCTCCATCGCTTCGGGGATGATCTCGGGATTGGCCAGCACATATTCGCGGACGATCTTCTCGACCCGGTCCTTGCCGGGGTCGTTCAGCCCGCTACCGGTCGCAAGCGCCATTGCGGCGCCGCCGATCGCGATGCCGATCAGGCCCGCGGCGGCAGTCTTCCTGCCAATCAACGCCGGCCCTTCTTGTCCTTTTCGACCGCGGTGCGGGATACCATCGCTATGTCCTGCGCTCGAATCCAGTCGGGCGTTCCATGAGGGATGCCCTTCATCGCCTGCTCGGCGCTGGCGAGCGCACGCTTGGCCTCGCCTTCCAGATTGTACCGCTCGGCGGTGGCCAAGGCGGCGCGCGACGAGTCCCCTTCCCGGTCGTAGACGATTCCGAGCTGGTACCAGGCGAACGGATTGGTGTTATCCCGGCCGATTGCGGACCGGAGCACCTGCCGGGCTTCCTCGAAATTCTTGCGGTCCTCGGTCGCGATCAGGGCATGACCGAACAGCGCCGAGATAAGCGGCTGGTTCGGCGCCAGAGCCACCGCTTTCCTGAGGGATTGCAAGGCTTCCTTCGGCTTGCCCGACTCAAGCAGGATCTGCCCCTTGAGCTCAAGGAAATAAGGATCTTCCGGATTGTCCCTGAGCAGGCTTTCGACCTCGGCATTGGCTTTGTCGGGATAGGCGCTCTTGTGCCAGGCGTAAGCCCGGGCATAGCGTGCAGGCGTGCTCTTCACGCTCTCCGGAAATTTGGCCAGCGTCGTCTTGGGGTCGTTGACGAAGCCGGCAAGCTTCGCCTTCACCCTCTGGAACCGCTCCTCGAGCGCCGCGTCCGTCGGCTTCTCCCAGGCCGGGTCAGCCTTGTACATCGCCTCGAGAGTGGCGACGCGAGTTCCCGATAGCGGGTGGGTTCGGAAATAGCTGTCGTCCTGCGGGATCGAGTAGCGCATCTCCTGGTTTTGCAGCTTCTTGAAAAAAGCCAGCGAGCCCTTGCCGCTGATACCGGCCTTCCTCAGGAAAGTGGCTCCGGCCTGGTCGGCGCTCGACTCCTGGGTGCTCAGGAACTGAAAGAACTTGCCGGTGACCGCATGCTGCCCGGCTGCCATGACGCCTGCCGCAGCCTCGCCGCCTCCGAGCGCCATCGCGGCGGCCCCGAGCAAGAGCGAGAGCAGCATGACCTTGCCCGCTGCCGAAGCGCCATCCTGGTACCGGATGATGTGGCCGCCGGTGATGTGCCCAAGCTCGTGAGCAATGACGCCCTGCACCTCGTTCGCGTTGGCCGCAGCCTCGATCAGCCCGGAATGGAGATAGACGATCTGACCGCCGGCGACGAATGCGTTGATCGCGCGGTCGCCGACCAGCACTACCTTGACGTCGTCGGGCCTAAGCCCCGCAGCCTCGATCAGCGGGCGCGACATGTCGAGCAGAAGAGTTTCCGTCTCCGCGTCGCGCAGGATCGACTGAGCGGCCGCCGGCTGGAACGCCATTGCGAAGCTCAATGTGATGAGCATGATCAGCCGAGCGACGAAAGTCGCTGGCGCGGGGCGTGCGTTCGAAGCTTTGGCCATGCGCTCGCCTATCCCTTCCGACGCCTGAACCTCACATGAAATGAGGGAGGCTCCGAGACACCGGCGCCGCTGACGCAGGCCCGATCAACCGCCGAAGGTGCGCTGCCACCAGCCCCGTCGAGGAGGTCCCGAGTCGGCGGGGGCTTCCCTTTGCTCTGCCGCCGTCTCGCTTGCGGCGCCTGCTCCGGCGCCGGTCTCCGCGGTCTGCCGCTCCAGCACCGGAGCTTCGGGGGCGGCGGGCGGCGGAGCGTCGGCAGCGGCAGGCGCGGCCTTGGCGCGGCTGCGCCGCTTGGGCTTGTCGCCCTCTGCGTTCGCATCGTTCGCAGCTTCGGGGGCAGGCTCTTGCGCGACCGCCGCCGGAGCATCGCCCGACGAGGCTCCAGCCTCGGGCGCTGGAGTGGGCGCTTCGGCTTCGGCATCGGCTTTCTTCCGGCGCGTACGCTTGGGCTTTGCAGGAGCATCCTCCGCGGCCGCATCGGGAGCGACCTCCTTTTTCGCGACAGCGGCCTCAAGGGGGGTGGCGCCAACTACGGTCGCCTGGTCCCTCCGAGCATCGCCCTCCCCGGCCTTTCGGGCGCGGGGCCTGCGGCGGGACTTTCGCGGTTGCTCCTCCTGCTCGGCCTTATCTGCCTGCTCGGGTTCGACCTCGGCTGCAGCGGTGGCGGCGGCCTGGGCGTCACCGAGGCCTTCCTCGGCTTCCTGGCGCTGATCGCCTTCCTCGCGGCCTTCGCCCTCCCGGCGGCGGCCGCCCCTGCGTCCGCGCCGGCGGCGGCGCTTGCGGCCCGGATCGCCTTCGCGTTCCTGGCCGCGCTCGCGTCCTTCCGCCTTGTCTCCGCGGGACCCGCGCGGCTCGTCCTGCTCGGGCTCTTCTTCCTCTTCCTCGTCTTCCTCGTCCTCGACCAGGTCCTCCTCTTCGATCAGAGGAGTTACGGCCTCCGGACGCGGGCGCTCGACCGGCGGCGGACCGACCGACTCGACGGTCATCTTCGCCCCTTCGAGGCTCTCGTCGATGATGATCTCGACCAGCACTCCGTAACGCTCTTCCACCTCGGCGATCTGGTGGCGCTTCTTGTTGAGGACATAGACAGCTGCCTCGCGGCCCGCCCGAAGGATGATCCGGCTTCCGCGGCCTCGGGCAGCTTCCTCCTCGATCATCCGAAGCGCCGAAAGGCCCGCGGACGCGGCGGTCCGCATGAGGCCGGTCCCCTCGCAATGCGGGCACGGCTTGGTGGAAGCTTCAAGGACGCCCGTGCGCAGGCGCTGCCGGCTCATCTCCAGAAGACCGAAGGACGAGATCCGGCCGACCTGGATGCGCGCCCGGTCGTTCTTGAGAGCGTCCTTCATCGCCTTCTCGACCTTCCGGACATGGCCGTTCGATTCCATGTCGATGAAGTCGATGACGATCAGTCCCGCCATATCGCGGAGGCGAAGCTGCCGGGCGATCTCATGCGCCGCCTCGATGTTCGTGGCGTAGGCGGTCTGCTCGATATTGTGCTCGCGGGTGGAGCGGCCCGAGTTGATGTCGATCGAGACGAGAGCCTCGGTCGGGTTGATGACGAGGTAGCCGCCGGACTTCAGCTGGACCAGCGGATGGTACATTCCCGAAAGCTGGTCCTCCACTCCGTGGCGCTGGAACAGGGGCGTCCGGTCGGAATAGTTCTGCACCCGCTTCACGTGGCTCGGCATCAGCAACTTCATGAAGGACCGGGCCGCCTTGTAGCCCTCCTCGCCCTCCACGATCACTTCATCGATGTCGCGGTTGTAGATGTCGCGGATCGCGCGCTTGATGAGGTCGCTGTCGCCGTAGACGAGCGCCGGAGCGGCCGATTTCAGGGTCTTTTCGCGGATCTCGTCCCACAGGCGCGCGAGATAGTCGAAGTCGCGCTTGATCTCGGTCTTGGTTCGGGAGAGGCCTGCGGTACGGACGATGCAGCCCATGGTCGAGGGCAGGTTCAGGTCCGCCATGATCTGCTTCAGGCGCTTGCGGTCGGCTCCGTTGGAGATCTTCCGGCTGATACCGCCCCCGTGAGAGGTGTTCGGCATCAGAACGCAATAGCGCCCGGCAAGCGAGAGATAGGTGGTAAGGGCAGCGCCCTTGTTGCCGCGCTCTTCCTTGACGACCTGGACCAGAAGCACCTGGCGGCGGCGGATCACGTCCTGGATCTTGTAGCGGCGGCGCAGGTTTTCGCGCTTGCGCCTCAGCTCGTCGGCTGCGTTCTCCTCGGGGGCTGAGGCGGCTTCCGGCTTTGCGGGAGCTGCTTCCTCGTCCTCGCCTTCCGATCGGTCGCCTTCATCGTCCGGCGTGTCGCCTTCGCGCACGTCGCCCTCGGCTTCCTCTTCCTCCGCCTCGTCGTCGTAGCGCGCATCGGCGGCAGCTCGAAGACGCTCTTCCTCCGCTGCATGCTCCGCTTCCTCGCGGAGCAGGGCCTCTCGGTCCTCCTTGGGGATCTGGTAGTAATCGGGGTGGATTTCGCTGAAGGCGAGGAAGCCGTGCCGGTTTCCGCCGTAGTCCACGAACGCCGCCTGGAGCGACGGCTCGACCCTTGTGACCTTGGCTAGATAGATATTCCCTTTGAGCTGCTTGTGCTCGGCGGATTCGAAATCAAACTCCTCGATCCGGTTTCCCTTGACCACGGCCACCCGGGTTTCTTCCTGGTGGCGCGCGTCGATCAGCATGCGCATTGTCATTGAAGTCTCTCCACGCGCCTGCCGACCAGCGAGGATCCGCATCGGGCCGATGCCCTGATGAAGCGATCCAAGAAGCGGCGCGGCCAGCGCGCTCGAATATGGACGAAAGCGCGGCCGTTGCGGGGCGCGCCGTCTGTGTCCGGGTTGAGATGAAAAATTGTGCCTCTGCTGCAATCGGCAGGCCGGCCATCGCCGGCTTCAGAGCCCTCGAAGCAACGCCTGAACCCGTGAGGGGGCGTGAAATGTCCGGGGGGAAAAACCTCATGCAGCTTCAACCTAGATGACCGGCATAAAACTGGCGCCGGCACTAAAGCTTCGGAAAAACCGGGGCAGGACGGGGCTTTCCCGCCTCTCCTTCGGACCGATCCTGTGCTGCTAGCACCCTGCATCGTGAGCGGCAACCGCAAACGGGGCGGCGAAAAAGCGCTTTTCGCTGGACCGCTGCCGCCGCGGCGGGCCAGAATGCGCGCCATGGGGGTGTTGCTTTCCGTCCTGGCCGTACTGGTGCAGCTTTCCGTCTTCGACCGGAACGCCGACGAGGCTGGCCGCGCGGTTCAGCCCAAGGGAGCAAGCGTCACCATCCCGTTGGGCGCCCCGCGCAAGGAGCGGCCGCTGCCGCTCCCGCCGGTACTTGGCCCCGCGGATCCGGAGCGGCCCCTGGTCGTCATAGATCCCGGTCACGGCGGCCGCGACCCCGGCGCGATCTCCCCCTTCGAAAGCGTCCCGGAAAAGGATGTGACCCTTGCGATCGCTCGCGCGATCCGCGACGAAATCGCGGCCTCGGGCCGGGTCCGCGTCGCGCTCACCCGCAACGGCGACGATCACCTGTTGCTCCACCAACGCTACCAGATCGCCCGCCGGCTCGGCGCCGGTCTCTTCATCTCGGTGCATGCCGACGCCGCGCAGCGGGAGGGCGCTCGGGGCGCCAGCATCTACACCCTCTCCGAAGTGGCTTCCGACAAGGAGGCCGCTCAGCTTGCGGCCCGCGAAAACGCCTTCGGAGTCGAAGGGGCGGCAACGCTCAGCAGCGACAGCGGCGTGAACAGGATCCTGATCGACCTTGTCCAGCGGGAGGCGATGACCCACTCCGTAGGCTTCGCGCGCCTCCTCCACCGCGAGGCGGCGCCTCTGATCCCTTTCCAGCCCGACTACCACCGCTTCGCCTCGCTGATGGTGCTGAAAGCCCCGGATATCCCGTCGATCCTGTTCGAAACCGGCTATCTCACCAACCCGGACGATGCCGCGTTGGTGCAGTCCGAGGAAGGCCAGCGACGCATCGCCCGAGGCGTGCGCTCCGCCGTGGAGACCCACTTCGCCCGACGCGCCTCCCCTCTCCGCGCAATTAAGGGCGGAGCGTCGCCCAAAGTCGATAGCACTCAATTCGCGCAGACTACAAACTACGGCTTCGACGCGTTACCCTATCGTGGAATGCGCCTCGTGCGCGCCGACCGCGGGGCTCCGAAGCTTCTATTCAGGCCGGCACCGAGCATAAAGTCCGCAGCCCCGGAGTTGAGGCCCTTGCTGCCATAGATGCTCCAGCCCCAACCTTGGTTGATCTCACCAGCCGCCAAGCCGAAGATTTCCTGCGGGTCGGCCCCACCCACAGCCGATTGCGCCCAGTCGTAGGAGGCAAGAAGAGTGGTTTTGCCCAAGGTTATGCCCGTTCCCGCGGATAGCGAAAAGCCGTCCTCAAGTTCAAGGAATCTGCTGTCGCCATAGGTCCGGTACCCGACAGAGACAAAGGGTGAGGCTGCGCCAACGTCGTGCGACAACTCCACATCGCCCGAAAAATCTAATTTGCCGGTTGAAAGCGCTTCGGCGCCGGTGGGCAGCTTGACTTGCCCGTTCCAGGTCACATCGCCCAGGCCGCTCGAATATGTGGGGCTGGTGAGGCGGAGTACGGCGTCCCCCACGCCTTCCGTCCTGCCCCCGGCCTCGCCCGGCACAACAATCCCGCCCACTTCGATCGCCGAACGGCCGCTATCAAGAACGACGTACGGCAGAGTGCCATCAACTCGCCAACGGCCATAGGTGGCGCTAACCCCCAAGACCACAGTGCTGAGGTTCACCCGCTCCGTGCCTCCGTAGCGGCCGCTTGAGAAGCTGCCGCCAAGGCTCATGCCGATTTCCTGTGCGGCGGCGGATGACGGCATGCCGACCAGCGCAGACGCAAAGAGTAGCCGGTGATTCATCGAGCAGCCCACAAAAAAGGCGGGCCGCATGTGCAGGCCCGCCCCCTTTCCAAGAAGTTCTGGCTCTAGCCGCGGCGCCTTGCTTTTGCGGCAGCCTTCGCAGCTGCAAGAGCAGCCTTCATTTCGGCCTTGTGGGCTGCGGCGATCCGCTTGGCTTCCGCAGCGAGCGCTTTCGCCTCTGCGGATCGAGCTTTCCCTTGGGCCTTGGCTATAGCTGCTCGCGCCTTGGCTGATGCTGCGGCCGGAAGCTCAACTTGTGCCAACGCCGGTGCTCCCGCCAGTGAGGCCAGGGCTACAGCGACTACGATCTTTTTCATTTGCGAATCCCCTCCGTTCGACGACATCCCGCAGACTAGTCCGGTTTACGTTAGCGTCAAGACGGCACATCAGAAAATCTCATACCTTTTCAGGAACATCGCCTTCTTCTTCAGAGAAGGCCTTCGGATGTTCGGCTCATCGGAGCGCCACTCTCGGGAGGCCTCGGGCCAGGATGTACCACTTCAACAAAGCTGCTGCTTCACTGATCGTCCGCAATGGGTCGAAAGCGGACATTGCGTGAATGTCCGTGCTTCACCCACGCAGTCTGTTCGGCTAGAGGCATTAGATGACTTCGGAAACGCGCGCGGGCAGCCGCTTCAATTTCGGCGATGGAATGGCAAGGGTCCGGCACGGGCTCGGGCGGGGACGCGACGCAGTTCGGAGCGTCTGGGCCAGGCGCTGGGGCAAGGCCGCGATCATCCTGCTTGCGCTTCCGATCCTCGCCTACATGCTGCTCTGGCTGATCTTCGTCCCTAGCCTCCCCTCGGCCGAATCCCTTCTCACCTACCAGCCGGCGCTGCCGTCCAACGTGCGCGACATCAACGGCATGCCGGTCGAGCAGTTCGCCCGTGAGCGGCGCGTCGAGCTCGCCTTCGAGGAATATCCGGAGCTACTCACCAATGCCTTCCTCTCCGCGGAGGACAAGACCTTCTTCAGCCATGGCGGCCTCGACTATCCCGCCTTCGTCACGGCGGTGTTCAACTATGCCACCAGCCTCGGCAGCGGCGACCGGGTTGCGGGCGGCTCGACCATCACTCAGCAGGTTGCCAAGAACCTGCTGCTCGGCGACGAATATTCGGTAACTCGAAAGATCAAGGAGGCCTTTCTCGCCCGGCGCATCGAGGACGTGCTCACCAAGGAGAAGATCCTGGAGCTCTACCTCAACGAGATCTTCCTCGGTCGCAACGCCTACGGCGTTCAGGCCGCTGCCCGAGCCTATTTCGACAAGGATGTCGACGCGCTGGAGCTGCATGAGGCGGCCTATCTCGCAATCCTCCCGAAGGCTCCGAGCAACTATAGCCCGGAACGGCATCCGGACCGGGCGCTCGCCCGCCGCAACTGGGTGCTGGGCGAGATGGAGCGGAACGGGTGGATCACCGCCGCTGAACGGGCGCAAGCGCAAGCGCGGCCGCTCGGCACTGTGCGGGGGCCAAAGGAAAGCGTGAAGAACGTCGGCGGCTATTTCATGGAGGACGTTCGCCGCGGTCTCGTCAAGCGCTACGGAGAGAAGAGGGAGGACGGCCCGAACAGCGTCTATGCGGGGGGCCTTTGGGTCCGCACGTCCTACGATCCGGAAAAGCAGCAGGCGGCGGAAACCGCCTTTCGCGACGGCTTGATCCGGTTCGACAGCGGCCGGGGCTGGGCCGATTCCGGCCTCAGCGTCGACATGAGCAAGGATTGGCGGCTGCAGCTTGCGCAGGCCAATTACGGCGTGGGGTATGAGGACTGGCGCCCGGCGGTGGTCGTCAGCAAGGCCGACGGTGTAGCGACGATCGGATTCACGGACGGAAGCACCGCTCCCCTCCCCCGCTCGGCGGCTTCCATGCCCAAGCGCGGCGGCGGCGGTTCGGCTTACGACAATTTCCGCCCCGGCATGATCATCGCGGTCAAGCGCGATGGCAACTCATACTCGCTCCGCTCGATTCCCACGATCAGCGGCGGAATGGTCGTGGAAGAAGTCTCCAGCGGGCGAGTGCTTGCGATGCAGGGCGGCTTCGCGATGGGGCAGGGCGAGTCCTTCAACCGCGCCAGCCAGGCGAAGCGCCAGCCGGGATCGACCTTCAAGCCGATCGTCTATTCGGCGGCCCTCGACAACGGAATGACCCCCGCCACGCAGATCGTCGACGGGCCTTTTTGCGTCTGGCAGGGCGCGGGCCTCGGCAACAAGTGCTTCACCAATTTCGCGGG
>DASYWC010000101.1:0-25277 GCA_035936615.1 Allosphingosinicella sp. | reverse complement strand
CCATTGGACATCGGCTGGGTTGGGAGGAACATGGGCGTGCATCTCGGACAGGCCCGGCATCAGGTATCGCCCGCGACCTTCGATCCTGACCGCGCCCGCAGGAATTCGGGTGCGCGCCGCGGGGCCGATGCTCTGGATGCGCCCTCCGCGCAGGATCACCGTCTGCCCGGGGAGCAGGCGCTCCCTGTCCATCGGCACGACCGTCACGTTGGTGATCGCATAGGTGCCGGGCGCCGCCGGGGCCGCAGGGGCCGCAGGGGCCGCCGAGCCGGCGAAGATGATGCTGAAGAGTGCCGAAACTGCCGTAAGGATCGCGCGCATAAGCCTTCCTTTCGGCCACGACACTGGCACGGCGGAAGGGGGAGTGTCCACGATCAGACGCTGTCGAGCTGGGCCAGCCGCTCCGCCTCGTCCTCCGCGATGAGGGCCGCAACCAGCTCCTCCAAGCCCGGGCCGGCGAGGATCTCCGGAAGCCGGTGAAGGGTAAGGTTGATCCGGTGGTCGGTGACTCGCCCTTGAGGGAAATTGTAGGTTCGGATTCGCTCGGAGCGGTCGCCGGAGCCGACCATCGACTTCCTCGCTCCAGCCCGCTCGTCGGCGAGGCGCGAGCGCTCAAGCTCGTAGAGGCGGGTCCGGAGCACCTTCAGCGCCTTGGCCTTGTTCTTGTGCTGCGACTTCTCGTCCTGCTGGATCACCACCAGCCCGGTGGGCAAGTGGGTGATGCGGACCGCGCTGTCGGTGGTGTTGACCGATTGCCCGCCGGGCCCGGACGAGCGGTAGACGTCGATCCGAAGGTCGCTGTCGTTGATCTGCACGTCCACGTCCTCGGCTTCCGGGAGCACCGCAACCGTCGCCGCGGACGTATGGATTCGCCCGCCGCTCTCGGTCGCGGGGACGCGCTGGACCCGGTGGACTCCGCTTTCGAACTTGAGCTTCGCGAACACGCCCTGCCCTGTGACGGAAGCGACCACTTCCTTGAAGCCGCCGACGTCGGAGGCGCTTGCGGAGATGATCTCCACCCGCCAGCCCTGCTCCTCGGCATAGCGCTGGTACATGCGCAGGAGATCGCCCGCGAACAGCGCAGCCTCGTCGCCGCCGGTGCCGGCCCGGATTTCGAGCATGGCGGGCCGGTCGTCGGCCGCATCGCGCGGGAGCAGCTTCAGAGCCAGCGCCCGCTCCGCCTCCGGAAGCTTGCGGCGGATTTCTTCGGCCTCCTCTGCCGCCATGTCGCGGAACTCGGGATCCTCGGCCATCGCTCCGAGCGCTTCCAGCTCATCCCGAAGCCGGCGGACTTCCTGCGCCGCCGCGGCGACCGGCTCGATCTCCGCATAATCCTTGGAGAGCTTCACGAACTGGTCCGGCGCCAGGTTCGGCGCGGACATGGCGTTCTGAAGCTCGTCCCTTCGCGCCTCGATCTGCGCGATCCGTTCCGCCGAGATGAGGGTCATTGGGCGCGCAAAGCCTCGGCCAGACCGTCGAGCGTCACGCTGCGCTGCTCGCCCGTGGCAAGCTGCTTCACCGCCGCCTCCCGCCGGGCAAGCTCGTCATCGCCGAGCAACACGGCAAAGCGCGCCCCGCTCGCCGCCGCCTTTTGCATGCGCTTCTTCATATTCCCCCTATACGCCATGTCGCAGGCAAGGCCCGAGCGGCGAAGGTCCGCAAGCAGCCCGGTGGCGGCAGCCTCGGCCGCCTCGCCCAGGGGAACCAGCACCGCGTCCGGAGCGGGAACCGAAGGCGCATCCATCATCATCCCCAGGCGCTCGATGCCGGCCGCCCAACCCACAGCGGGGGTCGCCGGTCCCCCCAGGCTCTCGATGAGGCCGTCGTAGCGGCCGCCGGCCAGGACCGTGCCTTGGGCGCCGAGGCGGTCGGTGACGAATTCGAACGCGGTGTGGCGGTAATAGTCGAGGCCCCGCACAAGCCGAGCGTCGCGGGTCCAGGCCACTCCGGCGGCGTCGAGCCCGGCGGTGACGGCGCCGAAGAAGTCCTGCGCCTCCGCAGTCATGTATTCGTCGATCCCTGGAGCGCTGTCGGCAGCCGGACGGTCGCTCGGATCCTTGCTGTCGAGGATGCGCAAGGGATTCTTTTCGAGACGCGCGAGGCTGTCCTCGGAAAGCTCCGCCCGGTGCGCCTCGAAATGCGCTACGAGCGCGGCGCGCCAGGCGGTGCGCGTGTTCGCGTCGCCCAGCGTGTTGAGCTGCAGAGTCACTCCGTCGGCCAGGCCAAGCTCGCGCAGGAGCTGGTCGGCCATGATCAGAAGCTCCGCATCGGCCTGCGGGCTGTCGGTACCGATAATTTCGGCGTCGAGCTGGTGGAACTGGCGAAACCGCCCCTTTTGCGGGCGCTCGTAGCGGAACACGGGGCCGTGGGCGGCGAGCTTCAGCGGTGCATGCTGCTGCCAGCCTTCCGAGATATAGGCTCGGCAGATGCCGGCGGTGAATTCGGGGCGGAGCGTCAGGCTGTCGCCGCCGCGGTCGGGGAAGGTGTACATCTCCTTGGAGACGATGTCGGTGGTCTCACCGATCGACCGGGCGAACACTTCGGTCGCTTCGAACACCGGCACTTCCACCCGCTGGAAGCCGTACAGGCGGCGCACCCGGTCGAACGCGGCAACGACGGAGTGGAACCGCTCCGCAGCCTCCCCCAGCATGTCCTGCGTGCCGCGGATCGCCTGTACCTTGGTGCTCATGAGGCGGGCCTTAGCATTTTTGCGTAGCGTGGGAAGCGTCCCCGCTCTAAGGCCCGCCTCCATCATGAACATCGATCTCATCCCGGTGGGCGACGATCCGCCCGACAGCGTCAACGCGATCATCGAAGTGCCGGTCGGCGGCGAGCCCGTGAAGTACGAATTCGACAAGAAATCGGGCGCGATCTGGGTCGACCGGATCCTCCACACGGCAATGCGCTACCCGGCCAATTACGGCTTCATCCCGCATACCTTGTCGGAGGACGGGGACCCGCTGGACGTCATGGTCGTCGCGCGCTCGCCCTTCATCCCGGGCTGCGTGGTTCGAGTCCGTCCGATCGCGGTGCTGTGGCTGGAGGACGAGGCCGGCGGAGACGAGAAGATCCTTGCGGTGCCCGCCGACGCCACCTTCCCCTATTACGAGAAGATCGAGGAAGCGGGCGACCTGCCGCAGATCGTCAAGCAGCAGATCGAGCACTTCTTCACCCACTACAAGGATCTGGAGCCCGAGAAATGGGTTCGGGTCGGCACCTGGGGCGGCAGGGAAGATGCGCGCAGGATCATCAGCGAGAGCATCGACCGGGCCAGACAGGCCAAAGCCGCCTAGGGGCTGGACGAAGAACGCCGGATCAGCCATCGACCTGGAAACGCAAAAGATTTCCAGGAGAGTCGCCTTGCGCAAGTTCTTGTTGCTTCTGACCGCCGCCGCGCTTGCCGCGCCGGCTTTGGCGCAGGTCCCGCCGAGCCTCCCACAGCCGATCCCGCTGCAGGACCGGATCCCAGCCTCGCGGGACGTGCCCTATCCCGGCACGATGACGGTGGACATCGACGCCACCGACACCCAGCGCGCGATCTTCCGGGTACGGCAGACGATCCCGGTCGCAGGCGCGGGGCCGCTGACCCTGCTCTACCCGGAATGGCTTCCGGGCAACCATGCTCCGCGTGGGCCGATCAACACCGTGGCGGGGCTTCGGATCACAGGCGCGGGCCAGCCGATCCGGTGGCAGCGAGACCCGCTCAACGTCTACGCCTTCCATGTCGACGTGCCCGCGGGCGTGCGCGAGCTGAACCTCGAATATCTCCACCTCTCCCCGACCGAGCCCGCCCAAGGCCGGATCGTGATGACCCCGGATATGCTCAACCTCCAGTGGGAGAAGATGACGCTCTATCCGGCCGGCTACTTCGTCCGGAACATCCCGGTTCGAGCCAGCGTCACCTATCCCGCCGGCTGGCAGTCGGCGACTTCGCTCGACGTCGCCGGGACCAGCGGCAACCGGGTCACCTACCAGCCGGTCTCCTATGAGACGCTGGTGGATTCGCCGGTGTTCGCGGGCCGTTATTTCCGAAAGTTCAAGCTCACCGAGGACGTGAACCTCAACGTCATGGCCGACCGGCCGGAGGACCTTGCCGCCACGCCGGAGCAGATCGCCGCCCACCGCCGGCTGGTCGAGCAGGCGGAGAAGGTGTTCGCGAGCCAGCATTACGACGAATACGAGTTCCTGCTCGCTCTCACCAAGCAGCTCGGGGGAATCGGCCTCGAGCACCTCCGCTCCTCGGAGAACAGCCGCCCGCGCGACTATTTTACGGACTGGAACAGCAAGTCGGCCGGGCGCGACCTCCTGCCGCATGAGCTGACCCACAGCTGGAACGGCAAATACCGCCGTCCGGCCGGGCTCTGGACCCCCGACTACCGGGTGCCGATGCAGAACAACCTGCTCTGGGTCTATGAAGGCCAGACCCAGTTCTGGGGCAACATCCTGTCCGCACGCTCGGGCCTGATGCCGGCCGAGGACGTGAAGGCGGAGCTTGCCCGTACCGCGGCCTATTTCGACACTCTGCCCGGCCGGAGCTGGCGGGCGCTTGGAGACACCACCTTCGACCCGATCATCAACGCCCGCCGGCCCCAGCCTTTCTCGAGCTTCCAGCGCTCGGAGGATTATTATTCCGAAGGAATGCTCATTTGGCTCGACGTCGACAGCATCATCCGCGAGAGAACCGGCGGCCGGCGCTCGATCGACGATTTCGCAGCCGCGTTCTTCGGAGTGAACCCCGGCTCGGAAGGCTCGCTCACCTACACGTTCGACGACGTGGTCCAGACTCTGAACGCGGTCACGCCCTACGACTGGCGGGGGTACCTCACTCAGCGGGTGGAGCAGACGGGCCCGGCTCCGCTCGACTGGATCAGGCGGGCCGGGTACCGCCTCGTGTACACCGACACGCCGACCAAGTATTTCAAGGACCGCGAGAAAGCGCGCGACCTGGTCGACCTCACCTACACCTTGGGCCTCACGCTCGGAAAGGACGGAGCGATCACCGGCGTCGCCTGGGACTCGCCTTTGTTCAACGAAGGCATCACCACCGGCTGGACGATCGTCGCGGTGAACGGGCGCGGCTATTCGGCCGACGATCTGAAGAGCGCCATCACCGCCGCCAAGGCCAGCCGCCAGCCGATCCAGCTGATGCTGAAGAAGGGCGAGCTCTACCGGACGATTGCACTGCCCTACTACGGCGGCCTTCGCTATCCGAGGCTTGAGCGGGTCGGAACCGGCCCCTCCAGCCTCGACGCACTCCTCGCCCCCCGCCCCTAGGAAGACCTGATGATGAAGCCCCAAGCCTTGCTCCTCGCCGGCGCGCTTGCCCTCGCCGGCTGCACCACCACCACCACCACCACCAGCACGACCGTCGCTCCAACGGCCGCTCCGCTCGCCCCGATCCAGTGGGAGCGGCTGACCACGGCGCAAGCCAAGACCGCCGCGGCCATCCAGCGGATCCGGGCGGTTGATCCGATGATCAACTCGGTCATCGCAGTCGATCCGACCGCCATGGAGCAGGCGCGGGCGCTGGACCGCGCAGGGCCGCGCGGGCCGCTGTTCGGGATGCCGATCCTGGTAAAGGACAATATCGAGACCGTGGGTCCGCTCCCTACGACGGCCGGAAGCCTTGCGCTCAAGGACAACGTCACCAACCGCGACGCGCCTCTGGTGGCGAGGCTTCGCGCCGCGGGTGCGGTGATCGTCGGCAAGGCCAACCTCAGCGAATGGGCGAACATCCGCGACGACGACAGCATTTCCGGCTGGAGCGCGCTGGGGGGTCAGACCCGAAACCCGCATGCCCTCAACCGAAACACCTGCGGCTCCTCCTCGGGAAGCGCCGCGGCGGTAGCGGCCGGCCTGGTGCCCGCCTCGATCGGAACGGAAACCGACGGGTCGATCACATGCCCCGCGGCGGCGACCGGCGTGGTCGGTTTCAAGCCCACGGTCGGCCTCGTCAGCCGAACCCACGTCATCCCGATCAGCCACAGCCAGGACACTCCCGGGCCGTTCGCCCGAACCGTGCGCGACGCGGCTCTGGTGATGACCGCGATCGCGGGAAGCGATCCAGCCGACTCCGTCACCACCGAAGCGGACCGGCGCAAGATGGATTACGCGGCCGCGCTCTCGACCGATGCCCTGCGCGGCAAGAGGATCGGGGTGATGCGCTACGCAAGCGGCTTCGGCACCGATCCGGCGCTGGACGAGGCGCTTGCCGTCCTTCGCGCCCAAGGCGCCATTCTGGTCGACATCAAGGATTTCCCCGGCCGGGCCGAGATCGGCAGGAACGAGTTCCAGGTTCTCCTGAGCGAGCTCAAGGCCGACATGAACGCCTATCTCGCAACCACTCCGCCGCAAGTGCGCACCCGGACCCTCGCCGACCTCATCGCCTTCAACAACGCCAATGCGGCCGTCGAGATGGGCCTGTTCGACCAGGACCTGTTCGAGCAGGCCGAAGCGACCAAGGGCCTCGAGGATTCCGATTACAAAAAGGCGCGCGAGACCTCGCTTCGAATGGCCGGCAAGGAAGGCATCGACAAGATCCTGCAGGACAACAACCTGGTGGCGCTCGTCGGCCCGACGAGGGGAGCCGCCTGGCTGATCGATGCGGTTCACACCGACGTCAGTACCGGCAGCGGCGGGGGCAGCCCCGCAGCCGTCGCAGGCTATCCGCACCTCACGGTGCCGATGGGCCACATAAAGGGGCTTCCGATCGGATTGAGCTTCATCGGCCCGAAATGGTCGGACGCTCTGATCCTCTCGCTCGGCTACGCGTACGAGCAGGCTTCCATGAAGAGGATCGAGCCGCGCTTCCTGCGCTCGATCGAGGAGAGCCCGGAGGTGGCGCCTTTGCTGAGGCCGGCGCGATAGGCTAGGCTTCCCCTTCACTGCGGGGGAGGCGAGGATGGCGAAGGTGACCGGGCTGGGCGGTATCTTCTACAAGGTGGAAGATGCCGAGCGGACGAAACGCTGGTACCAGGAGACGCTGGGGGTCGGCGGGGAGTGGGGTATCATGTTCCCCTGGAAGGCGGGCAATGCAGAGGCCTACAGTCTCCTTTCCCCGTTCGAGGCGACGAGCGACTATTTCGACCCGAGCAGCGCCCGCTTCATGATCAACCTGCGGGTCGACGATCTGGACTCGATGATCGGGGAGCTGAAAGCAAAAGGCGTGGAGATACTCGGCACCCAGAGCGAAGAGTACGGCAAGTTCGCCTGGATCCTCGACTGCGACGGGATCAAGGTGGAGCTTTGGGAGCAGGTGGGGCCGGCTCCGGAGGCCTAGGTTTCCGCTTCTCTTTCAATGTGGTAGCTGCGCCGCCATGAGCCGGAGCATGACGGATCTGCGAAAGGGGCTGGAGGAGGAGGCAAGGCGCCTCGGCTTCAGCGCGCTTGGAGTCGCGCGCGCCGACGCTGCTCCCAAGACGGCGGAGCGGCTGCGCGAGTGGCTGGACCTTGGCTCGCATGGCGACATGATCTGGATGGAGGAGACGGCGGAGCGGCGCGGGTCGCCGGCCGGCCTCTGGCCGGAGGTGCGCTCGGTGATCTCGCTGGGCATGAGCTACGCGCCCGCCGCCGATCCGCTGGCGCTCGCGGAAGCTCCGGAGCATGGCCGGATTTCGGTCTACGCCCAGGGCGCCGACTATCACGACGTCATCAAGAAGGCTCTGAAGGCGCTCGCCCGCTGGCTCGTCGCTGAAGCGCCCTGCGACCTCAAGGTGTTCGTCGATACCGCCCCCGTGATGGAGAAGCCGCTCGCCGAAGCGGCTGGGCTGGGCTGGCAGGGGAAGCACACCAATCTCGTCAGCCGCTCCGACGGCAGCTGGCTGTTCCTGGGCGCAATCTACACGACCTTAGAGCTGGGGCCGAACGAGCCGCACCGGGTCCATTGCGGAAGCTGCTCGGCGTGCCTGGACGCCTGCCCAACCAATGCCTTCCCAAGCCCCTACCGGCTCGACGCCCGTCGCTGCATTTCCTATCTCACCATCGAGCACAAGGGACCGATCCCGCACGAATTCCGCGAAGCGATCGGAAATCGCATCTACGGCTGCGACGACTGCCTTGCGGTGTGCCCGTGGAACCGGTTCGCCGACGCCGCGCGGCGCAACCAGGCCTTCGTACCGCGGGCCGAGCTTGCAGCGCCCGCCTTGGCGGACCTGCTCGCGCTCGACGATGTGAGCTTCCGAACCGTCTTCGCCGGCTCTCCGATCAAGCGGATCGGGCGCGACCGGATGGTTCGAAACGCCGCCATCGCAGCGGGCAACAGCCGCCAGCCCGCTCTCCTCCCCAGGCTCCAGCCGCTCATCGAAGACCCGGATCCCGTCGTTGCGGAAGCGGCCCGATGGGCCGTCGAGCGGCTGTCGGCTGAGATTCCCTAGCGGCCGAACGAGGCGACGCAGGAGGCGCGGTCGAGATCGCGGCCGTCCGGGAAGCGGGCATCGATGTGGGTGACGACAGCCTCCCCTCCCCCGGCGCGCGGGTAAAGATAGAGGTCGAGCACGCAGACGGCGTTCGAGAACTGGAGCTTTCGGGCTGTTCCCTCCCGCACGTCGAGCGAAGGCGCTCCGAAGCGGCTGACGAGCGCCTGCGCGGTGCGGCCCATCACGCCCTCCAGCCCCAGGGTGTTCTGAAGAACCGGCCGGACTGGCCCCACGGAGGGCGGGGGCGCCGCGGTGGTGGAGCGGTTGGCGGAAACGCAGCCGGACAGAAGCACGAGTGGAATCAGTATCCGCATCTTCCGGACCGTCGCTGCCATTTAAGCCTCCCACCTGCCGTTCGGCCTTTGCTTCGCTTATGACCGGGCGCCGGTCAACCGGTTGACCGGTTCCGGAACCCCCGGCTAGGGCGGCGCATCCTTTTTTCCGACAAGAGTAAAGCGCCTTGACCGACACCCGCCTCGACGTCCTCGCAATCGGCAACGCAATCGTCGACGTGATCGCAGCAGCCGACGATTCCCTCATCGAGGAGGAAGGGCTAGCCAAGGGATCGATGCGGCTGATCGACGCCGAGGAGGCGACTCGCCTCTACGGGCGAATGGGCCAGGCTCGGGAGACGAGCGGCGGATCGGCTGCGAACACGGTCGCGGGATTGGCGGCTCTGGGGCTGAGGGCCGGCTTCATCGGCCAGGTGGCCAACGACCAGCTTGGCGAGATTTTCAGCCACGACATCCAGGGGCTGGGGGTCGAGTTCAAGACGCCGCCGAGCGACGGCGACGTTCCCACCGCCCGCTGCCTGATCCTCGTCACCCCCGACGCTCAGCGCACGATGAACACCTTCCTTGGGGCATCGCAGGGCCTTCCCGCGGCAGCCCTGGACGAGCAGCAGATCAGGGATGCAGCCATCCTCTATCTGGAAGGCTATTTGTGGGACCCGGAAGAGCCGCGCGCGGCGATGGAAAGGGCGATCGAGGTCGCTCGGGAGGCAGGCCGCAAGGTGGCCTTCACCCTCTCCGACAGCTTCTGCATCTCCCGCCACCGCGACGGCTTCCTCAAGCTGATCGAGGACGGGCGAGTCGACATCCTGTTCGCCAACGAGGCTGAGATCCTGGCCCTCACCGGGGAAGAGGATTTCGAAGCGGCGGTGACCAACGCCGCAGCCCGGGTGCCGCTGCTCGTCGTCACCCGAAGCGAGCAGGGCGCGATCGCGATCGCCGGGGCGGAGCGGGCCCAAGTGGCGGCCGAACCGGTGGACAAGGTGGTCGACACCACCGGCGCCGGAGACCTCTTCGCAGCGGGCTTCCTGGCCGGCCAGGCCCAGCGGCGCTCCCTGGAGGACAGCCTTCGGATGGGAGCAATCGCCGCAGCCGAAGTCATTTCGCACTATGGCGCCCGCCCGGAAGCGAACCTGAAGGCGCTGGTCGCCCAGCGCCTCGGCTGATCCCTACCGGTCGAGCGGCACTCCGTGCCCGCCGACCTCGAGCACCGGCTCCTCGAGAAGCTCCCGCGGAGTGTCGCGGCCGTGGTCCCTGCCCGCGGCGCGATTGCCGCGCGCCAGGGCGAACACCACCGGCGCCAGGAAGGCGAGAGCGATCAGGTTCGGAAGCGCCATGGTCGCGTTCGCGATGTCGCCCAGGCGCCAGATAAGCTCCAGGTCCTGGAAGGAGCCGACCCAGATCATCACGCACCACAGCACGCGGAACGGAATGATGGCCCGGTCGCCGAGCAGGTAGCTGACCGCGCGCTCGCCATAATAGGCCCAGGTGAGCAAGGTCGTGAACACGAACAGGATCAGCGCCACCGAGACAACCAGGCCGCCGAGGGAAACGCCGGCCAGACTCATCGGGAAGGCGGCCGAGAACGCCCCCGCCGTCATGTCGAACCCGCGGAGGTCGGAAGACCAGGCATGCTCCTGGATACTGGTGATTCCCGTTGCCGGATCGGTGACTGGGAAATTGCCTTGAACCGTCAGGATCACCAGCGCGGTCATGGTGCAGATGACGATCGTGTCGATGAAGGTGCCCATCATCGAGAAGCGGCCCTGGAGCGCGGGGTCCGTGGTCCGGGCGACGGCGTGCGCCATAGCGGTCGACCCCTGCCCCGCCTCGTTCGAGAACAACCCGCGGGCCACGCCTGCGCGGATCGCCAGCATCACCGCCGCCCCCAGGAAGCCGCCGGTCGCCGACTGCGTATTGAAGGCGCCTCCGAAGATCAGTCCGAACGTCTCCGGGATATCCTCGATGTTGAGAGCGATCGCGATCAGCGCCATCACGATGTAGAGGATCGCCATCGTCGGAACGACCTTCTCGGCCACCGCTCCGATCGACTTGATGCCGCCGATGATGACCGCGAAGACCGCGATAGCGACGATGATCCCGGCGATCCATTCCTCGATCCCCGTAAGGGTCCGGATGGAGTCCCCGACCGAATTGGCCTGGATCATGTTTCCGGTGACGATCGCGGAAATGACGGTGCCGATGGAGAAGAGGATCGCAAGCCACTTCCACTTGGGACCCAGGCCGTAGAGAATGTAGCTCATCGGGCCGCCCCGGTAGTGGCCTTCGGGCGTTCGCTCGCGGAAGCGGATCGCAAGCGAGCCTTCCGCGAAGGCAAGCGCCATTCCGATCAGCGCCGTGATCCACATCCAGAAGATGGCGCCCGGGCCTCCAAGTGCGATAGCGGTGGCGACTCCGGCAAGGTTGCCGGTTCCGACCTGTCCTGAAAGGGCGGTGGAAAGCGCTGCGAAAGGCGAAATCTCGCCAGCCGATTTGTCGCCCGATTTCTTGAACAGCCCGGCGAAGGCCGGGCCCAGCTGGCGCAGCGGATAGAAGCGAAGCCCGATCATCATGTAGAGACCGATTCCGAGCAGCACCACGACCATGGGTGGCAGCGGAAGCACCTCGGCTCCGTTCCAGGTCCCGCCCCAGATGAAGTCGGAAACGTTCGTCACATGGTCGATGAAGCCGACTGCCGCCGGTTCTGCGGCCACCGCGTCTGCGCCTGCTGCTGACATCAGAAAATTCCCCTTAGTCTCTTTGTCCGGAGCGGTAGCCGAGTGAGGGGCTGTGAGGAAGCCCCGCCGAACATGAAAAAAAGGGGAGGCCGAAGCCTCCCCAATTGTTGCGTATGCCCAGCCTAGACGTTCGGCGGCCGGCGCGGCGGATCTTGCGGGTCGCGCTCGTCGACTCCGGGGATGCTCGGCTCGATGTCGTGGATCTCGGGCTCGTGAACCTCCACGAGGCCGCGTCCGAGATGGCTCTTCCGGTAGCCGTAGAGGAAGTAGATGCCGATACCGATGGCAGTCCAGATCGGGAGCACCAGCATCGCCTCTCCAGGCAGGTTGAAGAACAGGAACAGGCAACCGAGCACGGTGAGGGTCGCGACCAGACCGAGGGCCGGAACCTTGAAGGCGCGCTTGCGGTGCGGATCCCGGCGGCGGAGCATCCACACAGTGATCGCCACCATCAGGAACGCATAGAGCGTCCCCGCATTGGCGATGTCCGCGAGCTGTCCCACGGGGAAGAACGCCGCGGCGATCGCCACCATGACGCCGGTGATGGCGGTGACGATGTGCGGGGTCTTCCACTTCGGGTGAACCGTGGCCAGCTTCTCCGGAAGCAGCCCGTCGCGCGCCATGACGAAGAAGATTCGGGTCTGGCCGAACAGCAGGATCAGGATCACGGAGGGAAGCGCGATGAAGGCCGCGTAGCCCAGCATGTTGCCGATCGTTCCGAAGCCGATCGTCCTCAGCACGTGCGCCAGCGGCTCGCGCGAGCAGACCAGCATTTCGGAATACTGGGCCATGGCGCACTGGCGGGCGAGCTCTTCTGAGCCGGCCGGGAAGGGAGTTCCGTTCGGGCCCATGATGGGCTGTCCGCCGATCGTCCCGACCGCGCCCGCGGCCACCAGCATGTAGAAGATGGTGCAGATGGCCAGGCTTCCGATCAGGCCGATTGGAACGTTGCGCTGCGGGTTCTTGGTTTCCTCGGCCGCGGTGGAGACCGCGTCGAAGCCTACGTATGCGAAGAACATCGTCGCGGCAGCGCCGACGACTCCGACGCCCGAGCCGAAGCCGCCGAACACGCCCGCCGGCATGAACGGGCTGAAATTGGCAGCGTCGGTCCGCGGGAGAGTCAGTGCCACGAAGGCGATGAGGGCGGTGATCTTGATAGCCACCAGCACCGCGTTCACTTTCGCGCTCTCGTTGGTGCCGATCATCAGCAGCCAGGTGATCAGAAGCGCGATTATCGCCGCCGGAAGGTTGATGAACCCGCCGGGCTGTCCGCCGAGAGCGAGTGGGCCGGCGCTTAACCAGGCCGGTAATTCTATCCCTAGCGATTGCGCCAGCACCGTGTCCGTGAAGTAATTGGACCAGCCGACCGACACCGCCGAGGCGCCGACCGCATATTCGAGCAGCAAGGCCCAGCCGACGGTCCAGGCCAGGAACTCTCCCATCACCGTGTAGCTGTACGTGTAGGCGGAGCCCGCGACCGGGACCATCGAGGCGATTTCTGCATAGCATAGCGCTGCGACGATGCAGACCGCACCGGCGATCATGAAGGAGATCATCAGGCCCGGACCGGCCTTCTGGGCGCCGACCGCCGTCAGCACGAAGATTCCGGTGCCGATGATGCAGCCGACACCGAACAAGGTCAGCTGCAAGGCTCCAAGCGAGCGGTGCAGCGACTTTTTCTCAGCCGTCGCCAGAATTGCGTCGAGGGGTTTAACGCGCCATTCCATAGCCATCGATCCTTGGAAAAGAAGTAGGACTCCAAGCCGCCTACATTCAGCAGCAGCAGCTACTTACCTCTCCCGCGGCGCAGGGGAGGTCAAGCCGTAAATCAGCTAGTTGAGATCAGTTGCGGAAACAGGCTGAAGACGAGGATCAGGCCAACGGCGATCGGGCAGAGCCACGCAACGAGGAAGCGCCAAACGGGAAGCAGCCCGCCCGACCGAAGCCCGGATTCGGGGTCGACCAGCCGGCGGTCCGCAATCCAGCCGATGAAGACTGCGGTAATGAGCCCGGAGAGCGGCAGCAGGATTCGCCCTGTCACGCCGTCGAAGGCGTCGAACCAGTTTGCCTCCTCAAATCCGGGCAGGAAAGCCAGGGGGCGATGATGCTCCCAGATATTGAAGGCGAAGACCGAAAAGAGCCCGACCACGAAGAATCCCCCCCCGATCAGAAGCGCCGCCAGCGGCCGGCGGAGGCCGAAGCGCTCACTGATCCAGGCGACCACGACCTCGAGCAACGACACGGAGGAGGTGAGCGCCGCAAAGAAGGCCAGGACGAAGAACAGCAAGGCGATCAGAGCGCCTCCGGGCATTGCGTGGAAAGCGGACGGAAGCGTCTGGAACATGAGGGTTGGCCCGGCCGCGGGATCCAGACCGACCGCGAACACGACCGGGAATATCGCGAGGCCGGCGATCAGCGCTACGCTGGTATCGGCCGCCGCGATCCACGCGCTGGTCTGCGCCAGATTGGTGTCGCGCGACGCATAGGCGCCGTAGGTCACCATGATCGCGGAGCCGAGGCTCAGCGAGAAGAAGGCCTGGCCGAGCGCGGAATTGAGCACCTTGGGATCGAATACGCGGCTGAAATCGGGGGTGAAAAGGAAGGAAAAGGCGGCGCCGAAATCGCCGGTCACGCCGGAATAGATGGTGATGAGGAGCAACAGGATGAAGAAAGCCGGCATCAGCCATGTGGCCGCCTTCTCGATCCCCTGGTTGACGCCGCGCGCGACTACGAAGATGGTAAGCGCAGCAAACAGTAAGTGCATCAAAGTGAGGCGCACCGGGTCTGCGAAGAGGGCCGGCATGAGCTCGCGAATGTCCTCTACGCTGCCGCCTGAGAACGCACCCGCGAACGGCCGCCCGTCGCCTATGGCGCCGAACCAGTCGAGGCCGGTGGCGCCGATGAAATAGAGGACCCAGCCCGCAACCACCGAATAGAAGGTGAGCACCATGAAAGAGGCAAGCATGCCGAACCATGCCAGTGCCGCCCAACCGCCCGAGGCTCCCGACTGGTGGGCCATTGCGACGGTGCTCGCCACCGCATTCTGCTGGGCGTGGCGGCCGATGATGGTTTCGGACAACAGAAGCGGAAGCCCGATCAGGACGACGCACAGAATGTAGATGAGCACGAAGGCGCCGCCGCCATTCGCTCCAGCCTCCGTCGGAAAGCGCCAGAGGTTGCCGAGGCCCACCGCCGAGCCCACCGCCGCAAGCACGAATGCGAGGCGGCTGGACCAGTTCGTATTGCCGGGAGTCGAGGGAGCCGCCACCATGCTTTACCTCCTGATCATCTATTCATTCTGATCATCTATTTTATTTCGCGGCTGTATCCAGCCCGCCCCCGAGGCACAAGCCCGCAAGGGCGCTCAGCGGCTCACCATCGGCCCAAGCGGCTTTCCGCCGACAATATGGACGTGGAGATGAGGCACCACCTGGCCGCCGTTCCTGCCAACGTTCGAGAGCAGCCGGTAGCCGGGTTGGACCAGCCCCGCCTCTCGAGCGATCTGCCCGACCGCCCTTGTAAAAGCGGCGATCTCGTCCGCCGAAGCGGCGCTGGAAAAATCGTCCCACGAGACGTAGCGCCCCTTCGGGATCACCAGGACGTGGACCGGAGCCTGCGGGTTGATGTCGTTGAAGGCAAGGACATGCTCGTCCTCGTAAACCTTGGTGCAAGGCAGCTCGCCGCGAAGGATTTGGGCGAAGATATTGGAATCGTCGTACGGACCTTCGATATCTACGGTCATTGCCACTCCTCTCCTTCTGCCTGGTTCTAAACTTGCCTTGGTGCTGGCCGCAACGCGCTTGACCCCTATGCTCGCGCCGTTACGAGTCGGCCAATGAGCGACGACACGCCCGACAGCCTGATTCCCTATGACGAGATCGTCCAGGAGGCGCTTCGAGCCGTGGTCGGGCGGGTGCTTGGGGAGGTGGAGAGCACCGGCACGCTTCCGGGCGAGCATCATTTCTACATCACCTTCAAGACCGGCGCTTCGGGAGTGGACATCCCCCGGCACCTGATCGAGCGCTTCCCGGACGAGATGACGATCGTCATCCAGAACCGCTTCTGGGACCTGAAGGTGGACGAGGACCATTTCCAGGTGGGCCTCAGCTTCAACCAGGCGCCTGCAAAGCTTGTCATACCCTTCGCCGCCATCACCGGCTTCGTCGACCCGGCCGTGAACTTCGCCCTCCAGTTCCAGGCGCAGACTGACGAGGCTGGCCCCCAGGATCACGACGAGGCGGAAAACGACCACCCGGCCGCAGAGCCGGTCGAGGATGGCTCCAACGTCGTCTCGGTGGACTTCAGCCGCAAGAAATGAGCCTAGCGCCGTCACCCTGAACTTGTTTCAGGGTCCATCTTGCCATTCCTCGCCAGGTGGAGAAATGGATGCTGAAACAAGTTCAGCATGACGAGGTAGTATGACCGAGACCCGCACGGAAACCGACAGCTTTGGCCCGATCGAAGTGGCCGGGGATTGCTATTGGGGTGCGCAGACTCAGCGCTCGATCGCCAATTTCCCGTTCGGCCCGCGCGAGGCGATGCCGGTGGAGATCGTCCACGCGCTCGGCTTCGTGAAGCAGGCGGCGGCGCGGGTGAACGCCCGGATCGGAGGCCTCGACGCCCAGATCGCCGAGGCGATCCAGCAGGCGGCAGGCGAAGTCGCGGCCGGGGAAATGGACGACCAGTTCCCGCTCGTCATCTGGCAGACGGGCTCGGGCACCCAGTCCAACATGAACGCGAACGAGGTGATCGCCGGCCGGGCGAACGAGATCCTCACCCAGAAGCGTGGCGGAAAGAGCCCCGTCCACCCCAACGACCATGTCAACAAGAGCCAGTCGTCCAACGACAGCTTCCCCACCGCGATGCACGTCGCCGCCGCCCGCGCCGTGAACGGGCGGCTGCTCCCGGCGCTCCACCGGATCCGGCAGAGGCTGGAGGCCCAGGCGAAGGAGTGGGACGGCATCGTCAAGATCGGCCGGACCCACCTCCAGGACGCGACTCCGCTGACTCTGGGCCAGGAGTTCTCGGGCTATGCCGCCCAGATCGCGGACGGGATCGAGCGCGTCGAAGGCGTGCTTCCGCGGCTTCACCGCCTTGCCCAAGGCGGAACCGCGGTCGGCACCGGCCTCAACACCCCCGATGGCTTTGCGGACGCCTTCGCCTCCGAGATCGCCAGGCTCACCCGGCTTCCGTTCGAGACTGCTCCCAACAAGTTCGAGGCACTTGCGACCCACGACACTCTGGTAGAGCTTTCCGGCGTTCTCAACGTCCTTGCCGTTTCGCTGACCAAGATCGCCAACGACATCCGCCTCCTCGGCTCCGGCCCGCGCTCGGGCATCGGCGAGCTTCGCCTGCCCGAAAACGAGCCGGGAAGCTCGATCATGCCCGGCAAGGTCAACCCGACCCAGGCCGAGATGCTGACGATGGTCGCCGCGCAGGTGATGGGAAACCACGTCGCGGTGACGGTCGGCGGGCTTCAGGGGCACCTCGAGCTCAACGTGTTCAAGCCGCTGATCGGCGCCAACGTGCTTCGCTCGATCGACCTGCTTGCGATCGGAATGGAGAGCTTCACCGAGCGGGCGCTCGACGGCCTCCAGCCCGACGAACGAAAGATCGGCGAGCTGATGGAACGCTCCCTGATGCTCGTGACCGCGCTCGCGCCCGAGATCGGCTACGACAACGCGGCCAAGATCGCCAAGCACGCGCACGAGAAGGGGCTGACCCTGAAGGAGGCCGGGCTGGAGCTCGGACTGGTGGACGAAGCGACATTCGACAGGGTGGTTCGGCCGGAGACGATGGTGGGCCGCTAAGTCAGCGGAAGCCGTAGTTCACTCGAACACCGATACTGTCCATGCCAGCACTCCTCCGAATATCTCCCGGGCTTGAGCAGCGGTTCCAATGGAAGAGCGGCCGTCACGGCAGCGGCGAGCAGGATTGGTTTCAACGCCACTGTTCTCATCGTGAAGCGGCCCGGAGAACGCGCCGCCGTTTTTGCCAGTTCCAGCGGCGGAACATTGGCTCGCGGATTTCGTTCGATATCAACAATTTCAGCCACTTCGGGGGACCCATGCTGTTCGACTTCGCCGCCGTCGACACTCCCCTCAGCGACAGCCTCGTCCTGGAGTACGATCCGGGCCCGAAGCGGATCGGGTGGGCCCCTCCCGCCCTTGGCCTGGATCCCACCTCGCGGCGACGAGGAAGCGGAACTCCCCCTCCCAAGGGCCGGCAATAGCCTTCCGCCGACGACCGTCCCCCCGCGCCTTGACGGCCCTCGCCGTGCGCGCCACTAGCGGCCATGGCGAGCGGCAATCCCCTCCAGAGGCGCGGACTACTCTTCGTGCTGTCGAGCCCGAGCGGCGCCGGCAAGTCCACGATCGCCCGGATGCTCCTCACTCAGGACGACGGGATCGGCCTTTCCGTTTCCGCCACCACCCGGCCCATCCGGCCGGGCGAGGTGCACGGCCATGACTATTACTTCGTAGACGACGCGACGTTCGACGGAATGGTGGCGGACGGCGAGTTCCTGGAGTGGGCGCACGTCTTCGGCCATCGCTACGGCACTCTGAGGTCCGAGGTGAAGAAGCAGATCGAAGGCGGCTGCGACGTTCTCCTCGACATCGACTGGCAGGGAACCCAGCAGCTCAAGCAGGTCGACCCTGACATCGTTCGAGTCTTCATCCTGCCGCCTTCGATGGAGGAGCTGGAGCGGCGCCTTCGCTCGCGCGGGACCGACAGCGACGCGGTAATCGCCGGCCGGATGGCGCGCGCCGCCACCGAGATCAGCCACTGGGCCGAATACGACTACGTCTTCATCAACGACGATGCCGAGCAGTGCCGGAAGATCGTCCACACGGTCCTGAAGGCCGAACGGCTGAAGGCGGCTCGGCGGATCTTCCTTCACGATTTCGTTCGGAGCCTGATCGGCTGAGCTGCCGGGCCGGCTCGCCTAGAGGAGCTTGAGGAAGTTGTAGCCGGCTGCGAATTCCCGCCGCCGAGCTTCGAGCACCGCCGCCGCTTCCCGATCCTCGCCCCACTGCTCGAACTGCCAGGCCTCGTCGAGGCTCGCCGCGGCCCAGGCCGAATCCAGGTCCACCGCCTCCTCCGCGAGCGCAAGCGCGATGACGAGGGAGCCGCTGATCGTCACCAGCGGCGAGAGCGCGGCAAGCTCGAAGGCGGAGCGGCACTCGACCGCGTGGCTCAGCTGGCGCAGGGTCATCTCCGGCTGCGGCCGGTGCATGATTCCGCCGACCGTCTCGAAATCCACGTCGAAGCGCCGCCTGGCCCAGGCAAGCAGCGGGTCCCAGACCTCCGCCTGCCGGGCCGCGAGCCCCGCCGGTCCTTCGGCGCGATAGCAAAGAAGGTCGGTTTCCCCGAAGGCGGCAAGGCTTCGGGCGAAGGCCTTGGGATCGGGCCCCACCCGGTCGATCGCCGCATTGGCAAGGCCGGTGCAGGGCATTGAGCGGGGATCCACCTTCTCCCCCTGCGACTCCCACTCGGCCGCGATCGCTTGCGCAAGCCGCTCGGACGGCACCGCAAGCGTGTTTCGTGCCGGAGTCTTCACTTCGCGCCCGTCGAGCAGAATCTGGAAATCCTCGCCTGCGGCGCTTACCGCCGCGGCCTTGTAGAAGCGCTTCATTGCCCGGGCGGAGTCCGCCATTTGCGGGCCAGGTACCAGGGGCCGAGGAAGCTGATGGCAAGGCCGATCAAGGCCATCGGCAGACCGATCTCGATCGCCCCGCCCTCCCGGACCCCGTCGGCGTGCCACAGATAGAGCCCGACCAGCACGATGATCGTGCCGCCGATGCGGGTCAGGTTGATGGTGATGAACCGGTTGCGCCAAACCGCCTCGTCGGGGGGCAATTGGGGAGATGGGCTCATTGGAAAGCCTTTATGAACGCGGTGACGTCCGACGGGTCGGAAGCGATGTAATGAGCGCCGGCTTCGCTTAGTTCCTGAGCGTCGTGATATCCCCACGTCACCCCGATTGCGGTGACCCCGGCCGCACGAGCCATCGCCATGTCGTAGCTGGTGTCGCCGATCATGATGGTGCTTCGAGGCTCCGCTCCGGCCTCGGCCATCGCCTGCTCGATCATGGAAGGGTGCGGCTTGGACGGGTGGCGGTCCGCGGTCTGCAAGGTGACGAAACGCTGGCTAAGGCCGTGATGATCGAGGCAGAGGCCGAGACCCCGGTCTGACTTGCCGGTGGCGACTCCAAGCAGCCAGCCCTCCGAGTCCAGCTCTTCGACCAGCTCGGCGATTCCTTCGTAGAGCGGCTCCTCGACCCTCCCCTGGGCCCGAAGGCGATGAAAGGCTTGCTTGTAATCCTCGGCGAGGGTGAGGTGGACCTCATGCTCGGCCTCCGGAAGCATCGCCTGCATCGCTTCGAACAGGCTCAGCCCGACCACCCGCCGGGTCCGGGCACGCTCCGGCTTTTCAAGGCCGGCGCGAACGAAGCAATCCTCCATCGCCAGGCAGATGTTGGCCTGTCCGTCCACCAGGGTCCCGTCGCAGTCGAAGATGGCGAGGCGGTTCACCCCCGGCCCCTGCTTCGCCGTTCCCCCTTGCGCTCCTTGCGCCGGGCCTTGGCTGCCGCAGTCGCTGCCTTGCGCTTTCCTTCGGGAGTCTCGGAATATTTGACCTCGTCGAGCGGCAGGTCACCCAGTGACATATCGAAGCCCAGCGAGGACAGGCTCTCCGCAAAATGGGCCGGCAACTCCGCCGTCACGTCAACCTGCCCCCCATCGGGATGGTCGATCCTCAGGCGGCGCGCGTGGAGATGCAGCTTTCGGCTGATCGCTCCGGTCAGGAACGCATCCTGCCCGCCATATTTGCCGTCGCCGACGATCGGGTGCCCGATCGCCGCCATGTGCACCCGAAGCTGGTGGGTTCGGCCGGTATGGGGCTGGAGCTCCACCCAGGCCGCCCGGTTGCCCGCCCGCTCGATCACGCGGTAGCGGGTCTTGGCGGCAAGCCCCTCCTTCTCGTCCACGCACATCTTCTCGCCGCCGGTCCCGAACTGCTTGCCGATCGGCAGGTCGATATAGCCGTCGCGGATCTCCGGCACGCCCACCACCAGCGCCCAATAGACCTTGCGAGCGGTGCGTCCGGAAAAGCTCTTGGAGAAAAACGCCGCGGCCCTGGGGGTGCGGGCGATCAGAAGGACACCCGACGTGTCCTTGTCTAGCCGGTGGACCAGCTTGGGGCGTGCCGCCTCGCCGTCGATCAGCCCATCCAGCAGCCCGTCCAGGTGGACGTTGGTCTTGGTCCCGCCCTGGGTGGCGAGGCCGGGCGGCTTGTTGACCACGACGGCGGCCGGATCGCGGTGGATCACCATCTCGTTGATGAAGGCTACCTCGTCCGCGCTGAGCGTGGGCCGCTCAGGCTTCGGCCGTGCCCCTTTCTTGTCCTCGGCTGCCTCTGCCGGAGGGACCCGTATGATCTGCCCGGCCTCAACCCGGTCACCGGGCGCCGCCCGCTTGCCGTCGAGGCGAAGCTGGCCGGTGCGCGCCCAACGCGAAACCACGTTGAAGCTCGCGTCCGGCAGGTTGCGCTTGAACCAGCGGTCGAGCCTGATTCCGTCATCCTCCGAATCCACCTTGAACTGGCGGACCTGCTCGCTTGCCGGATCGCTCATGCGCCCGCCCTCACCAGCCAAAGCCCGATGAACAGCATCATCACCGAACCCGCCACGGAGGAGACCGCATAGGCGGCCGCCATTGCGATATCGCCGCGTTCGATCATGGTCGCCGCCTCGAGACTGAAGGCGGAAAAAGTGGTGAAGCCGCCGAGCACCCCCACCCCGAGGAACAGGCGCAGGGGCTCGCCCTGGCTTCCTTCGCCGATCAGGAAGCCGGCCAGCAAACCCGCAAGAAGTCCGCCGAGCAGGTTCGCGATCCAGGTTCCCCACGGAAAGGCCTCACCCATCTGCTCGGCCGCGACTCGGCTCAGATTGTAGCGGAAGCCGGCGCCGATCGCGCCGCCGGCCATGACGAGGAGGAAGCTTGGCATGGGCCGCGATGTAGCGACGGCGGAGCCGCTTCGCCAGTGGCGGCTCTCCCTAGCCTTCCGCCGACCAGTAGGCGAAGGTCTCCGCCTGCACCGATGCGATGAATCGCGCCGCCTCCGGCCCCTCCCACGGGCCTTCATAGCCGCGGCTTCGAGCGCCTCCTGAAACCCACCAGCCTTGCCCTGGTATGCCGTCGCTCTGCCTCACCACCAGCACCGCCAGCTCGGGCTCGCCCCGCGCTTGCGACTCCTCGTCAACGGCGGTGAGCACCGCGCACAGCGCCCGCATCTTGGGCCTGGAAAAGGCGTAGCCCAATTGCTCCAGCACCTCGGAGTAGGTGAGAGCGGTTCCGCCCCTCGCTGCTGCGACCAGGATATCCCGCACCTCCGCCGGCGTCGCCAGCGGCTCGCCCCTGCCGCTCAACCGGAGGACTGGATCGCGAGGCGCCCGTCCGTGCCGCCGTTCGCCTTGGGGGTGAGACGGATCTTGAACTCGTCCGCCTCCGCCTTCTGCTGCCCGACGATCACGAAGGCGTCGCCCTCCTGGCGCGCCGAGACGATTGTGAAGTCCTTCCGCGCCGGATCGCGATACCAGGCAGCGACCTTCTCGGGCGCGTCGGCGCTGGTGAAGCGGATCTCCACTGCGCCGTCGTCAGACTGGCCCTTCTTTCCGCCTTCGACATGCATGCCGCTGAAGGTGGAGCCAGGATAGAGCATCTCGCCGTCGCTATCGATCTCGGCATTGCTTCGGATGCCTTCGGGAATGGGCACCTTCATGTTGAAGCCCGGCGCGTTGAGGCTGAAAGTGCTCTCCTGCGCCTTGCCTTCCGCGCTTGGAGCGCCTGCCGCCGTCGCGGAAGGCTCCTTGCCGCCGCCGATCTCCATGTCGCAAGCGGCAGCCGCCGCAAGCATCGCGATCAGTCCTACCGAAGCCAATTTCCTCATCCCACCCTCCTGCTGTGTTAGTGCTATATAGCACCTGCGGCGCAAGACCTCAAGCGCTTGTACGCACCTCGCCCCTGCTCTAGGCGCCGCGCCGATGACTCAAGACCACGCACGCACCCGCGCCGGGCTCTTCATGGGCCTTGGCGCCTACCTCCTTTGGGGCGTGCTCCCGCTTTACTTCAAGGCGCTGGCCCACGTCGATCCGACCGGGATCGTGGCCCACCGGATCCTGTGGTCGCTCATCTTCCTTGGAGGGCTGGCCACGCTGTGGAACCGCTGGCCCGCGATCCGGGCAGCGATCGCCGACCGGCGGGTGCTTCTGACCTTGATGGCGACCGCGGTCCTGATCGGCGTGAACTGGTTGGTCTACATCTGGGCGGTCCTGAACGGGCATGTGCTTGAGGGGAGCCTCGGCTACTATCTGAACCCGCTGGTGAACGTGGTGCTCGGAGTGTTCATCCTCAAGGAGCGGCTGACGAGAGGGCAGAAGTTCGCGGTCGCGCTCGCCGCCGCAGGAGTGGCGGTGCTCGGCATCGGCGCCGGAAGCGGCCTGTGGATCAGCCTCACCCTCGCCTTCAGCTTCGCCACCTACGGCTTCCTTCGCAAGGTCGCTCCGGTGGACTCGCTGGAGGGCCTGTCGATCGAAACCGCTATCCTTGCTCCGCTCGCGCTGGGCTGGGTGCTCTGGCTTGGAAGCAGGGGTGAGAGCGGCCTCGGGATCGATGCCTGGACGACGTTCCTGCTGGTCCTGGCAGGGGCAGCGACCGCCGTTCCGCTACTTCTGTTCACCGCCGCCGCCAAGCGGCTCCCTTATTCGACACTCGGCTTTCTCCAGTATGTCGCCCCGTCGATTCAGTTCCTGCTTGCGGTGCTGGTGTTCGGGGAGAAGCTCACCACCGCCCACATCCTTTGCTTCGCAGCGATCTGGACGGCTTTGGTCATCTTCACCTTCGAAGGCGTTCGGCTCGGCCGTGCCACGGCAAAGGCCCGGGCAGCCACATTCTGAGCGCCCGTAGGGGATGGCCGCAACCGCCGGGCACCCCGCTCGTTCGGGGGCCATGGCCAAAGCAGTATTATTCGATGTCGACGGGACCCTGATCGACAGCAACGACCTTCACGCAGCCGCCTGGGTGGAGACCTTCAAGCGCTTCGGGTTCGACGTGCCGTTCGAGACGGCCCGCAGCCAGATCGGCAAGGGCGGCGACAACCTCATCCCGTCGCTGATCCCTTCGGAGAAGCTGGACGGCACGCAGGAGGAGATGGAGGACTACCGCTCCGACCTCTTCCAGCGCTGCTATCTCCCCCGGGTAGTGCCCTTCCCGGGAGTCCGGGAGCTCTTCGAGCGGCTCGTCCAGGACGGGGTGAAGATCGTCCTCGCTTCCTCCGCCAAGTCGAAGGAGGTTGACTACCATCTCGGGATCATCGGGGCCTCGGACCTCGTCCACGCCACCACGTCCGCCGACGACGTGGAGAGCTCCAAGCCCGATCCCGACATCTTCCAGGCCGCCCTCGATAAGGTCAGCCCGCTCACCACCGAGGATGTGGTGGTGGTGGGCGACACCCCCTGGGACGTAAAGGCGGCATGCAAGGCCGGCCTCAGGACCATCGCCGTCCGCTCCGGCGGCTTTCCCGACGAGGAGCTTCTGGAAGCCGGCGCGTCGAGCTTTACGACGGCCCCGAGGACTTGCTTCGCAACTACGAAAGGTCGCTCCTGGCCAATGGCAAACAAGCATAAGCGCAACTGGAAATACGAGAAGTGCTGAACGGGTGGGGCTCAGCTCTCCTGCTCCCCTTCGCGCTCCTGGCCGCGTGCGGCGAAAGCCCGCCCCCGCCTCCTGCCAAGGTCGAAAAGGCACAGGCGCCGCGGCAAGCGGCCGCGCCCGCGCCCGCTCCGGCGGAGTCAGCCGCTCTATCCGACGAGAGTACAAAGCCTTCGGAACCGGGCGCAGCCCAGGCCGCCGCCACCGTGCTCCAAACCTATTACGCCCTCATCCAGGAAGGCAAATACAGAGAAGCCTGGAAGCTCCGCTCTCCCGAACGCGGCGGCGACGAGGCCGCATTTCTCGACAGCTTCACCAGGTACGCCTCCTATCGCGCCGATGTCGGGGATCCATCGCAACCGGCCGCCGCGGATGGCTGGCTCTACGTGGAGGTGCCCGTGCAGATCTACGTGCGCACGAAGAGCGGCGAAGCCTCCAGCAGCGCCGGCAGCGTCACGCTTCGGCGCAGGGAAAAGGGCTCCGCGGCTGAGCGGCAGTGGCGCATCTACTCCTGAGGCGCATCTATTCCTGAGCGGGCGGCCGGAAGCGCCGCCGCCTCTGCTCGAGCTCGAACCGGTAGAACGGCTTGATCCGCTCGTTGACGTAGGCCCCTATCGAAGGCGCCTCTAACAGCCCGCGATACACCTGCTCCGGGACGCCGAAATAGCTGTACCGGTCCCCCTCCTTGTACCGGATCTCCATCGTCCCGGTCTCGGGATGACGATCCACCCAATCGACCGCGCTCGAGGTGACGTAAGGCATGCTTGAAACAACGCACGGGCAAGGCCAAGGATTCGCGCGTGGGCTGAATTCAGCTCCCGCCCGCCTGCGTGTCACGCCTCACTCGAGCGGCTGCGCCCGCACCCAGCCCGGAGGGATCATGTACCCGTCCTCGTCCTTGCTCCATCCTTGCGCGATCTTCTTCGGCTCTTCGTGCCGGCTGATGGCGTCGAGCCGGCTCAATATCGTCTCCCGCACCTCTTCGACGTTTGGCTCCGGATACTGCTCCCTCCAGGCCTCGCCGCCCGGCTGCCGGTCGCGCCTCCGCTTCTTCTCCTCCCGAAACTTCAGGAACCGCATCGCCGGATCCGGATCGAAACCTCCCCTCCCTTTCAAGGGAGGGGA
>DASYWC010000100.1:0-8244 GCA_035936615.1 Allosphingosinicella sp. | reverse complement strand
CGCGCGACCACGTCGGTGAACGTGCCGCCGCGGTCGATCGAAAAGGTCCAGCCCATCGCCCCTTGTTAGCCGGGGCCGCGGCTCCTGTCTTGAGGCTTGTGGTGCGCGACGCAGTCAGTGGCGAACCGGTCTCTTAGCTGTCTTTCCCTGTTCTTTCCGACCCCCTTCGTTGACGCGGCGCTCTCTGAAACGGAGCGGCTGGTGCCGGTCCGCGAAGGCCGCGAGGAGAGGGAGATGACAGTTTTCCAGGCCGCGCTTCGGCAGCTCGGGAACAGAGCGGCCCGGGTGAGGCTCGCGCGATAGCAAAGCTGATTGACCTGCGGGCTACGGCTCAAAAGCTGCGGGACGAGGAGATGCTCGACATGTTGCGGGTCGTCAAAGAGGATAAAGCCGAGTGGGAGCAGAAGTGCAGATGGGCCCGGGCGCAGGGATTGCCCCCACCTGATCAGTTGCCGCATCCGGACCATGTCACATTTTGCTACGAAACTGGACTAATCCAGATCAACGGGCCTGCCACTCCCGAGGCCAAAGAGGCGTGGGAGAGCGTGAAGAGTGAACTGAGGGTCTCCGAACAAGGCATCGAAGCCGCTCGTGCTTACCTGGAGCGTACGGAGCACCGCGCAGAAGATAAGCACCTTTTGAGAAAGGCCCATGCGTATCATCGTAAGCTGCTCGCTCTTGTGCCTGCCGGCTGGAATTGGCGGGAGCAGCTTTAGGCCTGCCGCCGTCCGCTTTGCGCCATTAGCGGACATTCCTGCCAGTCCTGGGGCGACCCAACAGCGGAATGTCTCCTTTGGGTGGAAAGCGGACATTCGGCTGAGGCGTATATGTAGCTTACAAACCCACACCTGATACGGGCACATAGATTAGGCACGCGAGCACTACCCCTGTGCCTACCATACCGAGCACACCGAGGGTCGCGATCCCGAAGCGCTGTGCCGCCATGTCCTGTCTGATCTTGATGAAACAATAAACGGCATTGGCAACCAAAAAGGCTCCAAAGAACGCCAGTTCGATCACTCCGGCTTCTCCACCGGCTTACCCCTCACCGGAAGTAGGTATGTAGGCTCCGGGGTCGCCTTCGTAGAAGCTCCAAGGGTCTGGCATGTCAGGCAGGCGTTCGCGAAAGCATGCCTCATGGCAAAGCCACGTCGAGGTGGCCGATGCCATGAGCATGAGAGCGCTAGGAGCGCGGCCTTGGTAGTCGGCACTGCCACAAAAGCAGCAGGGCGCAACCGGTGGCGCTTCTTCACTCATTCAGGCTTCTCCACCGGCTTATGCCTCACCAGCTTCTCTAGCTGCTCCATCCCGTAAGGTGCCCCATCACCTGAATGTCCGCAATGGGTCGAAAGCTGACATGCGGCTCGGCGTCTTCAATGGGTGGAGAGCGGGCAAGGTACAGCAGGTGATGGCCGGGTCTTTGCAGCCCCCCGTGGAGCCCCAGCGCATATTGTTTCGTCACCAGAGGCGGCTAAGCTGCACGGCCAGCCAAGGGGTAGTGCGAAGGCATGACCGACGTCTTTATCTCATACGCTCGGGAGAGCCTCACTGCCGCCAACCGGGCAGCGGCGGAGCTTCGATCCGCCGGTTTTAACGTTTGGTTCGATGAGCATCTGCCAGCTCATCGTGCCTATTCTGAAGTCATTGAGGAGCAACTGGATAGCGCCCAGGCGGTCCTAGTGCTCTGGTCCCAGGCGGCAGCTCAATCGCACTGGGTCCGATCCGAAGCCAACCGCGCACGAGAAAGTGGCCGCCTGGTACAGGCGCGGCTCGATGATGCCCGCCTTCCGATGCCGTTCGACCAGATCCAGTGTGCGGATTTGCGAAACTGGTCCGGAGATCCGGAAACCGGTGGCTGGCAAAGCATCCTTAGAAGCGTCGCAGCATCGACTGAACGACCGGGACGGCTCGGTGCTAATCAGCCACGAAGGGGCGGCCAGCGCAGCATTGGAAGACGCGGAGCCTTGATCGGAGCCGGAGCCGCCGCGGCCGTTGCAGCGGCCGGTATCCTCAGCTGGCGTGTGGCGGACCGATCGGACGGATCCGAAGGTGCACTGCTGCTCCAAAAGGGACTCGATGCACTCCAGAACAACGATGTGATCGAACCTCCCGATCGCGGTTCGACTCTGGAAGCGATCGCCTTGCTGACCGATGCTGTCCGAGCGGACGCCAAATCCGCCGCTGGTTGGGGTGCGCTCGCGCTGGCGCATGCAGCTCGCAGGAGGGTCGTTGCCCCTTCGGAACGAACGGGCCTCGCCTCCCGGAGCCAGTCCGCCGCCACGGCTGCGCTTGAGCTCGACCCAAACGAGCCGCGCGCACTAGGCGCGCTGCTGTTGCTCGAGCCGATATACCGGAACTGGCTCGCTGCCGAGCGCGCCGCACGCCGTGCTCTACGAAAAAGCCCGGGTGCGCCGATCCTCCTCGGCATCCTGTCGTACATACTTGGAAATGTCGGGCGCTGGAGCGACGCCGCCGAAGTGTCCAACAGGACCGACCGGAAGAAATTCCTGATACCGGGGGTAGACCGGAGAATGGTCGTCAACCTTTGGTCATCAGGGGATTTACAGGCAGCCGATGACGCCTTGGAGCGAGCGGTCGATCGGTGGCCGCGCGAGCCACACATTTGGTCGCTTCGGCTCGCATACCTGACCTACAGCGGCCGCCCCTTGGAAGCGCCAGATATTGAGGGACGGCTCTGAACGCCCGCCGGAACTCACGTCGGACTTCGTAGCTGCCGCTCAGGCTACCGCCGAAGCGCTTGCGGGCCAGCGGGACCCGGCCTCTGCGATAGCGACTAACCTGGCCTACTTAAAGACCGACGCATCAAAGGCCCTTCAGGTGGCGCAGGCTTGTGCGGCGCTCGGGGGCCATGGCCAGGCGCTGGCGATCCTTCAAGGCTACTTCTTTGGCGAAGGGGAGTGGGCTGCCGCCGCTCCTCCCGGCGGTGAGCAGGATCGGATCACCGTGCCATTGTTCCAGCCTCCGATGCGCAGTCTGTGGAACGAGCCGAGCTTCGAGCACCTGCTCGGACGCATCGGCCTGAGGGCCTACTGGCGCCGATCTGGGACCCTTCCCGATTATCGCGGCACAGCCTGAAACCAGCGGCGGCGGGAATCCGAATGTCTGTTGATCGAGAGCGGACATTCAGCGTCCGGGCTGTCTGGATAATTCGCAGGCGTTTCATCAGGCCCGTAGCACCCGCAGTTGAGCTATAGACTAGCGACTCGTCATCCCCCCAACGGCGAGCCTGTAGAGTACGGCCCTGTCGCACCACCTCCCAGTGTGCGGCGGGCCTTTCTCCGATTCACCGGTGTTGCGCCGCGTTCATCAGCAGGTAGATGGCCATCACAGAAAGGATGGAGGTAAAGAGGCCGCGGGGGATGTTCCTCCTAGGGTTCGCGTTCTCTTCCGCAAAGTAGGACACGTTGGGCCAACCGGCATAGGCGCCGACGATCAGTTGATAGGCAACAACAATTCCGAAGAAGGAGATCGGTGCAGCGACTGATGCGCTGGCCTCAGCGGGCGCAGCGTCGGGACGCCAGAGAAAGAGCATGATGATCAGAGCGAGGAGCAAAATGCCTTTAGCTGCGCTGGTGCCTAGCTGGATGAGCCTACCTTCCTGGACGCCGATGCAGTTCAGAAGGAACAGAAACACCGCGACGGCGGCGCCAACAGAGACAGCATAGGGTTTGAGATCTGGCACGATGAGCGCGAGGAACTCGCCGCAAGCGATGGAAAGGGCGGCCATGGCAGCCATTCCGATCAGCCAATCCGTCCAACCGACCAGCAGGGCACCAAACTCACCGAAGGCTGCGCGGGCCACATTGAACAAGCCGCCAGACTTCGGAACCGAAGTCATCACTTCCGAAATGATGTTCGCGCCGAGCAGCGCGTGAAAACCGGCGAAGGCCCAAAGAAGCAGAGCAAGCCAAGGCAGTGGCACTTGATCTAGAACACTGGCCGGCGTCCGGAGAATTCCGCCGCCGATCATGGTTCCGACCCCGGCCGCTACGGCAAAACTAAGTCCTAGAACACGCAGGAGGTGACTTGATGGACTGCGTGGAAGCTCAGGAGTTCGTCGCTTGCATAGCATCCCCCCTCAACTTTGGAGCTAGGTTACCATTGCCTAAGAAACATTCCAGTGCGTCTTCCGGCCGAGCGTCGGGAATAGCGGAAAGCCGACCTTGGTTCTGGTGCGGTAGCCGCGCAAGTCGGACAGGGGCGCCGAGTGCTTTCAGTAAGGCGAAATGCTCCGGACAGCCGAGGAAGCGCTGCCCAGATCCTGGCACGGCAGCCCGTGGCGCTCGGCGGCGGCGCGGACGATCGGCCGAAGTCCCGATAGCCGGTAGGCGCCACCTTGGGGAACAGGTGATGCTCGATCTGATGGTTCAGTCAGCCGGTATACCAGTTCGCCACGCGCGAGTTGGAAGCGATGTCAGCTGGCGATGAGTACCGCCTTGATGCCTACTTCTTGGATGCGACTTCTGGAAGGGGCTGGTTAGGGCTCTTTCTGCGGTCGACCGCGATCAGCCGCATCATCTCTGCTTGGATGTAGTCTCGCGTTGTTGGAACGGCGCTGCGCTGCCGGACCGACTGGATCTGGAAGTTTACCATAGATCCATGGCGGAAGCTCTGCTCCGCCCCGGCGAGATAGAATTGCCACATGCGGAAGAACCGTTCGCCGTAGAGCCGCGTGATGTCTGCCCGGTGGGCTGTCGCGCGGCGGTACCACTCGGCGAGAGTATGCGCGTAGTGATAGCGCAGCACATCGACGTCTGCGATTTCCCAACCACTCCTTTCCAGCGCGGTAACTAGTTCGCTCATCGCCGGAATGTAGCCGCCAGGAAATATGTACTTGCGAGTCCACTTGTCGGTCTTCCCGGGTCCGCGCGTGCGGCCGATGGTATGCGTCAGCATGATCCCGTCATCGGTGAGCAGATCGCGAGTCTTGCCAAAGTACTCCCGGAAGTGAGGGGCTCCAATGGCTTCGATCATGCCGATACTGGTGATGCGATCGAAGCAGCCTTGGACGTCACGGTAGTCCATCACCTCGAAGCGGACCTTTTCGGCTACCCCTGCCGCGGCCGCCCGCTCGTCGGCCACCGCAACCTGCTCAGGGGCCAGGCTGACCCCCAGCACCTCGGATTGGAAATGTCGATGTAAATAGAGCGCGAATCCTCCCCAGCCGCAGCCAATGTCCAGCACCCGCATCCCAGGCTGAAGCTGCAGCTTGGCCGCAATCAAGGCCTTCTTGTTGAGCTGAGCCTGTTCGAGCGTATCTGCGGGACCGCGATAGTAGGCCATGGTGTACTGGAGATCTACGTCAAGAAACAGCTCATAGAACTCGCGGGTGAGGTTGTAGTGATGCTCGGCATTGCGCCGAGCTTTGCTCCGCCAGTTCTGCTGGTCAAGCTGCGCACCGATCCTGTCGGTGACCCGCCTCAGGGGCCCCGGCGCGGCGAGCGCACTCTGACGTCCTGCGGTATTACGCCCGATTAGAAGCACGAGATCACGGATATCGTGGGGCGCTTCGACCAGCAGGCGTCGGTCCATGTAGGCCTCGCCGGCTCCTATCCTTGGATCTCGCGGGATGTGCTTGGCCGCGCCGGCGTCGGTCAACCGTACAGTCAGTGCGTCAGATGAGGGGTCGCCATAGACATACTTGGCGCCGTCGTGGTCATGACCACAAGCCGCCCCTTGTGCACCACCGAGCGCAACATTCGGTCCAGCAGCCACATGGCGGATCAACCCCCCCACGCTTCATCAAAGTGATGCTGAACTCTTGCCGCGCGAAACTTGGCTCCTTCCCGACAATGGACCTGCTTCATTTCTGTCTCCGTCTTCAAGGACGGACTCTTCATCGCACCGCGCGCGAGCTTTCACATCACCCGTCCGGGTGAGTAGCCGATACCCCGCCATTGAGGCGCGGCTTAGGGTCGGATCGCCTGTGTCCCGTAAAGAAGAGGCTGGGTTAATCGAAATCAACTTTTCTGTGGAGAACTACTTCTGGGGTATATCCATCTCCGGCTCATGCGGCCAAGGTTGTGCCCTGCCCAACAAGAGTTGTCAGTCGTGCCGCACGAACGGGAGCCTCTTCATCTGAATTCAGCGTCGCCGGATCTGGGGGGAGTGGGGAACAGCCTACGAGAGGCTATACCCTTTGAGGAAGCACCTGATTTCGCGGAATTGCTGAAGCTCACCAGTGAAGCCGAGGCCGGGGCCGCAGAAGGGGCAAAGTAGCAACGCGGTCCACCTGGCTCGGTGCCCCTGCAGGGCTGCGCGGGTAAGCGGACCACACGCATCACCGCTTTGGGTGGAAAGTAGACATTAGTGGTTCAAAATCTGGGCATCCTCATGGACCACGGTGCCGTCTGCTCTTTCAGTTCTCCGCTTCAGAAGCGGACGGTCCGCTCCCGGCCTTCCGCCGTTCCGCTAAGCGCCACTAGCGGACGTTCCTGACCGGCCGCGCCACAACCAATAGCGGAATGTCTCCTGGGTGGAAGGCGGACGTTTCGGCCGCCCGCCGAATGGTCGAGGAGCGCTAAACATCTCTGATGTCTGTATACGGCCGCTCGACCCTAACCGGCGCACCGGCGAGGGTGCGCGCAAGGATCGTGAACGGTACTATCGGCGAGAAAGCCTTTGGGAACCCTCGCAGGAGGCCGGGGATCCATGGCGCCCCCTGCTGGTGGATGACGTAGCAATAATCGATCCCTCTCGCCCTCGCCTCCGCGGCAACGGCGTTGACCAGTTCCGCGGCGGCCTCGGGTCCGGAGGCGTGGAAATCGAACAGATACCAGGAACGCAAGCGCTCTCCCGCCACCGGCGTATGAGGCCAGGGGCGAAGGTTGAGCGGCCATCGCGAGAGAACTTCTCCAGCTAGCCGCGTCGCCGCGGGGACCCGCTCGATGATCTCGCTGAGGATCGACTCGTTGCTCCACCCCGAGCAAGCGGCACTCTCGCTGCCGCGGGCGTAAATCCAGCTACCGACCACGGCATCCGAGTCGAAGGCCGGCGCGGGGTCCGCGTAGAGATCGAACGGACCGGAAGAGGCCTTCATCGAAGCATGCACCTCTGCCGGATCGGCGCCTCGTACGTCGGGTGAGGGCGTGGGATTGCCGTAGACAGGACATGCGAGATAGGCGCAGCCGGGGGAAGCTTCAGCACCGATCCACTGCTTTCCCAAGGTCGTGACTGCTGCATTGTCGCCGATTGTGTAGGTGTAGCCAATCTCCGCATTGGGAGCGGCCCAGTCGATCAACTGGTTGGCAAGCGTTCGAGCAACTCCGCTCCGGCGCCATTCAGGATCCACCCGCGCATCGAAAAAAAACAGTGCCTTGGTCGGTCGTCCGCGCCAGGCAACTTCCTTGATTGCTCCGGCGAACACTCCGATTAGCCGCGTTCGGGAGCGAGCAGTTAGTATCTTCCACTGGTGGAAGTTCTCCGCCCTGCGATGAAAGTAGGGTCGAGCGAAGCGCAACTGGAACTTCTTTCCCTGAATACAGCGAGCCTCCAGCTCGAGCGCCTCGTCGCTGTCGGCGGGACTGTAGCAGCCATATTCAATCGCGCCCATCGCGCCCTCGGAAATCGTTCAGGCCCTCGCTCTGGGGGCGGCGAAGCTCAGCCGTGCGGCGCCGCCCCCGGGGTAAAGGACAGAGCGCAGGTTCAGTGCGGATCTGATCCAGGAAAGGCGAGGCACGAGCCGCCGGTCCACGGGCCTCTTTCGCAACGTTACGCTGGCCGCGCGGGGATCTTCGAGCCAGCGGTCGCCAATCAGAGCAGAAATGTCCGACACGGCGTGACGCCCGCAGAAATCGGAGGCGGCCGAGCAGCATGGTCAATCGACTGCAAAGCCGGGCGAGCGGGGAGCGGCGGCCAGGGTAGCCGCCTCAAAGCGTGAGTAGATGAACCCGCGGTCGGAAGCCCGCAATCGCTCGCTCAGCTTCTGGTCGACCTTAAACGCGGCGACGCTGTCCAGCCGTCGAGGCGCCACCAGGTTACGCAGCGCGAAGCGCGCTCCGGGACGAGCCGCACGCACCAGGCCGGCGCAGGTGCGCTCGAACAGGTCGATCGGGCTATATTCGAAGACATTGGACAGCGCGAAGCAGTCTATGGAAGCGGGGCGGAGTTTCTCGATCGCTTCGCCGACGTCGCAGGTGACCGCTTGCACCCGATCGAGGCGATCCCGGATCGCGTCGAAATTTTCCGGCTTCAGATATTCGGGCAGCGCGTGCCGGTCCAGAT
>DASYWC010000099.1:0-3079 GCA_035936615.1 Allosphingosinicella sp. | reverse complement strand
GCTGTGGCCCATGGACGGAGACGAACGATGTTCGCATGCGAACACAACACGGGACTTTATCCCGCCTCCGTCTGGAGCTCGCCAAAGCGCTAAGGCGCTTCGCCGGGCCCAGACCTGGCGGCATCTACCCTCACGATATTGATTGAACCGGCCCCGGTTGCGACAGCCTCTGCGCGCGCGCCGCGGCCCCTTGGGTGATTTATGGGCGAGAAGCTTTTGGCGCAGCGCCTGATCGGGCTGCTGCGCGAGACCAATGCTCGGACGAGCGCCACCGCGCTCGCGCTCCTCGATTGGGCGCGGGATCAGAGCGACTGGCTGTGGCCCGAGCGGAAGTTTGCGGAAGCCGCAGACGTTCCAGCGGAAGGCGCGGAAGCGCTCTCGTGGGAGCGGCTGCCCGCGTTTGCCGCTGTCATCGACACGGGTGGCGGGGCGGAGCCCCCGATGTTCGCCTCCGTCGACGCGGCCGCCGAGATCCTCGAGCTCGATGCGTTCGAGCTCGAGGTGCTGCGTATGGCGGCCGCCCTGGAGCGGTTGCCTCGGCTGTCGTCGTTGCGGACGCGGCTTGCCCACTATGGCGAAGACCTGACCGCGCTGCTCGGCCAGTTGGCTGGCGCGGAGCCGGCGACGGCGGCAAGCCGCGTCCGGCGTTCCGGCCCGGTCGCTCTGGGCTTGCTGGTGGCGGACAGCGACCCAATCGGAGGCGGGCTCGAACTTTCTCTCGACTGGCGTTTCGCGCGCGTGCTCGACGAAGGGCTGACGCAGCCCGACATGCTGATCGATGCCCTGGCGGGCGTTCGCCAGCCTGCGTCGCTGCGTCCGAGCGACTTTGCCGAGCATCGGGAACCCTTCAGGCTGCTTGTGCGGCTGCTCGTCGGAGCCCTCGCGCGCAAGGCCGAGGGGGTGAACGTGCTGATCTACGGCCCTCCCGGAACCGGAAAGACCGAGTTCGCGCGCACCCTCGCCGAGGCTGCCTGCGCAAGCCTCTTCGCAGTCGGTGAAATGGACGAGGACGGCGAGGAGCCGACCCGTTACCAGCGGCTTCACGCGCTGAAGCGGGCACAGCGGCTGCTTGCCCGCCGCGGCGACAGCATCCTCCTGTTCGACGAGATGGAGGATCTGTTCGCCGAGGCGAGCATTGCGGCGGGCGGCGGCCGGCGCTCGGGCTCGAAGATCTTCGTGAACCGGCTGCTCGAGAGCAACAGGGTTCCGACGATCTGGACCAGCAACGCGATCGACGAGGTGGATCCGGCGCATTTGCGGCGGATGAGCTACATCCTTCGCATGGGCCATCCGAACGTCGAGGCGCGGGCGCGGATCGTCACCCGCGCCGCCGAGGCGGAAGGAGTCGCCGAAGCGGGGCCCGGGCTCGTTGCACTACTCCCGCAGGAGGAGGAGTCGGCGAGTGTCGCCCGTGTTGCGCTTCGGGCGGCGGCGCTTGCCGGGGGCGGCGCGGCCGATGCCGAAGCGGTGGGACGCTCGCTGCTGCTCGGCATGCGCGGAGGCCGGTGCTTCCACCTGCTCAAAGGCGGCCGCTCGATCTCGACCTTTGCGAGGCCGATCGTCCGGTGGCGGAGTTGGTGGAGCAGATCGTAGCGCCCGGGGCTCCGGCCGACGTGTCGCTTCTCCTCACCGGTCCTCCGGGAACGGGGAAGACCGCGCTCGCCGCCTATGTGGCGGAGCGGCTGGGCCGGCCGCTGACGGTCAAGCGGGCTTCCGATCTCCTCTCCTCCTGGGTGGGCGAGACGGAGGGCAACATCGCTGCGGCCTTTGCGGAGGCGCGGGAGCGTGGCTCCGTGCTTCTGTTCGACGAGGTGGATTCGCTCCTCCTCGACCGGACGGATGCGCAGCGTTCGTGGGAGATCAGCCAGGTGAACGAGCTGCTCACCTGGATGGACAGCCACGCGCTGCCGTTCATCGCTGCGACCAACTACCCGCAGCGGCTCGACCAGGCGGCGCTCCGGCGCTTCGTCTTCAAGGTGGAGCTTCGGCCGCTTTCGCCGGAGACGGCGGAGCGGGCCTACGGTCGGTTCTTCGGGGGTGAGGCGCCCCCCCGCCCTGCGGCAGGTTACCGGCCTTACCCCCGGGGACTTCGCGGTGGTGGCGAGGCAGCTTCGCTATCGAGGGCCAGCCAGCTCGGCTGAGACCCTCTCGCTGCTCGAAGCGGAGGTGAAGCTGAAGCCGGACCGGCCGATGAAGGTCGGCTTCTAGTGGAGCGGAGCGGCGGCGATCCTGCCGCTCCGCCTTTCCTTACATAGGCCTGACGGTGTCAGGATCACCCGTCTCCGACCATGTCGAGCCGCGGGAAGATTGGGGTCGGGAGGGCCAGCTTGAAGCCTGAGGCAGCGAGACGGCCGTACGATTCCTCATCCTCCAGCGCCGCAAAGCTGCGCTCTTCGGCGGGTATCCCCATCTGGTCGAGAAGCTTGCCTGCCGAGGCCGGGATAATCGGCTGGATGGCGACCGCGAGGTCGCGGATGGCGATGTAGAGCGTTGCGAGCACCGCCGTCATTCGCTCGGGATCCGTCTTCCGGAGCGTCCAGGGGGCCTGCGCGTCGATATACTGGTTGCAGGCGAAGACTGCCCGCAGCCAGCACTCGATCCCCTGGCTCAGCGCCAGGTCCTGGAACGCGTCCGGCAGCTCCTTGCGGGTAGCGGCGGCAACGGTCGCGAGGAGCTCCCCGTCGGCGGGGTCTTCCCTGCCGCCGAACGGAACCACTCCGTCGCAGTTCCTGGCGATGAAGGACAGGGTGCGCTGAGCAAGGTTGCCGAAGCTGTTGGCGAGGTCGGCATTCACCCGGTTGACGATCGCTCCGGCGCTGTAGCTTCCGTCCTGGCCGAAAGTGACGTCACGCAGAAGGAAGTAGCGCAGCTGGTCGACTCCGAACCGCCCGGCGAGCTCAAGGGGATCGACGACGTTGCCGGCCGACTTCGACATCTTCTCGCCCCGGTGAAGGAGAAAGCCGTGGCCGAACACCTGCTTGGGGAGAGGCAGGCCCGCCGACATCAGGAAGGCGGGCCAGTAGACCGCGTGGAAGCGGACGATGTCCTTGCCGATGATGTGCAGATCGGCTGGCCAGAA
>DASYWC010000098.1:0-19733 GCA_035936615.1 Allosphingosinicella sp. | reverse complement strand
ACTGCAGGCCGGTCGCGGGCGAGCTCACTTACGGCCTGGAGCGCCTGGCGATGTACATCCAGGGCGTCGACAGCGTCTTCGACCTCGCCTTCAACGATGAAGCTCTCCCCTCCCCTTCAGGGGAGGGGCCGGGGGTGGGGGAGTCGGGCGAGGCACAGCCCCACCCCAACCCCTCCCCTGAAGGGGAGGGGCTTAAGGAAGAAACCCGCACTGTGGCAGGCTGGGTGCTGGACCAGATCCTGGTCATGCTCCACCCGTTCATGCCGTTCATCACCGAGGAGCTCTGGCATGCGCTTGCCGCCCCCCATCACCCGCGCCCTTACGACCTGATCCTCGCCAAGTGGCCGATGCCCGATGCCCGGGCCCTGGATTCGGAGGAGGGGCCGGAGGTGGACTGGCTGATCAGGCTGGTAAGCGGGATTCGCGCCGCCCGAACCGAGCTCGGAGTGCCGCCGGGCGCCAAGCTCGCCCTCCACGTGCGCGATGTGGACAAGCTTACGCTGAAGCGGCTGGAGCGGAACAAAGCTGCGGTGAAGCGGCTCGCCCGTATCGAGGAGATCCAAGAGGGCGGCGCTCCGTCGGGAGGTGCCGCGCAGATCGTCGTCGACGAGGCGACCTTCGTGCTGCCGCTCGAAGGCGTGATCGACATCGAGGCCGAGCGAAGCCGCCTCGCCAGGGCGATGGAAGCGGCGGCGAAGGAGCGGGACTCGCTCGCTCAGCGCCTGGCGAATCCGTCCTTCGTCGAACGGGCCAAGCCGGAAGCGGTGGAGAAGGCCCGGTCCGACCATGCCGAAAAGGCGGCCGAGGCGGAGCGGCTGCAGGCGGCGCTGGGGCGGCTCGGCTAAGCCGGCACGGGTTCTGCGGGCACTACTACGTCGATCGCGCGCTGAGCGACCTCGACGATCACCGGCGTGCGCGCCAGGATCTCCCCGTCGATCGAGATTCGGTGGTGCGGCCTGGTGTCGAGCAGAAGTCTCTTGCCCCTGAACTCCTCGGTCGTCTCGTCGCGCGAGCTGAGCTTGAAGAACTTGGCGTACCAGTCGCGGGCGAGCCGCCAGAGGCTTCTCCCCGTTACCGCCTGGATGACGATGTCGCCGCTGTCGACGTCGGTGCTCTCGGCCAGCTCGACGCCGCCGTGGAAGCGGCCGTTGAAGATCCGGACCTCGGTCGCCCAGACCCGGCGCTCCTTCGTGCCGTCATGGACGATCAGCCGGAACGGGTGGAACTTGAAGAAGCACCAGATCGCCCAGACGAGATAGCCGTAGCGGCCGAGATAACGCTTGAGCTGATGCGGCACCGTGTCTCCGATCATCGGCGAGAGACCCATCGCCGCGGCGTTCACGAAATAATCGCCGTTGATCTTTCCAAGGTCGATCCGGCGCCTTCGGCCCGAGGCGATCGCCTGGACAGCTCCGTCCAGGTCCAGCGGAAGGCCGATCGTGCGCGCGAAGCTGTTCGCCGTCCCGAGCGGGAGCACCGCGAACACGCAGTCCTCATGGACCACATCGTCTACCGTCCCCGACAGCGAGCCGTCCCCGCCGCCGACGATCACCATCGGGGCGCCCTCGCGCACCGCCTTTCGAACGGTGTCGTTGAGCTTGGAGGGGTCCTTGACCGCATGCGCCGCGATCAGCCTTATCCCAGCCTCCTCGAGCTTGACCCTCGCTTCCTCGAACAAGGCTTCGCCCCGCCTCGAATGGGCGTTGACGATCAGGACGGCTTCGCGGGGGACTGGTCTGGTTGGCACGGCGCAACAACTCACCACGAGGCAAAGCGTATCCAACGCCACTTTCCACAAGGAAAACCGGCCGCTAGACCCGCAAGCAATGAGCAGCCCGTCCTTTCCCGCAACACGTCTTCGCCGCACGCGCAGTTCCGCCTGGAGCCGCGCGATGGTGGCCGAGACCGTGCTGACCCCCTCCGATTTGCTGTGGCCGCTGTTCGTGACGGAAGGGCAGGGGGTGGAGGAGCCGATCGCGACCCTGCCCGGAGTGTCCCGCTGGTCGGTGGACCTGCTGGTCGAGCGGGCCCGTGAGGCGAGGGAGCTGGGAATACCCTGCATCGCGCTTTTCCCGAACACCCCGGCCGATCTCAGGACCCCCGACGGCCGCGAGGCGCTCAATCCGCACAACCTCATGTGCCGCGCCATCCGGGCGGTGAAGGACCAGGTTCCGGAGGTGGGCGTGCTCACCGACGTGGCTCTCGATCCCTATACGTCCCACGGCCATGACGGTCTCACCAGCGACTGCGACTATGTGCTGAACGACGAGACCACCCGGGTCCTCGTCGAGCAGGCGCTGGTCCAGGCGCGTGCCGGCGCCGACATCATCGCGCCTTCCGACATGATGGACGGCAGGATCGGGGCGATCAGGCAGGGGCTTGAGCGCGAGGGGCATTGCAACGTCCAGATCATGGCCTACGCCGCCAAATATGCGAGCGCCTTTTACGGACCCTTCCGAGAGGCGGTCGGGTCCAGGGAACGCCTCGCGGGCGACAAGAAAAGCTACCAGATGGACCCGAGCAACGCAGCCGAGGCGTTGCGCGAGGTGGCACTCGATATCGCCGAGGGGGCCGACCATGTGATGGTGAAGCCGGGCCTTGCCTATCTCGACATCATCTACCGGGTGAAGGAGCGGTTCGAAGTGCCGGTCTTCGCCTACCAGGTCTCCGGCGAATACGCGATGATCGAGGCCGCGGCGGCTGCGGGGGCGGGCGACCGGGACTCGATGGTCCTGGAGACCCTGGTTGCGTTCAAGAGGGCGGGATGCACGGGTGTGCTGACCTACCACGCGCCGGTGGCGGCGCGGCTGCTTCGTGACGGCTGAGGCCGCGGGGGCGGCTTCATCGCGGGAACGGTTCGCAAGGCCTCTCTTCCTTGCAACGATCATCACCGGATCGTTCCTCCTGTTCCTGACCCAGCCGATGGTGGCCCGGATGGCGCTCCCTAGGCTCGGGGGAGCGCCAGCGGTCTGGAACAGCGCGATGCTGGTCTACCAGGCGCTTCTTCTGGGCGGTTATGCCTATGCCCATCAGGTGGCCTATCTTCGCCCGAGGCGGCAGGCGGGGCTTCACCTTGCGCTGCTGGGGGTAGCCGCCCTTTGGCTCCCGATCGGCCTCACCTCCGCGATGCCGCCGGTGGACGTGCCGCCGGCCCTTTGGGTGCCGTGGTTCCTGGTGAGCTCGATCGGCCCGCTGTTCTTCATCATCTCCGCCCAGGCGCCGCTGATGCAGCGCTGGTATGCGCTGGAGACGGCCCGGGGCGAGCCCTACTCCCTCTATGCCGCCTCCAACCTCGGGAGCTTCGCCGGGCTCCTCTCCTACCCGCTTCTGGTCGAGCCGTTACTGACCCTGAAGCAGCAGAGCGCGCTCTGGACCGGCGGCTTCGCACTGCTCGTCCTGCTGGTGGTCGGCTGCGCCCTCTCGATACCGGCGGAAGCTGTGGAACGGCGGCCGGTGGAGACCACTCCTCGGCCTGCACGGAAGCGGGTGCTTCAGTGGGTGCTGCTTGCGGCCGTTCCATCGGGCCTGATGCTGTCGACGACCACCCACCTCACCACCGACATCATCGCGATGCCGCTGCTGTGGGTGCTTCCGCTCGGCCTCTACCTGCTGAGCTTCGTAGTCGCCTTCGCCACCCGCCGCGGCCTTACCGAGTTCCTGACCCAGCTCGCCCCGCTCATCATCCTGATCGCCGGGGGCCTCGCCTTTGCGGAAGGCAGCCGCCATCCCCTCTTTTCGGCGACCCTTGGCCTCAGCCTCCTCTTCGTGGTCGCGGTCACCCTTCACGGCGAGATGTACCGGCTCCGGCCTGCGCCCGATCACCTGACGGCTTTCTACCTGGCAATGTCGGTCGGCGGGGTCTTCGGCGGCCTGTTCTGCGCCATTCTCGCCCCGACCCTGTTCGACTGGACCTACGAGCACCCGCTGCTCATCCTCGCGGCCGCATTCCTCCTGCCTCAGGCGCCGCTGATCCGGCCGCTGCGGCGACTATGGGACGAGCCGCGGCGGGCGCAGGGCCTTTCCTTGCTTCTGCCGTTCATCGCCTTTCTCCTCTCGATCGCGTCCGACCAGCGGATGTGGCCGGAGGTGCCCGTAGCGGTCGCCTACGGCGGCACCATCACCATCGGCATCCTCGCCCTCATCAGCCTTGGCCGCCCGGCAGTCTTCACCGCCTGCCTCGCTGCGCTGATGCTCAGCTACGGAGGCTGGGCGACTCTCAAGCTGACGGCAGGGGACGACCGCACGCGCAGCTATTTCGGGGTCTATACGGTCACCGACCGCCCGCTGGAGCAGACCCGCACCCTGGTGCACGGAACGACCCTGCATGGGCTTCAAAGCCTCAGGCCCGGGCGGGAAACCACGCCCACCAGCTATTACGGGACCAGTTCCGGCGTCGGCCTTGCTCTGGCCGGAACGCCCGTTCTGTTCGGGGAGGGCGCCCGGGTTGGAGTCGTGGGCCTGGGAACGGGCACCCTGGCCTGCTACGCCCGGCCGGATCAGGACTGGCGCTTCTTCGAAATCGACCCCGCGGTCGTCAGGATCGCCCGGGACCCCGCCCGCTTCAGCTTCATCTCGCGCTGCAAGCCCGCTTCGAAGATCATCCTCGGCGATGCCCGCCTGGCCCTGGCTCGAGAGCCCGAAGGCCGGCTCCACGTTCTGGCGGTGGACGCCTTCTCCTCCGACGCCGTTCCGATGCACCTCCTCACCCGCGAAGCGATGGAAGTCTACGGCCGGGCATTGCACGAGGACGGACTGCTTCTGATCCACATATCCAACCGCTACCTGGACCTTCGCCCGGTGCTCGCGGCCAATGCCAAAGCGCAGGGCTGGCATTCGGCGATCCTCAGCGACGAAGTCAGCGCCGCCGCGCCCGACAATTACACTTCGGTCTGGGTAGCCATGTCGCGCGACCCGGGAACGATCCTGCTCCTCAAGATCGTGAGCGGCAAGCGGGCGCGCGAATGGCGGGCATTGCGGGAAAAGCGGGGCTTCATCGCCTGGACCGACGATTACGCGAGCACATTGCCGTTGATGAAGAGCTGGCTCCCATGATCGAGACGGATCGCCTCTGGTTGCGCAACTGGCGCATCGAGGACGCCGAGCCTTTCGAGCGCCACACGAACACGCCGGCGGTGATGCGGTGGCTGGGAGGCGAGAAGGCCCCCGAGCTCATCCAGCAGGTCGTCCGCGACCGCTTCCTGCCTTGGCAGGACGAGCGCGGCTTCACCTTCTGGGTGGTGGAGCGCAAGGAAGATGGGGAGCTGCTCGGCTTTTGCGGGATCAAGATCGCCGACGATCCGGGCAGCCCGGTCGAGGGGGAATATGAGATCGGCTGGCGCCTTCGCGAAGATGCCTGGGGACGGGGCTATGCCAAGGAAGCCGCGTCCGCGTCGCTGGACCATGTTTTCACGAGGAGGGGGGCGGAGCGCGTGGTGGCGCTCACCGTCATCGGCAACGAGCCGAGCTGGGGCCTGATGGAGCGGCTCGGAATGACGCGCCGTCCCGAGCTGGACTATAGCGGCGCTTCCTGGGCGGAAGGGATGGTCATCGCTTACATGATCGCGAGGGAAGAATGGCTGAAGAGCAGATCCTGAGCTTCGGCGGCAAGCGCCCGCTGGTCGATCCCTCCGCCTTCCTCGCTCCGGGAGCGAAGCTGATCGGGGACGTCGAGATCGGTTCGGAGGCGAGCATCTGGTACAATTGCGTGCTCCGGGGGGACGTGAACCGGATCCGCGTCGGCGCCAGAACCAACATCCAGGACGGGAGCGTCATCCACGTCGATTCGCCGAAGCCCGGGGCGGGGGAGGGGCACCCGACGATCATCGGATCGGACGTGCTGATCGGGCATCTGGCGATGGTCCACGGCTGCATCCTCCACGACCGGGCCTTCGTCGGGCTTGGATCGATCGCCATGGACGGCTGCGAGATCGAGAGCGACGCCATGCTTGCGGCAGGAGCGATGCTGACTCCCGGCAAGCGCATCGGCTCAGGCCAGCTATGGGCGGGCCGCCCCGCCAAATACGTTCGTGACCTGACGCGTGACGAACTGGCCGCGCAACAGGCGGGGGTCGCCCATTACGTAGCTCTGGCGAAGGCGCACCGCGAAGCGCTCAGATCTGCCTGAGCGAGCCTCTCAGGCGGTCGATCTCCGAATACTGCGCCCGTGCCAGCGACTGGACGAGTTCGACCGCGTTCAGAAGCTGCGCGAACTGGGCTGCGTTGGCGGGACGCGCCGCCCGCTCGATGCTGAGCCTGTCGAGATCGGCAAGCGCCCGGGCGGTGGAAGCCCTTGCCGCTTCGAGGCGCGAAATCGCCTGCTGCGCCTCGACCCACGAGTCCGAACCTGCCGCCCCGGCTCGGGCCACGTTCGCCCGCGCCGCCGGCAGAGCAGCCTCGAACTCGGCCTGTCCGCGCCGGGCGGCCGCGACCAGTTCAGCGATCTCGGCGGAAAGCGCGGGATCGGGCGCTACGAACACCGGCTGGCGTACCGGTTCGTCCGTGGAAAGCCGCTCTCCCGGGCGCGGGGCCAGCGAGGGGAAAGAGGCGTCCGGAGCGCAGGCCGTGACGAGGGCAAGCACTGGAAGGAGGGAAGGGATCAAGCGGGCGGGAGGCAGGGCCATCGCCCCTCCCTATGCGGCCCGGTTGCCGCGAGCAACACCGGCCTTCGCCGGCGCAGGCACCGCCCTTTGGCCGTGCAGGCACCTCGCCCGCACCGCTGCAGCCAGGGGTTGCGCCCCTTCCGCCTTCCCCCTATGTCCCAGCCCACCGCGCGCCCGTAGCTCAGCTGGATAGAGCATCAGACTACGAATCTGAGGGTCGGACGTTCGAATCGTTCCGGGCGCGCCAATATTCCACGGATTGTCGCCGCCGCTGAGGTCCAGAGGCTGATGGACGATCCAGACGTTCTTCGAGGCTATGCGCTGGATGCGAAGGACGTGATCCCTCGCTTCGAAGCGCTTCGAAGCGAAGATGTGCTCGCTCCGGTGCTCGATCTGCTTCCCGAAGAGCGGTCGCGCATTCTCGACCTGGGCGCAGGGACGGGCAGGGATGCCGCCTGGCTCGCCCGCAAGGGCCATGAAGTCGTCGCCGCGGAGCCGGTGGACGAGCTCCGGCAAGCTGGAATGGCCCTGCACCCGCATCCGAATCTAAGCTGGGTGGGTGACCGTCTTCCAGAACTCGCCGTGCTACTGCGGCGCGGGGAGACCTACGACCTTATCGTCATGGTCGCGGTGTGGCAGCATCTTCGGCCGGAACTTCACGGGGCGGCCATGTCGAACCTCGCGTCTCTCATGGCACCTCGCGGGCGCCTGATCCTGTCGCTTCGGCACGGGCCCGGTTCCCCCGCCCGCCCGTGCTACCCCGCGTCGCCGGAGCAGCTTATCGAAATTGCGGCTGGTGAGGGCCTGCGCCTCCTGGAGCGTCGCGAGAGCTTGTCAATCCAGCAGAAGAACCGCGAGCGGGGCGTCACATGGACCTGGCTGTGCCTTGGAGCGCCGGCCTGAGGTTCAGGAGGAGGTCCGTGCCTCACGGAAGGAGACGAGGCGGCGCGCCTGCTCGTCCCAAAGCCTCAGGCGCACCGTTCGAAGGCTGTCGCGGATGGTGATCCGGCTGACGTTGGCGAGCTGGGGATGGGCCTGCAGCACTTCCGGCAGCCGATAGAAGGGAATCCGGCTCGACAGGTGGTGCACGTGATGAATTCCGATGTTCGCAGTGAGCCACCGCAGGACGGGGGGCAGATCGTAATGCGAGCTGCCGTGTAGAGCGGCGTCGTGGAAGGACCAGTTTTCGTCGTCGTCCCAGGATGTGTGCTCGAACTGGTGCTGGACGTAGAACAGCCACACGCCCCCCGTCGCGGCGACGAGGGTGATTGGAAGGTGGACGGCCAGGAACGGCCAGAAGCCGATCTGCCAGATGACCGCCGCCGCAACGGCCGCGATCGCCACGTTGGTCCCAAGAGCGCTCACCCATGGCCTCCAGCCGCTCCGCATGAACCCGACCGGCAAGCGGTTGCGAAGCAGGAACAGGTAGGCGGGGCCGATACCCAGAAGAACGAACGGAGTCCGGTACAGCCGGTAGAGGAAACGCTGGAAAGGGGTCCTTTCCTCATATTCTGCCACGGTGAGCGTATCGACGTCGCCGATGCCCCTCTTGTTGAGGTTTCCCGCGGTAGCATGATGCAAAGCGTGCGACCTGCGCCAGAAGTCATAGGGGGTGAGAGTCAGCACGCTTACCGCGCGGCCGACCCAATCGTTGGTCTTGCGCCTGTGGAAGAACGAGCCGTGCCCGCAATCGTGCTGGATGAGGAACAGGCGGAGAAGCAATGCACCCGCGGGAATGGTGAGTAGGAACCCAAGCCAGTACCCCCGGGAAACCGCCCCCCATGTCAAAGCCCAGAGGAGCATGAAGGGAACCGCGGTCACGGCGATTTCCCAGATACTGCGGCCGACGCGCGGCTTCGCAAAAGTGGAGACGTCCCGGAACAATTGGCGGGAATCGATAGAGGTCTGTTGAAGCATTGAGGTCCTGCGCTGCGGGAGCGGAAAATCTCCGACATGGAGATCGCTCGCTGTCAACAACGAACACACCCGCAACACAGAGAACCCCTTCAACGGGTGAACATAACCTATGTTCCGTTCGTGGGGTTTTCCTGGACCCACCCGCGCACTATTTTGCTGCAGTGCAGCAACGTTCCGGCTAGGGGCGAGTTCTAGGACAGGAACGCCCATGCCGGCGCGGAGATATTGAATGCGATTACCCGAAACCATTGCCAGCCTGAAGCGCGCCAAACGCCGGATGCCGGACTTCCAGACCAAGACCGTGCAACCGCAGTCGGACCGGCTCTCGGACCTGACCGGCCTTGCCGCCAACCCTGGAAATCTACGCGCCCGCTACTATGTCCCGGAAGGGCTGGAACGAGGGGCGCCGCTGGTGGTGGTCCTTCACGGCTGCACCCAGAGCGCGGCGGCCTACGATCTCGGCTCCGGCTGGTCGACCCTTGCGGACAGGCACGGCTTCAGCCTGCTCTTCCCCGAGCAGCAGAGGGGCAACAACCAGAACCTGTGCTTCAACTGGTTCGAGCCCAAGGACACGGGCCGAGGGCGTGGCGAGGCGGCCTCGATCGCGGCGATGGTCGAACGGATGCCCGCGCTGCACGGCAGCGACCGCGGCCGAATCTTCATCACCGGGCTGTCGGCGGGCGGAGCGATGAGCTCGGTGATGATGGCCCGCTATCCGGAGCTGTTTGCGGGCGGCGCCGTCGTGGCCGGGCTCCCGTTCGGCTGCGCCTCCAACGTCTCGGAGGCTTTCGGCTGCATGGGGGGCCGAGGCGAGATGAGCAGCGCCGTCCTTGGCGAGCAGCTCCGCGCCGCCTCGGCGCACAAGGGAGCTTGGCCGCGCATTTCGGTGTGGCATGGCAGCGCCGATCATACGGTGGCGCCCGCCAATGGCGACGCGGTCGTATCGCAGTGGCTGCAGGTTCACGGGCTCCCTGCGAACCCTAGCCGCACAGAGATGATCGAGGGTCATACCCGAAGCGTCTGGCTTGGGGCGGACGGCAGGGAGCTGATCGAGCAGTACATCATCAAGGGCATGGGTCACGGGACCCCGATCAAGCCCGGGAGCGGAGAGGGCGCGCTTGGCGAGGCCGGGCCGCACATGCTGAACGCCGGGATCAGTTCCACCTCAAGGATCGCCCAGTTCTGGGGTATCACGCCGAAGGGCGCTGCAGCAAAGGCGGCGCAGGCCAAGCCTGCCGGGCAAGCGGCCGAAGCCAAGCCTGCTCCGAAAGCGGCAGAAGCCGCCGAAGCTTCGAGCGGAGTCCAGCGGGTGATCGAGGATGCCCTCAAGTCCGCGGGACTGCTCCGCTAGGCCTTCGGAGCGCGATCCGGAACGATCCAGCACGTGGAGCGCTTCGTTGGGCAACCGAACAATGGAGCGCAAAGTGGCCAATGAACGCACTGCAACCCTCTACCGGATGGTCCTGCCCGACCACACCTGCCCCTTCGGAGTGCGAGCCAAGGAGCTTCTCGAAGGGAGCGGCTTCGAGGTCGAGGACCGGGTACTGAGTTCGCGCGGCGAGGTTGACGCGTTCAAGGCCCAGCAGGGCGTTCAAACCACGCCCCAGGTCTTCATCGGCGGCGACCGGATCGGCGGGAGCGACGACCTGGAAGACTATCTCGCCAATACCGAGTAATCCGGAGCCCGGGCGGAACCCGCTCAACCACCCCAAGAGAGGCTAGATGCGGACCATAGCTTCCACTGTCGGCACCAGGGAGGAAGCCGAGCTTGCGACCCGTCGGCTCCAGGCGGCCGGAATCACGCCGGACCGAATCCAGTTGAAAGAGGTGTCCGAGCCGGAGGCGGGCGTTTTCATTAGCGTAAAGGTGTTGCCCGAGCAGGTGAACGCCGCGACCGAGATCCTGAAGGGCGGCCGGAGGAGCGTTGCGGAGCCGGTGCCTCGGCACGATCCCGAGGTCGAAAGGCCCCGAGCCAGCCCCCATCCGGCGCAGACCACGACACCATCTGCTGCCTCCACCAGCGTCAGGTCGGAACGCCCCGTTGAAAGCACCGCGCGTGCCGCGCCTCAGGCTTCGGGAAGTGCAGGGAACAATGGAAGGTCTGTGGGCCGCCTGGTCTTCATGGCGCTTGCTCTGGCCGCGTTCGGCTTTGCCTTGGGTGCCATATTAGGGACGTTTATCTAGCGCCTTGCGCCTCTTCGCCGCTTGCCAGCCTCTCCGTCTCAACTTCGGTCCTCCGGACGGTGTCGCGGATCTCCTCGGTTCGCTGGGTGACATTCTTCGTCACCACCACTTCTTCCCGCACGAACGGCTCCTTCGACACCACCGCCTCCTCGCGCATGGCGGCGAACTGGATGACCCGGTCCTGGAGCAGGCCCGATCGGCTGACCTCATCGTCAGACAGCCGGCGGTTCACCGGCCGCTGCCCGACGCTCAGCTCTTCCTCCAACAGCTCCACTCGCTCCTGGACCGGCGCCTGCGTCACCCTCGAATGGACAGCCGCGCCGCCTCGGACGACCTCGCGCTTCCCAATCCGGATTTCCTCGTCGACGATTGAAACACGCGCTTCGCGCGCGACCTCCTGGGTGGCCGCAACCGCGGGTGCGCGGCCGGCCTCGGCGATGACGAGCGGCGCGTTGTCGCTTCCGCTGCTGTGGAGCACCTGAAGGACCGTCTGGGCAGCCTCATCGGTTGCTGCCTGCGCGATCATGAGGAATCCTCCCCGCTTCAGCTGGGCCTCGCAGGCTGACCGTTCCTCGCGGCTGAGCTGGAGGCTGTCCAAGGTCAGCTTGCCTGCAACGTCGTCGCCGAGGACCGCCGAATCCAGCAGTGTCGCCTCGGACGCGACAAGGGAGAGAGCCCGCTCCGCTTCTGCCTCGGTCCGGAAGCTGGCGAATACGGTCCTCGGCATCACAGCGCCTCCCCGGCGCTATCCGCTCTATCGCGGTCGACCGAGGCTTGTTCGGACCTGAGCACCACCGGAATCTCCTGGGTGGTGGTCGAGCTTACCCGCCGGACATGGATCTCCTCCACAAGCACCAGCCGCGTTTCGACGACAACCACCTCTTCCACCACCGGGATGATGGTCGTGTTGCCTTCATGGCGGACCGAAGGAAGATCGGAAACGGGAAGGTTCTTCGGCACCCGATCGATCTCGATCTCGTCATGCGAGAGTTCGACCGGAACGCGCTCTTCCCGCTCGTTCACGGAGATCCGGACCTGAAGCCGCTCCGACTCCACCTGCCGCTTTTCGACGGTAAGACGCTCCTCGACGAGCGGGATAGCCGCTACTTCCTCCTGCTCGCGCATGCTTAGCCTTCCGTTCAGTGGGGACCGGAAGCTAACCTCCGGGTGGGCCAACCCGTTCCATTCCGGCCCCCGCCGCAGCGCTCAGACTCGGCGGGAACGGCTCCATGTCCGAGCCCTGGCGACTGCGGAGCGCAGGCCGCTCAAAAGGCCGGGCCGGGGAGTCGCGACTCGCGATCCGCCGGCGGCCTCCGGATCCATCAGTTCGCTTCTCGCAAGCGCGCGCTCCGCCAGGTTAGGCTGGTCCGCGTAGAACGGAACCAGGCTCCGCCCGCCCCCCCTTAGAGCCTCGATCGTCCCGATCAGAGAGCGGGTGCTTGCGAATTCCCGCGCCACCTCGTCCGCCTGCACATCGAGATGCTCTGCAAGCAAATCGTTCCGAAGCGCCGCGATCTCGGCGCCGGCGCCGGCATTCTGTGGCTCCGTGGAGTCGATCAGCAGGTCGCACTCGGTGTCCAGGCCCATCGACCGGTTGTTGAGGTTGGCGGAACCCACCCGAACCAGTTCGTCGTCGACTATGGTGATCTTGGAGTGAACGTAGATGTCGCTCCCGCCGGGGGTGACCGGCGTGTACACCCGAAAGCGGCGCTCGTGATCGACCTTGGCGAGCTGGGTCATGATCTCCGCGCGTGCGGGGCTCATCACCTCGTCGTACATCCAGCCGTCCGCTAGCCTGGGATTGACGATCACGAACTCCGGCCCGTCCGGCTCTGCCAAGCGCTCGGCCATCGCCTTGGCGATCACCCGAGACGCGAAGAACTGGCTCTCGGCGTACATGAACTTCTTGGCTCTCCTGACCATGTCCAGGAACAGCGCTTCGTTCTCGCGCAATTCGGCGACGTCCTTGTGTGCTCCGCGGGTCCTTGCGATCGCGACGTCCACCTCGTGGAAGGTCGGCTGCAGCTCGGCGGGCCAGGGGTCGTTCGTCCCCTCCGGCGCCGGAAGTGGAGCTCCGCCCGCTATGACCCAGCGCTCCCGGGCGAGCTCTCCCAGAGCGCGCGCGGCGTCGCCGTCGACGGCCATGGTTGCGTCGTGCCATGGCTGGTAGCGGCGGCCGGTGGTCGGCCGCCTTCGCCCTTCGTCCTTGTCCCGATGCGCCCGGGTGTCCCAGCGTGAAGCGGTCATGTCTATCCCGCCGCAGAAGGCGAGCTTGTCGTCCACGATCACGATCTTCTGGTGATGGCTTGCTCCAAAGGCATGCGCGCCGTCCAGCTTGAACGTGATCGGCTTGCTGATCGCCCACCGAATCAGCCTCAGGACGGTGGTGCCCCGGCCCAGCAGCTTGGGGGCGCCCAGATCCCACTTGAGGATGTTGATCGACACCTCCGGCCGGTGCTTGGCAAGCCAGGAGAGGAGCGGGCCGAGCTTGCCGGGAGCACCGTCGTCCGCCTCGGCATCGAGGAAGATCCTCGTGTCGAAGTCCCATCCGACGAGAAGGATCTGCGACTTGGCCTCGAGCATCGCTCTCCGCGCCAGCCGGAAATAGTCGGCTGCGTCGACCACGACTGCGGCGCGATGGGCACGCTCAACGCGCCAGCAATTACGTCCCGGATCAAGCACGCGCGGTAGATGTCCTGAAAGACGCGGTCTGGCAACTCATCCGTCACCAACGCCGGGGCGCCTCCCAAGTTTCGCTCCCGAAATGGCTGCGTATCCGATATCGTGGCACCTATCCCCCCAGGAGCCGTTTTGGGGCCAGGGCGCTTCAACGGAAAGGCGAGGAAGTGGAGCAGACACGAGCAGACCGGCCTCCGCCCGCGGTTTTCGCCTGGCTGGTCCACATGTTCACCGCCAGCGGAGCGGTGCTCGCCCTTCTTGCGCTGATGGCGATCGATCAGGAGCAATGGCGGCTCGCGCTTCTGTGGTTGTTCGTAGCCATAGTGGTGGACGGGATCGACGGATGGTTCGCCCGCTGGGCTCGGGTGAAGGAGCAGGCCGCGCGGATCGACGGGGACACGCTCGACCTGGTGGTCGACTACCTGACCTACGTCTTCGTCCCCACCATCTTCATCTGGCGGGCCGGCCTCGTTCCGCCCGAGCTCGGCCTTTGGCTGGCGGGGGCAATCCAGTTCTCCTCGCTCTATTTGTTCGCCAGGTCCGACATGAAGACGAGCGACAACTACTTCCGCGGCTTTCCTGCCCTTTGGAACCTCGTCGCCTTCTACCTCTTCGTCCTTCAGGCGGGTCCTTCGGCCGGTGCGATCGTCGTGATCCTCCTGGTTGCGCTGACCTTCGCCCCGGTTCACTTCGTTCATCCGTTCAGGGTCAGGGATTACGGCCGCTGGCTGCCCATGCTTGCCACCCTGTGGGCGCTCTCCACGTGTGCGCTTCTCTGGACCGGCTGGGCGGCGGAGGCTCGCTGGGCCTTGCAGGCGACCTCGATAGCCACCGCCGTGGCCCTTCTGGCTATGGGGCTGCTGCGCACCATGCGGGGAGAGAGGACTGCAATCGGCCGGCAAGGTGCGGTTTCGGGGGAACGCCGGTAAATCTGCGCTGTTAACCGTCACAGCCAACCCGAAAAAGTGCGGGGAGGCAGCGGAAGGTTCTCGTGTTCGGCTTCGAATCCTATCATGTGCTGCTGGCTGCCCTCGGGCTCAGCATCATCCTCTCGTTCTGGCTCCCGCGCTTCCTGTCCGGGCGGGAGCCTGCGACGTCGGCTCTGCTCATCCTGTTCGGCCTCGCCGCCTTTGCCTTGGTGCCCGGAATGCCGAGGGCTCTGGATCCGGTGGCTTCGCCGCGCATCTGGGAGGTGGTGAGCGAGCTCTGCGTCGTCGTCGGGCTGTTCGGAACCGGGCTTCGGATCGACCGCTTCGCGGAGCGTTCCAAGTGGCTGCCGACCGCACGGCTGCTGCTGATCGCAATGCCGCTCACCATCGTCCTGCTGGCCTTGGTGGGATGGGTGAGTGCCGGAATGACCCTCGCGGGCGGCTTGCTTCTGGGCGCTATCCTTGCGCCCACCGACCCAGTGCTTGCAGGCGACGTGCAGGTGGGGCCTCCCCATGAGGGAGGCGAGCACCCGGTCCGTTATGCGCTGACTACGGAAGCGGGCCTCAACGACGGCCTCGCCTTTCCCTTCGTGCACCTGGGCATAGCCGTGGCCACGGCGGGGGGCTTCAGCCTGGCGCTGGCGGGGGAGTGGCTGGCGATGGACCTCCTGTACCGGGTCGCCGTCGGAGCCGGGATGGGTGCCCTTGTGGGGTGGCTGCTTGCCAAGGTGCTGTTCGATTGGCCTCGGGAGAACGCTCTATCCAAAACCGGGTCCGGAGTCGTGGCTCTGGCAGGCGTGCTCCTCGCCTACGGCATAACCGAGCTGGTGGAGGGCTATGGCTTCATCGCAGCGTTCGCCTCCGGCTACACTCTTCGCCGCTCCGAGACGGAGCACCGTTTCCATCGCCGCCTTCACGACTTTTCCGAGTCGCTCGAGCATTCGCTGACGGCGATCCTGCTCGTCGCGGTCGGCGCTGCGATCCCGTTCCTCTGGCCCCACTTCACAATCCAGCATGGAGCTATCGGCCTGGCGCTCGTCTTCCTGATCCGTCCGCTCGTGGGATGGATGTCGCTCGCGAATACGGCCCTTCAGGGCCGGGAACGGCTCGTCGTCTCCTTCTACGGAGTCCGGGGAATCGGCTCGATCTATTACCTCGCCTACGCGGGCCATCATGTGCAGCTCGTCGACGAATACGCACTGTGGGCGACGGTCGCCTTCACCATTTTGGTCTCGACGGTTGCTCACGGCCTCACCGCCGGAATCGCGGTGGAGCGGGTGACCGGGGAGAAGCAAACGGGAGAATCAGCAGCAGAGGCCGCCACCTAAAGGCCTCGTCGGGCGTTGTTTCGCCCCCAGCCGATCGAGGAGATGGCAGATGAGCGCAGGAAAGACGTTCGCCGAAGGTTATCTGGACGGGTGGTCGTCGGCGGCCGAGGGGCGGCCATGCGCCGGCATTCCCCCCGCTTTCGCCGATCCGGGCAAGACCGAGTTCCAGACCGGCTTCGAACATGGCCGCGCAGACGCCCTGGAGCGGTTTTCCCCATCCAGCGCGCCCTGCGATATGGGACTTGGAAGCCGCCAGCAGCGCTTCCGCCCCAACAGCGGCGGACGCTGAACCGGACCGAGACTGATCCGCTTCGGACGGACCGCCGTGAAGCCACGTTTCCCGCTCTTTCTTTACCCGCAGAGCTTGCTCTGTTCTCAGCCTCGTACACCGCCCGTTCCGGCACCTGCTCCGAAACGGAGCAGCCTTCGGGCGAGCCTCGCTTTCCAGTGACTTAGCCTCCCCAGACGGACCGCCCGATTGTTCGGCCGATGCGCGCCATGGGGAGGTTTTTCATGACTGCAATTACCATGCGCCGCCAGGTTCTGGCGGCCGCTGCCATTCTGTGCGGATTCGGGCTCTCGACACCAGCGGTGGCGCAATCGGATAGCCAAATCCGGCAGGAGATGATCAAGGCATCAATCGCCAACTACTCCGGCAATTGCCCATGTCCGTACAATACGAAGAGCAACGGCCATCGCTGCGGCGGCAACAGTGCCCACAGCCGGGCAGGCGGTGCAGCTCCCAAATGCTTCGCAAGCGACATCTCGGCCGCCGAAGTGAAGGCCTGGCGCCGCAGGTAGCATCTCCGCGTCGAGCAACCCTTAGCGAGCGGGTGCCGATCGGTGCCCGCTCTGCTATCGGGGGCTATGCGAGTGAGGATCCAGGGAGGCTGCCATTGCGGTGCGGTGCGGTTCGAGGCCGAGGTGCCCCGGGCGGTCGAGGTGCTGGATTGCAACTGCTCGATCTGCTCGATGACGGGCTTCAGGCACCTGATCGTGCCGCACGAGGAGTTCCGGCTTCTCTCCGGCGCTGACACCTTCACTAGCTACCGCTTCGGCACCGGCGCCGCCGAGCACCTCTTCTGCAGCGTCTGCGGCATAAAGAGCTTCTACCAGCCGCGTTCGCACCCGGAGGCCTGGAGCGTCAACGTCAATGCGCTGGACGACTCGGAAGCGCTCCAGATCACCGTTCGCGCGTTCGACGGCCGGAACTGGGAACAGGCGCGCGAAGCGCTCGACTAGGTCCGGCTCCCGCTTTAGTCTTGCCCCAGAGCTATTCGTGGGGGTGAGATGGCGCACGCCGCCGAGGTTTCCGACATATCGGCACAAGCCGGCACAGACGAAGTCAATCCGAAGAAAATCCGGATGGTGATCGGCGCCTCGTCGGTCGGCACCGTCTTCGAATGGTACGACTTCTTCATCTGGGGCACGCTGACCGCCTCAGGCATCCTTCAGCGCAGCTTCTTTCCCCCAGGCGACGAGATGCTTGCGACATTGCTTGCCTGGGCGACCTTCGCGGTCGGCTTCGCGTTCCGCCCGCTGGGCGCGATCCTGTTCGGCTATCTCGGCGATCGGATGGGACGCAAATACACCTTCCTGGTCACCATCACCCTGATGGGCGTCGCCACTGCCGGAATCGGCCTGATCCCGAGCTACGCGACGATCGGGGTGACAGCGCCATTGCTCATCATCCTGCTTCGTGTGGCGCAGGGCTTGGCGCTTGGGGGCGAATATGGCGGAGCGGCGATCTACGTGGCGGAGCATTCGCCGCCCGGAAAGGCGGGCTTCTACACCAGCTTCATCCAGGCAAGCGTCGTCGGCGGCTTCATCCTCAGCCTCGCGGTGGTGCTGATGTTCAAGGCGATGGTGTCCGACTCCGATTGGACCGCCTGGGGCTGGCGAATGCCGTTCCTGTTCTCGATCCTGCTGCTCGCAGTGTCGCTCTGGATGCGCCTCAAGCTCTCGGAGAGCCCGGTCTTCAAGGCCATGAAGGAGGCGGGCGAAACCACCGCCAACCCCTTCAAGGAAAGCTTCACCTATCCCGGCAACCTGAAGCGGCTGTTCGTCGCCATGTTCGGGATCGCCGCCGGCCTCACCGTCATCTGGTACACGGCGATGTTCTCGGTGCTGGCCTTTCTTCAGGGACCGATGCGGGTCGATCAGACGACGGCGCAGCTGATCGCGGCGACGGGCGCGCTTTTCGGCCTGGTCTTCTACATCGCCACCGGAGCAATCTCGGATCGGATCGGGCGCAAGAAGCCGATCGTGATCGGCTATGCGCTGACTTTGGTCCTGCTCTTTCCACTGTTCTGGCTGATCGGCCATGCCGCAGGGAACGGCGCCGGCGCACCGGCGGGCGAGACGTTCGTTCCGGATTCGGCGAGCATCGCACTGATCATGGCCGGGGTCCTCGCCCTGATGGCGCTCTCCGGCCTGACCTACGGATCGGTCGCCGCTTTGCTTGCCGAGATGTTCCCCCCGCGAATCCGCTACAGCTCGATGTCGATCCCCTATCATTTCGGCACCGGCTATTTCGGCGGCTTCCTGCCTTTGATCAGCGCCTATGTGGTGGCTGAGACAGGCGATCCCTATTCCGGCCTCTGGTACACCTGGGCCGTCGTGGCGATGGCGCTGGTGGTGACCTTGATCTGGCTTCCCGAGACGGCGGGCAGGGAATTGGACTAGCCGAGCCGGGCGCGTTATCCGCGCTCATGTGATCCTTCCCCATTCACCCCTGCGACTGAAGATCGACGGCGACGCTCTGGTTTCGAACTGGCGCTGGCTTGCGCGGATGAGCGGGAACGCGGCCTGCGGGGCGGCGGTGAAGGCTGACGGCTACGGCCTCGGCGCCCGCGAGACCGTGCTTCGGCTGGCGGAGGCGGGGTGCCGCGACTTCTTCGCCGCCACATGGGCGGAAGCGGAGGACCTGCTTCCCTTCATCGGCGATGCTTCGCTGTCGGTGCTTCACGGCCTGGCGGAGGAAGATCTGCAGCACGCGGTGAGCTCGCCCGCGCGGCCGGTGCTCAACACGCCGCTTCAGGTGAAAAGATGGCGCGAGCTGGGGCAGGGGCGCCCCTGCGACGTCATGATCGACACCGGCATGAACCGGCTTGGTCTCTCCGAAGGGGATGTCGCCGGGGACCTTCTGGAAGGTCTCACCGTCGACACCTTGATGAGCCACCTCGCCTCGGCTGACGAGGACGTTCCTGCCAATGCGCGCCAGCGTGAGGCGCTGATCGCGGTTTCCGGGAGAGTGCCGTCCCGGCGGCTAAGCCTCGCCAACAGCGCCGGGATTTGCCTCGGCTCCGATTACGCCTTCGACCTCACCCGGCCCGGCCTTGCACTCTACGGCGGAGTGCCGAGAGGTGAAGCCGCGGGGCAGATCCTCCAGGTGGCGAGGCCTGAAGCACAGATCGTTCAGCGGCGGACGGTGCAGGCAGGGGAGAGTGTCGGCTACAATGCCACCTTCACGGCCGAGCGGGAGATGGAGCTTGCCATTCTTAACCTGGGCTATGCGGACGGCTACCTGCGGGGCTTCTCCGGCACCGGCCGAGCCCGCATCGGCGACGGTTTCGCCCCAGTGGTCGGGCGGGTGTCGATGGACCTCACCGCGATCTGCGTTGACGGCGCCCCCAGTCTTGCGGAGGGCGATTGGGTGGAGCTCGACTACGATCTTCCCTCCGCCTCCGCTCAATCGGGCCTGTCGCAGTACGAGCTTCTGACGAGTCTCGGCACGCGCTACCGCCGCGATTGGTCCTGAAACCCGCCGAGCCGCGGCTCGTTAGCAGGCTATGGCCCGTATAGCTCACCTCTCCGACATTCATTTCGGCGCGAACGATCCGAAGATCGTCCGGGCCACCGAAGCCTGGCTTCAGGAGCGCCAGCCCGATCTCGTCATCATCAGCGGCGACTTCACTCAGCGCGCGCGCGTTCAGCAGTTCAAGGACGCTTCGGCCTATCTGAACCGCCTGAGGGCCGCCGGCTTCAAGGTGCTGGCGGTTCCCGGCAATCACGACGTGCCTCTCTACGATGTGGTGCGGCGCTTCCTCGCACCGCTCGACCGCTACAAGCGGTATATCGACAACAACCTCTGCCCC
>DASYWC010000097.1:0-34758 GCA_035936615.1 Allosphingosinicella sp. | reverse complement strand
CATGTTCATCGTCTACCCGATCGCGCTCAAGCTCCTCGGGGGAGTCTCCCCGATCTGGTTCTTCCGCCAGAGCCAGGAAGCGATGGTGATGGCCTTTTCGACCGCCTCGTCCAACGCAACCCTGCCGACCGCCATCCGGGTCGCCAACAACGACCTGCGCCTGCCCCCGCGGGTGTCGCAGTTCGTCCTCACCATCGGCGCCACCGCCAACCAGAACGGCACCGCCATCTTCGAGGGGGTGACGGTCCTGTTCCTGGCGCAGTTCTTCGGGGTCGATCTCACCATAACCCAGCAGGTCGTGGTGCTGCTGATGTGCATCCTCGGCGGCATCGGCACCGCGGGCGTGCCCGCAGGGTCCCTTCCGGTGATCGCGCTGATCCTTGGAATGGTCGGAGTTCCTCCCGAAGGCATCGGGATCGTGCTCGGAGTCGACCGCTTCCTGGACATGTGCAGGACGACCCTCAACGTCACCGGCGACCTTACCGCGGCCGTGGTCATCTCGAGGGGCGAACATGCCGAAGGCGCCGCTCTGGTGCGGGACGAGTCGACGGTTGCGGAAGCTCATCCAAGCTGAGGCTCCTGCCGACCCGCCAGTGGAACGCCTGCGGAACGCATAACCGCTCCATCCGTTTTAGCATCAGGATCAACTGAGAGCTGGATGGTGAGCCATGGCTAAGTCGACAAAGCTCTCTGCCATCGGCGGAATAGCCGTCGCGGGAGCCGCGCTCGGGCTTTATCTCGGAAGCAGCGCCGTCAGCGAGATCAATCCCGCTTATTACAGCACCCCCTCGTCCCGATCGAGCTTCCATGCGGACCTGGTGCCGAATCAGAGCCACCGGCCCGGCGCGGAGCCGTTGATGGAGGCCGCCGTGGCTGAGATCGGCCTCGAGGCCCGTTGCGCCGGATGCGGCGTTTTTCCGGATGAGTTAGCCCCCGGCCCCGACTCCGGGATGGTCGATTATGGCAGCCCCTACGCGCCCTCCTCCTCAACCCCCACCGCGGATCTGATCATCGCCCAGGCGGAAGAGCACGCCTCCAGGGCGCTGAGCTTCGCGGAGATCCGCGATATCAACCGCTACTCGAGCTATCCGGTGTCACTGGATGAGGAAGAGCCGGAGCTTGCCGAGACGGGCCCAACAGCGGTTCAGTCCGTCAGCAACGGGACCGCGACGCCCGGACTCTGATCCGGCTCCTCGCTTGCCCCCTCAGGCGCGCTCCCTTACATCGCGCGAATGGCCTCGACCAACGACATCCGCCGCTCCTTCCTCGACTTTTTCGGAGCGCAGGGTCACGCAGTCGTGCCCTCGGCACCCCTGGTGCCTCACAACGACCCGACGCTCATGTTCGTCAACGCCGGCATGGTGCCGTTCAAGAACGTGTTCACCGGCCTCGAGACTCGCCCGTACTCGCGCGCTACCTCAACCCAGAAGTGCGTTCGCGCCGGGGGTAAGCACAACGACCTCGACAACGTCGGCTACACCGCCCGGCACCACACCTTTTTCGAAATGCCCGGGAATTTCTCCTTCGGCGATTACTTCAAGGAAGGCGCGATCGAATTCGCCTGGCGCTTCATCACAGGGGAGCTTGGTTTCGCGAAGGAGCGTCTGTGGGTCACCGTCCATCCGACCGACGACGAGGCCGCTTCACTGTGGCGCAAGATCGCCGGAATCGACGAAGCTCGAATCGTTCGTCATCCTGACAATATGTGGTCGATGGGGGACACCGGCCCGTTCGGTCCGAACACCGAGATATTCTACGATCAAGGCAAGGATCTGGCCGGCGGGCCCCCAGGCTCGCCGGACGAGGACGGCGATCGCTTCCTGGAATTCTGGAACCTCGTCTTCATGCAGTTCGAGCGCTTCGCCGACGGCAGCGTCGCCAACCTCCCGAAGCCCTCCGTCGACACGGGCATGGGCCTGGAGCGCGTCGCTGCCCTGCTCCAGGGGGCTCGGTCGAACTATGGCATCGACAGCTTCAGAGCGCTGATCTCCGCCTCCGGTGAACTCACCGGCACCCAGACCGACGGCAAGCGGCAAGCGAGTCACCGGGTCATCGCCGACCATCTGCGCGCCTCGGGCTTCCTCGTCGCGGACGGCGTTCTGCCGGCGAACGAGGGCAGGGGCTATGTGCTCCGTCGGATCATGCGCCGGGCCATGCGCCACGCGCATATCCTTGGCGCCTCCGAACCGCTGATGCACCGGCTGGTCCCCGCTTTGGTTGCGGAGATGGGCGCGGCTTACCCGGAACTGGTCCGGGCGCAGCCGCTGATAGAGGAGACTCTGAAGCTGGAGGAAACCCGTTTCCGCCAGACCCTCGACAAGGGTCTTCGCCTGCTCGACGAAGCAACCAGCTCGATGAAGCCCGGCGACACCCTTCCCGGCCAGGTGGCCTTCAAGCTCTACGACACGTACGGATTCCCCTACGACCTCACCGAAGACGCGCTTCGCGCCCAGGGCTTCGGAGTGGACCGGGCAGGCTTCGACGCCGCCATGGCCGAGCAGAAGGCGTCCGCCCGGGCCGCCTGGAAGGGTTCGGGGGAGAAAGCGTCCGACGACCTCTGGTTCGACATCGCCGAGGAGTATGGCTCCACCGAATTCACCGGCTATTCGGGGCATGAGGGCGAAGGGCAGCTGCTGGCCATCGTAAAGGACGGCACCCGGATAGAGCGTGCCGAGGCCGGCGACGAGGTCATTTTCGTCCTCAACCAGACACCCTTCTACGGAGAGAGCGGCGGCCAGATGGGCGACGCCGGGGTGCTCAGCAATATCAACGACTTCATGGCTATCGTTCACGACACGTCGAAGCCGCTGGGCCGCCTGCACGCGCTCCACTCCACGGTCGGCAAAGGGACGATCTCGGTGGGAGACACGCTCCACCAGCAGGTCGACGTGGATCGCCGCGCCCGAATCCGCGCCAACCACAGCGCCACCCACCTCCTCCACGCAGCGCTTCGCCATCGCCTCGGCGGCCATGTCACCCAGAAGGGCAGCCTGGTGGCGCCCGACCGCCTCCGCTTCGATTTCGCCCATCCTAAGGCGCTCACGCAGGAAGACATCGAAGCCGTCGAGGCCGAGGTGAACCGCCACATCCGCGAGAACGACGAGGTCACAACCCGCCTCATGAGTCCGGACGAGGCGATCTCGGCCGGGGCGATGGCGCTGTTCGGCGAAAAATACGGCGACGAGGTCCGGGTCCTCTCGATGGGCCGCGGCGAGGAGGCGAGCTATTCGGTGGAGCTGTGCGGGGGCACGCACGTCAATGCGCTTGGGGACATCCAGCTCTTGAAGATCGTGTCGGAGAGCGCCGTCGCTTCGGGAGTACGCCGGATCGAGGCATTGACCGGAGAGGCTGCGCGAGGCTGGCTCACCGCACGCGAAAACCGGCTCAAGGAAGCCGCCGCCGCTCTCAAGTCGCTACCCGAGGAGGTGCCGGCGCGCGTCGCCGCTCTGCTCGAGGAGCGCCGCCGCCTTGAGCGCGAGCTCACCCACGCGAAGAAGGCGCTCGCGCTGGGTGGCGGCAGCGCGGGTACCCAGGCCCAGGGTCCGGAGCAGGTCGGCGGCCACGGCTTCATCGGCCAGATCATCGAAGGTCTCGATCCCAAGGGGCTCCGCGGCCTTGTCGACGAGGCCAAGCAGCGAGTCGGGTCCGGGGTCGTCGCGATCGTCGGGCTCAACGATGGCCGCGCCACCGTTGCCGTCGGAGTCACCGACGACCTTACCGGCAGCCGCAACGCTGTCGATCTCGTTCGAAGAGCCGTTGCGGAGCTGGGCGGGCAAGGCGGCGGAGGCCGGCCCGACATGGCCCAAGGCGGCGGGCCGGATGGAAGCAAGGCGGAAGAGGCCCTCGCGGCCCTCCGCTCGGCGCTGAACGAGGAAGCTATCGCGGCTTGAGAGCGTCGCGCAGGCGCCGCCGCTCCAGCTTCGGCTCTTGATCCAGCTGCCCGAGCTCCATGATCTCCTTGCGCAGCTCGGCGCGCTTCTCGTGGATCGACGCGATGACCGGCCCCATCGCGATGCCGAGATCGACGAGCACCGCTTCGGAAAGCTGAAGCGAGGATTCCAGCGTCTCCGGCACGGCGTCGGTGGCGCCCGCGCGGTAAAGCTCGGCCGCGTGCGCCGCGTCGCGGGCTCGGGCGACCACCGTCAGCCCCGGGCACCACGCCCGCACCTTCTTGGTCAGGCGCACCGTCAGCACAGGGGCATCCATCGTCAGCACCAGCGCGCTCGCATGGCCCAGGTTCAGCCGGTCGATCAGCTCCGGCCGGGATATGTCCCCGAACATCACCGGCAATCCATCGCGCCGGGCCGCAGCGACCGTGTCGATATCCGAATCGACCGCGTAATAGGGGCGGCCATGCGCCTCGAGCATTTCGGCCACCAGCCTTCCGACCCGCCCGAAGCCGATGATCACCACCGGCGCTTCGTCCGCCATTGCGCCCGCTGTCGGGAACTCGACGGGGGAGGCTTGATCGACCCTCCGGCCTGCGAACCTGCCCAGCATCGCCAAAAGGGGAGTGATCGTCAGCCCCAGCGCGGTAACGATCTGCCAGAACGCGGCGGTCTCGGGGCGGATCAGCTGGGCTGCGGCGGCGGCGCCAAGCACGATCAGGGTCGTCTCCGAAGGCGACGACATCAGCACCCCTGCCTCCGCCGCGACGCTCATCCGTGCCCCATTGAGCCGGAGCAGCATGGTGGTGACGACGGTCTTGACCAGCAGTACGCCGACAACCGCTAGCAAGATCGACTCCCAGTTGGAGGCCACCAGGCGCATGTCGACGCTCATTCCGACAGTGATCAGGAAGATGCCGAGTGCGAGCCCGCGGAACGGGGCCGTGATGACCTCGACTTCGCTCCGGTAGTCGGTCTCCGCGATCAATATGCCGGCGAGGAGCGCTCCCATCAGCGCCGACAGGCCGACTGCCGTGGTCGCGAGGCTGGCGACGATCACGACCAGCAGGCTTGCCGCCAGGAACAGCTCGGGGCTTTTCGCCCGAGCCGCCTGGGCGAAGAGCCGGGGAAGGATGAACCGGCCAAGCACCAGCATCGCCGCAACCACGACCGCGCCGAGCAGGAAGGTGTTGGTGAGGCCGCTCATTCCCTCCTGGTTCGCGTAGGGAGCCATTGCGCCCAGGGCGAAGATGATCGGGACGATGGCCACATCCTCGAACAGCAGCATCGCCAAGGCAGAGCGGCCGACGGCGCTGGTGGTGCCGACCAGCGGAAGGACTATAGCCGTGGAGGAAAGCGCCAGCGCGAGGCCGAGAGCCACCGATCCGGTCAGACTCTGGCCGATCAGGTGGAGCGTGCCTCCGATCAGCAGCGCCGAAAGCAGCACTTCGGCGGCTCCCACTCCGAATACCAGCCTGCGCATCGTCCAGAGCCTTCGGAACGACAGTTCCATTCCGATTGCGAACAGCAGCAGGATGATCCCGAATTCGGCGAACGGCTCGACCGCCTCCGGGTTCGAGATGGTGATGTAATTGAGCCAGGGCACCTCGTCCGTCATCGCACCCAGGCCCGCGGGTCCGACCAGAAGGCCCACCAGGATGAAGCCTATGATCGGGCTGATGCGGAAGCGCGCGAATGCCGGGATGACGATTCCGGCGGCGCCGAGGATCACGAGGGCGTCGCTGAAGCCGGAAGTCTGGAATTCGGTCGCCATCTTGCCTTTATGCCGCAAAACGACACGATGTCAGCAATGGCGGGGGACAAAAAGCATCTGTGCATCGTCGGCGGCGGACCGGCAGGAATGATGGCGGGGCTGCTCCTCGCTCGCGCCGGGGTGCGAACGACGGTGCTTGAGACCTGCTCGTCATCGGCGATGCGGCCCATGCAATGTCTCCTATCGGGGGAGTGGGCATCAACGTCGCCATCCAGGATGCGGTCGCGGCTGCCAACATCCTGGCCGGGCCCATGGCGCGAGGAGCGGATCTCGATCCGCTACTTCCGAAGGTGGAGAAGCGGCGCCTGCCGGCGGTGCGGGCGGTTCAGGCGTTCCAGAACGCAGCTCAGAAGCGCACCATCGGCCGGCTGCTCGCCCGGCAGGCGGGGCCGGTGAAGCCGGCGTTCCTGCTGCGGCTGATGGACCGGTTCCCGCTGCTCCGGAGGCTCCCAGCGGCCTTTATCGGTTTCGGACTCCGCGCCGAGCACGCTCGCTCGCCGGAAGCCTAGCCCCCGCCCGGCGTATCCGTGCCTGTGGTCGGCTGCGAGGTCGGCGGCCGCTCGCTCTGCGGGTTCGGGTTCCAGTGGATTCGGTAGAGGTCGAACCGGCGGTCGCTCAGATTCTGCACGGTCCCCTCTGCGCGGGCCCAGGTCAGGTCGGCCAGGTTCACGTCGGAGATGGTGAGCGTCTCGACATTCTCGCTGGCCTCGGCGGCGATCCCGTCGCGCGCGAACGGGAAGTCGCAGGGCGTGAGGATGCAGCTCTGCGCGTACTGTATGTCCATGTTATCGACGTTCGGCAGGTTCCCGACGTTGCCGGAGAGGACGACGTAGCACTGGTTCTCGATCGCCCGCGCCTGGCTGCAGTAGCGAACGCGCAGATAGCCCTGGCGACTGTCGGTGCAGAAGGGGACGAAGATGATCCGGGCACCTTCATCGACCAGGCGCCGGGCAAGCTCGGGGAACTCGCTGTCGTAGCAGATAAGCACTCCGATCGGCCCGCAATCGGTCTGGATGGCGTCGATCCGCTCCCCGCCCGTGATGTTCCACCAGTAGCGCTCGTTCGGGGTAGGGTGGATCTTCTCCTGTGCGTGGACGGAGCCGTCCCGAAGGCACACATAGGCGACGTTCTGGATGTCGCCGTCGTCGGTGCGGGTGGGGTGCGATCCGCCGATGATGTTGATGTTGTAGCGCAGCGCCATTCGCGACAGCTCCGCGGTCAGCTTGGGCGTATGGTCCGTCAGCTTGTCGATCGCTTCCATCGGCGACAGCTTGGCCTTTTCGAACGCCAGCAGCTGCAGGGTGAAAAGCTCCGGGAAGACGATGAAGTCGGCGCGGTAGTCCGACGCTACGTCCACGAAATATTCGACGTTGTGGACGAACTCCTCGAAGTTCGCGACCGCCCGCGCCTGGAACTGGCAGGTGGCGATCCGGACGCTTTCCACGTCGCGCGGCACCCGGAACTGTACCGGCTCGCTGGCATCGACATAGGGGTTGCGCCACACCATGTGCGCCGCAAAGCCCGCGGACGCCTTGTCCTCCGGGAGGTAGTTCTTGAGAATTCCAATCGGTTCGAAGCCGTTGCGCAGCTGGAAACCGAGGGTCGGATCCCGAAGCTTGCCGGTCTGCACCTGCTCAAGATAGGCCTCGGGGCCACTGGCCTTGCGGCGCTGGCGCGAGTAGCCCGGGATCCTGCCGCCGACGACTATGCCCTTCAGCTCGAGCCGCTCGGCGAGCGACTTTCGTATGTCGTAGAGCCTCTGGCCGATGCGCACCCCGCGAAGGTCGGGATCGACGCACATCTCGAAGCCGTACAGCCAGTCGCCGGTCGGGTCGTGGCGCGAGCCGAAGCCGTCGTTGGTGATCTCGTCCCAGCTGTGAGGAGCAAGCGCAAGCCGCTCGTCCAGCCGCATGGTGGCGCAATAGCCGGCGATCTTGCCCTCGTAGAGGGCGACGAACTGGCCCTCCGGATAATTGTTGATCTGACCACGCACCATGCCCCGGCTGTAGCCGGAGATTCGGTCGTAAGCCCGATCCACCAGTGCGACGATCCCGGGAACGTCGGCCGGAACTGCCTGGCGCACTTCCAGCCTCGCGTTGCGCCGCCCTGTTTCCTTTTTCGTCACGAGGAGGAAGCCATCGCCTTCTCCAGATTGGCCCGGATCGCCTCGAAGAACTGCTCGGTGGTCATCCAGCTCTGCTCGGGGCCGATCAGGATTGCGAGGTCCTTGGTCATCTGTCCCTGTTCCACCGTCTCGACGCAGACGCGCTCCAGCGTCTCGGCGAAGCGAGTCACCTCGGGCGTTTCGTCGAACTTGCCGCGATATTTGAGGCCGCCCGTCCAGGCGAAGATGGAGGCGATCGGGTTGGTCGAGGTGGCCTTGCCCTGCTGGTGCATCCGGAAGTGGCGGGTGACGGTGCCGTGCGCGGCTTCCGCCTCCACCGTCTTCCCGTCCGGCGTCATCAGGATCGAAGTCATGAGGCCGAGCGAGCCGAAGCCCTGGGCGACCATGTCCGACTGCACGTCGCCGTCGTAATTCTTGCAGGCCCAGACGAACTTGCCGCTCCATTTGAGGGCGGATGCGACCATGTCGTCGATCAGTCGATGTTCGTAGACGATCTTCGCTTCGGCGAATTTATCCTTGAATTCATTGTCGAACACCTCCTGGAACAGGTCCTTGAACGTGCCGTCATAGGCTTTCAGGATCGTGTTCTTGGTGGAGAGGTAAACCGGCCAGCCGCGGTTGAGGCCGTAGTTGAAGCTCGCTCGGGCGAAGTCGCGGATCGACTCCTCTAGATTGTACATGCCCATGGCGACGCCTGCGCCAGGGAAGTCGAACACCTCCTCCTCGATACGCTGGCCGTCGGCGCCTTCCCAGACCATGCGCAGCTTGCCTGGTCCGGGCACCTTGAAGTCGGTCGCCTTGTACTGATCGCCGAAGGCATGGCGGCCGACCACGATCGGGTCGGTCCAGCCGGGGATCAGCCGAGGCACGTTCTGGATCACGATCGGCTCGCGGAAGACCACTCCGCCCAGAATGTTGCGGATCGTGCCGTTGGGCGACTTCCACATCTTCTTGAGGCCGAACTCCTCGACCCGCGCTTCGTCGGGAGTGATGGTCGCACATTTGACGCCTACGCCGTACTTCTTGATCGCCTCGGCCGCCTCGACCGTGATCCTGTCCTCCGTCTCGTCGCGCTTCTCGACGCCGAGATCGAAATAGAGCAGGTCGATGTCCAGATAGGGCTGGATCAGCCGCTCGCGGATCCACTGCCAGATGATGCGGGTCATTTCGTCGCCGTCGATTTCGACGACGGGGGTCTTCACTTTGATCTTGGCCATTTGGGTCGCGCGTCCTTGCCCTGATGTTCGTTGCCGCGCCTGTAGGCGGTGAGGCCGCGCCGATCAACCGGACCTGCCCCTGCGGTTGTCTCGACTGCCCCTTGGTCCTAAAGACCGGACCATGACATCACTAGAAAAGCCGGACCTCGTCACCACCAACGTCCGCTACCGCCTGCCCTCGGTACATCCGGAAGGGCGCAAGTTCGCGGTGATCTCCGCAGGCATATGCCTGCTCTTCGCTCTGCTGAGCTGGGAGACGCTGGCCTGGCCAATGGCTGGAGTGACCTTGTGGGTCGCGGCCTTCTTCCGCGATCCGATCCGAACCACCCCTCAGGGAGAAGGGCTGATCGTCGCTCCGGCCGACGGTCTGGTGACGATGATAACCAAGGTTCCGCCGCCGCCGGAGCTCAGAGGCGAGGGGGGGCTTGGCGAAGAGCCGGTCTCGCGCGTCTCCATTTTCATGAGCGTGTTCGACGTTCACATCAACCGGGCTCCGATCGCCGGGGAGATAACTCGCGTCGTCTATATCCCCGGCAAGTTCCTGAACGCCGACCTCGACAAGGCGAGCGAGGACAATGAGCGTCAGCATATCCTGGTGGCCGCTCCGAACGGCCTTCGCGTCGGCTTTACGCAGATCGCCGGCCTTGTCGCCCGGCGGATCGTGCCCTGGGTGAAGCCGGGGGACAGCGTTGCCGCGGGCCAGCGCGTCGGTTTGATCCGCTTCGGAAGCCGGGTGGACGTCTACCTCCCCGCAGGGACGGAGCCGCAGGTCATCCTCGGACAGCGCACCATGGCCGGTGAGACGATCGTCGGGAGGGCAGGCGTTTCCGACGTCATCGAGGGCTTCAGCCAGTGAACCAGGGAGTCCGGACGCCCCGAGGCATTCCGCTCCGGACCCTGGTTCCAAACGCGATCACCTCCCTGGCCCTCTGCTCGGGCCTGTTCGCAGTCCGCTACGGCATTGCCGGGGAGTGGGAGAAGGCTGCCGCCGCGATCATCCTTGCAGCGTTCCTCGATATGATGGACGGTCGCATCGCCCGCCTTCTGAAGGGCCAGAGCAGGTTTGGAGCGGAGCTCGACTCCTTGTCCGACGTCACCGCTTTCGGGGTCGCTCCGGCGATCATCCTTTACCAGTGGATGCTGGAGCGGCTGGGCGGCGACCCGGCGGCTCAGGAGCTTTGGGAGCGCTACGGCTGGGTGGTGGCTCTTGCACATGCGGTATGCGGGGCGCTTCGGCTGGCCCGCTTCAACGCCAACATCGATGCGGAGGAGCAGCCGCACAAATCGGCCGGCTTTTTCACGGGCATTCCGGCTCCGGCAGGGGCTGGCCTTGCTCTCCTGCCGCTGTTCCTGTGGCTTTGGACGGGCGCGGAGATTTTTCACGAGCCGCTGCTGGTGGTTCCCTGGGCTGCTCTCGTGGCCTTCTTGATGGTCTCGAACCTGGCGACCTTTTCGTGGAATTCGTTGAGGCTCCGGAGCCACGTGCGCTTCGGAGCGATCGTCGTCATCGCCCTGATCGGGGCCGCCTTGCTCTCCGCGCCCTGGGAGACGCTCAGCGTCACGGCGATCCTCTACGCAGCCTCTATCCCGTTCAGCATCGCCGCCTACGGCAAGGTCAAGAAGCAGCGGCGGGCCGCCCCGGAGCGAGTGCGGAGGTCGCCAGGGGACGAAGCGTTACCGTGAAGCGCGGGCAGGGACGCTGGGCCTTGAGGCCCCGGGCGATCTCCCGCCAGCTCCCTCTCACGATCAGCTGAAGCGCAAGCCCTGCGCCTGCGAAGATCGTCATGAAGAACAATGTTACCGCCAGGTGAGTCATAGCTTTTCCCCTTCTGCGGCATGTATGTTCATGCTTTGTTCCAGCTGTCAATGCTTGATTTTGACGGGGGGGGCGGCTAAGTGCGCCCGCATTCCACATGCGTAGCCATCATACCGGTGGTTGGGCTCGATCCGATCGGGTCCCGCTTCTCGGCTTCGCAGAGGTATAACCGGAAAGGAAGATACACATGGCGTCAACCGACGTTAGCATGCAGCAATTGCTCGAGGCCGGAGCGCATTTCGGCCACCAGACCCACCGTTGGAACCCGAAGATGAAGCCGTACATCTTCGGCGAGCGGAACGGGGTTCATATCATCGATCTTTCGCAGACCGTGCCGCTCTTCGCGCGTGCTCTCGATTTCGTCCGCCAGGCCTCGGCTTCGGGCGGCAAGGTGCTGTTCGTCGGAACCAAGCGCCAGGCTCAGGAGCCGATCGCCGAGGCAGCGCGCCGCTCGGGCCAGCATTTCGTCAACCATCGCTGGCTGGGCGGGATGCTCACCAACTGGAAGACGATCTCCAACTCGATCAAGCGCTTCAAGAGCCTTGAGGAGCAGCTTTCGGGCGACACTGCGGGCCTCACTAAGAAGGAAGTTCTCCAGCTCACCCGCGAGCGCGACAAGCTGGAGCTTTCGCTGGGCGGCATCAGGGACATGGGCGGCATTCCTGACGTCATGTTCGTGATCGACGCCAACAAGGAGGAACTCGCGATCAAGGAAGCCAACACGCTCGGCATCCCCGTCGTGGCGATCCTGGACTCCAACGTCAGCCCGCAGGGAATCGCTTTCCCGGTTCCGGCGAACGACGATGCCAGCCGGGCCATCCGCCTCTATTGCGACGCGGTTGCGGACGCTGCGATGGCCGGCAAGCAGGGCGGCCAGGCCGCCCGCGGAGTGGATATCGGAGCGATGGACGAGCCGCCGGCGGAAGCTGCACTTGCGGAACCGGCTGCTGAGCCCGCGCCCGAGGAAGCAGCTGCAGAGCCAACTGCCGAACCGGCTGCGACCACAGCTTGACGCTTGTGTCCCCGCGAAGGCGGGGACCCAGCGAGAAACGCATCTGGGCTCCCGCCTTCGCGGGGGCACAACTTTAGAGGATCAGTAAAATGGCGGAAATCACAGCCGCAACCGTGAAAGAACTGCGCGAGCGCACTGGCGCCGGCATGATGGACTGCAAGAAGGCGCTGAACGAAGTCGGCGGCGACATGGAAGCGGCGATCGACTGGCTTCGAACCAAGGGCCTTGCCGCAGCCGCAAAGAAGGCGGGCCGCACGGCTGCCGAGGGGCTCGTCGGAGTCGCCGTCGAGGGCAACCGGGGCGCCGTCGTCGAAGTGAACAGCGAAACCGACTTCGTGGCCAAGAACGAGCAGTTCCAGGAATTCGTCAGCACGGTCGCCAGGCTCGCGCTGACCGCCAACGCCAATGTTGAAGGACTTCTCGCGGCGAACTGGCCCGGCGGCGGTACCGTGGAGGAGAAGCTTACCTCCAACATCGCCACCATCGGCGAGAACCAGTCGCTTCGCCGCTCGGCGGTTCTGCAGGTGAACGACGGCGTGGTCGTGCCTTACGTTCACAACGCCGTCGCTCCGGGTCTCGGCAAGATCGGAGTGCTGGTCGCCCTGGAGTCCACCGGCGACAAGGCCAAGCTCGAGACACTCGGAAAGCAGCTTGCGATGCACATCGCCGCTGCCAATCCCCAGGCGCTTAACGGGGAGGACCTGGATCCTTCCATCGTCGAGCGCGAGCGCGCGATCGCGAGTGAAAAGGCGAACGAATCCGGCAAGCCTGCCGAGATCGTCTCGAAGATGGTCGACGGGGCGATCGCGAAGTTCCGCAAGGAAAACGCGCTGATGAGCCAGCTCTTCGTCATGGACAACAAGACCAAGATCGAGGACGTGGTGAACGCCGAGGCCAAGAATGCCGGAGCCCCGATCGAGCTCAAGGCCTATGTCCGCTTCCAGCTCGGCGAGGGTATCGAGAAGAAGGAAAGCGACTTCGCCGCGGAAGTCGCCGCCGCGGCGGGCACTCAGCCCCGCGCCGCTTAACCTTGCCGCCACCACCTTCCCTTCCCCAAATGTGGGGGAGGGAAGGGTTGGCAGTACCCAACGTCCTGACTAAGGTGCCCGCGCTCTCGCCCGCACCTATCGATCGGACCCTATGACAGCCATGCCGCGCACGCGCTTCAACCGAATCCTCCTGAAGCTTAGCGGCGAGGCCCTGATGGGTGAGGGCCAGTTCGGCATCGATCCCGAGACGACCTCTCGCCTCGCCGAGGAAATCAGGCAGGCTCGGGAAGCGGGGCACACGCTTTGCCTCGTGGTCGGCGGAGGCAACATCTTCCGCGGCCTTGCCGGCGCCGCCCAGGGCTTCGACCGTGCAAGCGCCGATTACATGGGTATGCTCGCTACGGTGATGAACGCCATCGCCATGCAGAACGCGCTCGAGAAGATCGGGGTCGATACTCGCGTCCTATCGGCGATCCCGATGGCAACCATCTCCGAGCCCTATATCCGCCGCCGCGCAGTCAGGCACATGGAGAAGGGGCGGGTGGTGATCTTCGCCGCCGGCACCGGAAACCCCTATTTCACCACCGACACGGCCGCTGCGCTAAGGGCCGCCGAAATGGGCTGCGACGCGCTCTTCAAGGGGACCAGCGTCGATGGCGTCTACGATGCCGACCCGAAGAAGGTGAAAGGCGCGACGCGCTACGAGGAGGTCAGCTTCCAGCAGGTGCTGACCGACAATCTGAAGGTGATGGACGCGAGCGCCGTCGCCCTGTGCCGAGACAACAACATCCCGATCGTCGTGTTCAACATCCGCGAGCAGGGCAACCTTGCCCGAGTGCTGAGCGGTGAGGGCACGGCCACGATCGTCCAGAACGGAGACTGACATGCCAGCCTATGACAAGTCCGATATCCAGCGCCGGATGCAGGGCGCCGTCGACGCTCTGAAGCACGATCTGGGCGGCCTCCGCACCGGCCGCGCCTCGACCACGCTGCTCGATCCGGTCAATGTGGAGGTCTACGGCTCGAACATGCCGCTCAACCAGGTGGCGACGGTCTCGGCCCCGGAGCCGCGGCTGCTGTCGGTCCAAGTATGGGACCGCTCCAACGTCAGCGCGGTGGAAAAGGCGATCCGCTCGGCGGCCCTCGGTCTCAATCCGATGACGGACGGCCAGAACATCCGCCTTCCCATCCCGGACTTGACCGAAGAGCGGCGCAAGGAGCTCGCGAAGCTCGCGGGAAGCTATTCGGAAAAGGCGAAGGTCGCGGTCCGGAACGTCCGCCGGGACGGAATGGAGTCTCTCAAGACTGACGAGAAGAAGAACGAGATCAGCGAGGACGAGCGCAAGCGGCTCGAGGTCGAGGTCCAGAAGCTCACCGACGAGACCATCAAGGAGATCGACTCGGTGGCGGCCGCGAAGGAAAAGGAAATCCTCTCCCGGTGACCGCGTCTCCGGCCAGGGCCGAGCCGCGGCCGGACCAGGTGCCGAGGCACGTCGCCATCATCATGGACGGCAACGGGCGGTGGGCCAAGGCGAGGGGCCTGCCCCGGGCCGCTGGACACAGGCAAGGCGCAGAAGCGGCCCGCAAGGTCCTCCAGGCGGCCGGCGAGGCCGGGGTCGAATGCCTGACGCTTTACGCCTTTTCCTCCGAGAACTGGCGGCGGCCCAAGAGCGAGATCAGCGACCTGATGGGCTTGCTGAGCTTCTACATCAGCGCGGAGCTGGACGCCCTCCACGGGGAGGGAATTCGGCTGAAGATCATCGGCGACCACAGCGCATTTCGGCCCGACCTGGTGAAGATGATCGACAACGCACTCTCAAAGACCGCCGCTAACACCCGAATGACATTGGCGATTGCGCTCAACTACGGAGCTCGGGCCGAGCTTGTGAACGCGACTCGCAGGCTTGCCGCCCAGGTCGCTTCCGGAACGCTCGCTCCGGGCGAGATCGACGAGCGGCGGATCGATTCGGCGCTCGATACCAGCGGCCTTCCGCCGTTGGACCTCCTCATCCGAACTTCCGGCGAGTGCCGCCTTTCCAACTTCCTCCTCTGGCAGGTAGCCTATGCCGAGCTGATCTTCGTCGAGACGCTGTGGCCCGATTTCGACGGGGAGGGGCTCCAGGCCGCTTTCGCCGAGTACGCGGCAAGAGACCGGCGCTATGGTGGCTTGTGAGCGAGGCTGAAGCCGCGGCGGCAAAGTCCGACCTTCCGGTTCGAGCCGCCGCCGGAGCAGCGATGATCGCGGTTGCGGTCGCGGCCATCTATTTCGGGGGATGGCCCTTCCGGATTTTGGTGGGGCTCGCGGCCGCTCTGATGCTGATCGAGTGGTGCGACATGCATAAGCTTCGCCGCACCTGGCCCGTCGTCGGCCTGGCGATGCTGGCGGTGAATCTGTGGCTCCTTCCAGAGGTGGTCTTCCCGTCCGCCCAATTCGACGGAGAGCCGGCGCACGACGTCTGGTACGGCCTCGCAGCGGCGGCGGGGTTCGCGCTTCTCCTGGGCTTCGTCAGCCGGAGCATGCGTCTTGCGGGAGGTTACCTCTACGTCGCCATCCCTTCCTTCGCGCTGCTGATCCTCAACTGGCTGTCCTGGGAGGCGGTATTCTGGGCGATGATCGTCACCTGGTCGACCGACACCTTCGCCTATTTCGCCGGCCGCTCGATCGGCGGACCCAAGCTCGCGCCGAAGATCAGCCCGAACAAGACCTGGGCAGGCCTCATCGGGGGAATGGCTGGAGCGGCGCTTCTGGGGTGGATCACCGCCCATCTGTTCCGCCTCGACGCCGCCTTCCTTTACAGCGGAGCGCTGATGGGTCTCCTGGCCCAGGCGGGGGACCTCTACGAAAGCTGGGTGAAGCGGCAGGCAGGGGTCAAGGACAGCGGAACCCTCCTGCCCGGGCACGGAGGGGTGCTGGACCGCCTCGACGGTCTGCTGCCGGTCATCGTCGCCGCCCTTGTGGTGACCGCCGCCGGCACATGGGCTGCGTGAGCGGCGAGGTGCGCAGCGTCACCATCCTTGGAGCGACCGGGTCGGTCGGCCGCTCCACCCTTGACCTGATCGGGAGGGAGCCGGACCGCTACCGGGTTCGGGCGCTTACGGCTCATCGGGACGTCCCAGGTCTTGCGGAAGCGGTACTGCGAGTTCGAGCGGAGCAGGCGGTGATCGGGGACGAGAGCCTTCTTCCCGAATTGAAGGAGGCGCTGAACGGGAGCGGCATACAGGTTGCCGCTGGTGCTGAAGCTGTCATCGAGGCCGCAGGCTCGGGTGCCGACTGGACTATGGCCGCGATCGTCGGATGCGCCGGGCTCAAACCCGTGATGGCGGCGCTGAAAGGCGGGCGCACGGTGGCGCTTGCCAACAAGGAATCGCTGGTCTCCGCCGGGGCTGTGATGGTGCGTGCGGCACAGGAGAGCGGGTCCCGCCTCCTTCCCGTGGACTCCGAGCACAACGCCATCTTCCAATGCTTCGACGCTGCTCGGCCGTCCGCCGTCCGCCGAGTCACCCTCACAGCCAGCGGCGGCCCGTTCAGGACCTGGAGCATCGAGGAGATGCGCGGAGTGACGCCCCCCCAGGCAGTGGCGCATCCCAATTGGTCTATGGGCGCCAAGATCTCCGTGGATTCGGCGACGCTTATGAACAAGGGGCTCGAGCTGATCGAGGCCTTCCATCTGTTCCCGCTCAACGCTGACGCGCTGGAGGTGATCGTCCATCCTCAGTCGGTGATCCACAGCCTGGTCGAATATATCGACGGCTCGGTTCTGGCCCAGCTTGGAGCGGCGGATATGCGGATTCCGATCGCTCACACGCTCGCCTGGCCGGAGCGGATGCACACCTGTTGCGAGCGGCTCGACCTGGTGAAGATCGGCTCGCTGGACTTCGAAGAGCCGGATCTCGAACGGTTCCCGGCATTGGCTCTTGCCAACGGCGCCCTCGTGGAAGGTGGAGCGAAACCCGCGATTCTCAACGCGGCCAACGAAGTGGCCGTCGCATCCTTTCTGGACAATCGCATCGGCTTCCTCGATATTGCCGCAATTGGGGGCAAGACGCTGGAATCGTTCGATCCTTCGCCCCCTTCGAATCTCGACGAGGTGCTGGAGATCGATAGCGAAGCCCGGCGCCGCGCCCAGGATATCACGAGGACGTTCGAGATTTGAGCCCAAGCCCCGGCCTTGCGATGACGATACTGAGCTTTCTGGCCTGTATCGGCCCACTCATCTTCGTCCACGAGATGGGGCATTACCTCGTCGGCCGCTGGTGCGGGGTGAAGGCCGACACCTTCTCGATCGGCTTCGGCAAGGAGATCGCCGGCTGGACCGATAAACGCGGCACCCGGTGGAAGGTGGGATGGCTCCCGCTGGGGGGCTACGTGAAGTTCAAGGGCGACATGAACCCCGCCAGCCAGGCTTCTCCCGAATGGCTGGCACTGCCGCCCGAGGAGCGGGCGCAGACCTTCCAGGCGAAGGCTCTCTGGCAGCGCTTCCTGATCGTGGCGGCGGGCCCGGTCATCAACTTCCTGTTCGCGATCCTCCTGTTCATGGGCATATTCGGAGCGATCGGCTATCCGACGGCGCCACCGATCGTGACCGGAGTGGTAGCTGGCGGCCCCGCCGAGGCGGCTGGGGTCGCGCCCGGGGATCGCATCGTCAGCATCGATGGGCGGGAGCTCCGCAACTTCGCAGAGGTACAGGGCTACATCCTGCTGCGTCCCGAGCAACAGATGAGCCTGGTGGTGGAGCGCGAAGGGCGGAAGATCTCCTTGCGGCCCAGGACCGGCGCGACGGTCTCGAGCGACAGGTTCGGAAACAAGGCGAAGATCGGCACTCTGGGAGTTTATTCCAACGCGGTCGCGCTGGAGAAGCTGCCCCTCTCGAAGCTTCCCGGGCAGGCCATCCGTCAAACCGCCGATACGGTCCAGGGGATGGTCGTGACGCTCGGCCAGCTGGTGGTCGGGAAGCGCTCGGTTCAGGAGCTTGGGGGGCCGCTCAAGATCGCGCAGATATCGGGCCAGCAGGCAAGCCTTGGCTGGCTTCCCTTCTTCTGGCTGATGGCGGTGATCTCGATTAATCTCGGATTCATCAACTTGTTGCCAATCCCGCTGCTGGATGGAGGGCACCTGCTTTTCTACGCGATCGAGGCCGTGCGGCGCAGGCCGCTTAAGCCGCAGGCGCAGGAGTGGGCATTCAGGACGGGTCTGGCCGCGCTGCTGGCGTTGATGGTGTTCGTGACCTTCAACGACCTGGCCTCCTTCGGGGTGTGGAAGCACCTTGGCGGTTGATCGGGTAGGTGGGTTCGGGCAGGGCGGGAAAAATACAGGGAACACCAGGCCGCATCGGCCGCATATTCGAAGGCGGGAACGCGTGACAGCGATCAAGGCATTTTCCAAGAAACAAAGGCTCTGCGCGGCCCTTCTGGTCGGCACGATGCTGGGCGGTACCGCGGTGCCGGGCCATGCGCAGCAGCCTGCGGCGCCCGCGCCTCTGCCTGCGCCTGGGCCGGGCGTCGGCACCATCCGGTCGATCACCGTCACAGGCAATCAGCGCCTGGAGCCCGAAACGGTCATTTCCTACATGGCCCTGCGCATCGGCGAGCCCTATGACGCCGAGCGTATCGATGCCGCGGTTCGCGATCTCTACGCGACCGAACTCTTCGCCGACGTTCAGATCTTCGACAACGCCGGCGCGCTCACGGTTCAGGTCCGCGAGAACCCCGTGATCAACCGCATCATCCTTGAAGGCAACAAGCGCCTCAAGGACGACAAGATCAATCCCGAAATCCGGCTGGCGCCGCGCCAGATCTTCACTCGCTCCAAGGCTCGCGCGGACGTTGCCCGGATCATCGAGCTGTACCGCCGCCAGGGCCGCTACGCCGCCCGGGTCGAGCCCAAGATCGTCCAGCTCGACCAGAACCGAGTTGATGTAGTCTTCGAGATCGACGAAGGCGACGTGTCGAAGGTCCGCCAGATCAACATCATCGGCAACGAAGCCTTCTCAGACAGCGAGCTTCGATCCGAAATGGCTACTCGCCAGGCTCGCCTGACGAGCTTCCTCAGCGGCAATACCAGCTACGACCCCGATCGGCTCGCCTTCGACCAGCAGAAGCTTCGCCTGTTCTACCTCACCAACGGTTATGCCGACTTCCGGGTCATTTCAGCGGTTGCCGAACTCACCCCGGACAGGCGGGACTTCATCATCACCTACGTCGTCGAAGAGGGCGAACGCTACAAGTTCGGCGATGTGGCTGTGGAAAGCGAAATCAGGGACTTCACGTCCGAAGCCATCACTCCACTCATCGGGATCAAGAAGGGCGACTGGTACGACGCCAAGCGCGTCGAGGACACGGTCACGTCCCTGAACGAATCCGCAGGCATCTTCGGCTACGCCTTCGCCGACGTGGAGCCGGACTACAAAAGAGACCCGGCGACCCGTACGATGTCCGTGACTTTCAAGATCGCGGAGGCGCCGCGGGTCTATGTCGAGCGGATCGACATCAACGGCAACACCAACACCAGGGACAAGGTCGTCCGGCGCGAGTTCAGGCTCGCGGAGGGAGACGCGTTCAACACCATCCGGGTGAAGCGTTCTCGCGACCGGATCCAGTCCCTCGGGTTCTTTCAGGACAATCTGGAAATCGAGCAGACGCCGGGATCCGCCCCTGACCGAGTGATCCTGGGCGTCAATGTCGAGGAGCGACCGACCGGCGAGCTTCAGTTCAACGCCGGTTTCTCCAGCCTCGAGCGCTTCCTGATCAACCTCTCGCTGGCGCAACGCAACTTCATGGGCAAGGGTCAGACCGTCCGGGCAAGCATCAACTATTCGACCTATTCGAAGTCTGCTGAGCTGGGCTTCACCGAGCCCTACCTGTTCGACCGCAACATCGCGGTCGGCGCGGATATCTACCGCCGGGATTTCAACAGCTTCAACTTCAGAGGCAACGGCGAGCGCAACACGACGTTCGAGCAGACGACCACCGGCGGTGCACTTCGGGCGGGCGTGCCGCTCACCGAGTACGCCATTCTGGCGCTTCGTTACAGCCTGAACCTGGACGATGTCTCGCTCGACAGGAGCACCTTCTTCAGTGCTGACGAAACCGGCAACCTCAGGTGCGACCCGCTCCTCGCCGGCAGATATTTGTGCGATGCATTGGGTGAGCGAACGACCTCCTCCATCGGCTATACGCTGGCCTACGACACCCTCAACAACCGCTTGCGCCCGTCCCGCGGCGAGCGCGCCTCGTTGAGCCAGGACTTCGCGGGCCTTGGCGGAGATGTGCGCTACCTGCGCACCGTGGGCCGCGGAGCCAAATACTGGAGCGTCGGCAAGGGCTTCATCTTCTCCTCCAGCCTCGAAGGCGGGTACATCCACAGCTTCGAGGATTCGCGCGGCCCGGGCATCGACCCGGTCCGATTGACCGACCGCTTCAACCTGGGCGAGCCGCAGATCCGCGGCTTCGACATCCGGGGCATCGGCCCACGCGTGCAGCGCATCCCTCTCGACGCGAACAACCAGCCGATCCTGGACAAGAACAGGATCACGGATGACGCGCTCGGAGGCCGGGCATACTATCTGGCTCGGGCAGAGCTGGAGGTCCCGCTCAGCTCCGGCCTTCGGGATCTTGGGCTTCGACCCTCGGCATTCATCGACGTGGGGTCGGTGTTCGGCTTGAAGGACCCGATTACCAACAGGTTCGAAAACGGCGATCCTCGGCTGTCTCGGCCATTGCTGAACGCAGAGGGCCTGAGGCAGTGTTCGTCTGGCGGGACCCCGCCTGTCATCACTCCCATAGCGGGCGGTCAGGACTGCCCCGCCGGGACCGTCCTGGTTGCGACCGCGATATCCGGACCTTTTGAAGAACGCTTCCTCGGCGACACCTGGAAGCCGCGCGTGTCGGTCGGGTTCGGAGTCAACTGGAACTCGCCATTCGGGCCGCTCAGGATCGATATAGCCAAGGCCCTTCTCAAGTACGAAGGGGACGACACCAAGCTTTTCACCTTTAACGTAGGGACTGCATTCTAATGAACAAAATCGCCTTCGGCGCGGCTCTTGCCGCCCTCTCCCTCGCCATGCCTGGCGCTGCGCTGGCGCAACGCGCGCCGGCAGCCACCATCGTCGTCGTCGACAGCGACCGCATCTATCGTGACTGCAATGCATGCCGCGCCGCGCAGACGCAGCTCCAATCGCAAGTAAATGCGGCGCAGCAGCGCGCCCAGGCGCTGGGGCAGCCTATTCAGACGGAAGGGCAGTCGATCGAGCAGGCGGCCCGTGCCGCTGCCAACCAGCAGGGTGCCGCCCGCACTGCCGCCGAGACCGCTCTCCAGCAGCGCATAACCGCCCTTCAGACGCGCCAGAACACGGCCAACCAGGAACTGCAGCGGCTCGAGCAAAACATCCAGTCGAGCAGGGCGAACGTTCTGCGCCAGATCAACGCTCGGCTGAATCCGATCATCAGCCAGGTGATGAACGCTCGCGGAGCCAATCTTGCGGTGGATACCAACGCAACGCTCGCTCACGCGCCGGCTCTGGAGGTTACCGCTGAAGTGCTTGCCGCACTCAACCAGCAGCTCCCGAGCGTCAGCGTCACTCCGCTGCCGCAGCAGCAACAGCCCACCGGGCGGTGAATCTAGAAACCAGTGGCGCCGCCGTCGGTCCGTTCGATATCGAGCGGGTGATGGCGGCGCTGCCGCATCGCTACCCGATGCTCCTCGTGGACCGCGTCGAGGAGCTGGTCGTCGATAAGTCGATCACTGCCATCAAGGCAGTGACGATCAACGAGGACTTCTTCAACGGCCACTTCCCCGGCCGCCCGATCATGCCCGGAGTGCTGATCGTGGAGGCTCTTGCCCAGGCGGCGGGCGTCCTCGCGGTGGAGTCGCTGGGGCTCGCCGGTTCGGGCAAGCTCGTTTACTTCATGGCCATCGACGGCGCCAAGTTCCGCCAGCCCGTGGAGCCTGGGGTGCTGCTTCGCCTCGAAGTGGAATTCGTTCAGAAGCGTTCCACCGTCTGCAAATTCGCCGGCCGCGCCTCGGTCGATGGCAAGCTCGCGGCGGAGGCGAACTTTACCGCGATGATCGCGGACCCGCCCGCAGCCTAGGCGACGGGGCGCCAGTCTCCGCCAACATGCTCGATGCCGAAAATGTTCGGTATCGCGGGTCCTGCCAGCAGTTCTGCGGACCTGCCATCCGCTTGCACTCGTCCGCCGCTCATGATCAGCATCCTGCCGGCACAGCGGCGGGCGATATCAAGGTCGTGCACCGCAAGCAGCACTGTGCGGCCGCCGGTACGGGCGATGTCTTGGAGATAATCGATCAGCCTGAGCTGCCAGAGCGGGTCCAGGTTCGCCGTAGGTTCGTCCAGCAGCAGGAGCTTGGGATCAGCTGCGAGGGCCCGGGCGATGAGCACCCTGCTTCGCTCGCCGGTGGAGAGCCGATCCACGCGCCGGTCCATCAAATCCGCCAGGTCGAGATGGCGGGCAAGTCGATCCAGCAGGCTGTCCCGCGCTTGTTCGGGAAGACCGAGCCCTATGAGATCCCTTGCCTTCAGCGGCCATCTGATGTCCCGAGAGGCAGGCAGGAAGGTAAGGAGTTGCTGCCGCCGGTCCGGGTGAAGCCCCTTCGGGTTTTCGCCGCCGATCCGCACCTCTCCTTGAGGCGACCCTACTCCGGCCAGCGCGTGCAACAGGCTCGTCTTGCCGCTTCCGTTGGGGCCGACGAGGCAGACCAGTTCGCCCTCCTGCAATGTGAGCGACGTCTCCGCTAGTCTCCCCGGAATGGCGAGCCCCACCGCTTCCACCAGCGCCGTCACCGGCTCAGCCTCCAGCGCATATGCGCCACCAGCCACAGGAAGAAGGGGGCGCCGAGAAGGGCGGTGAGCACGCCGATGGGTACGGTGCGCCCGAGCGGTGCAGTGCGGACGGCCAGATCCGCCGCCAGCAGCAATGCTCCGCCGATCAAAGCTGCAGGCGCGATCGCGCCGCCCGGATGACCCGACGTGAGGCGCCGCGCGAAGATCGGCGCAACCAATCCGATGAAGCCGATCGCGCCGCAGATCGCGACGCAGGCTCCGACGCCGAGGGCGGTGAGGCAGATCGTCCAGAGGCGTACTCGAGCGATATCGTGCCCGATCGCCTGAGCCACTTCCTCGCCGAGGGTGAGGCTGTCGAGCGCGGGCCGGAGGCGCAGCAAAAGGGCTATGCATAGCAAGGCCGGCAAAGCGGCGAAGGCGGCCTGGCCAAGGCTTCGGTCGACGAGCGATCCCATCAGCCAATCATAGGCGTCGTAGAAGGCGAAAGGGGAGGGGGCGAGGGCAAGCGCCAACGTCGTCAGAGCGCCGGCCAGAGCGCTTATCGCAAGCCCTGCCAGGAGCAACGTCGCGGTTTCCGCCTTCGGACCTGCAAGGAGCAGGAGAAGTGCAAGCGCTCCCAATGCGCCCATCACCGAACCGAGCGACACCGGCAGAGGCGCCGAAAAGCCCAGCAGATAGGCGGTGATCACGGCGCCCAGTGCGGCCCCGCTCGTCGTGCCGGTAAGATCGGGCGAAGCGAGCGGATTGGCGAACAAGGCCTGGATCGCGGCGCCCGATGCTCCCAGCATAGCCCCGTAGGTCAGCGCCAGAAGCGCCCTCGGCAGCCGTAGCTGGACCAGGATGTCCGCCGCGAGGCTCTCGCCCAGAGAGGAAATCGGGCTCCACGGCGTCAGCAACGACGCCAAAAAGGCGGCCGCCAAGGCGATCGCGAGAGCGACCGAATGAAAGGTCCTCACCGCCTCAGCTCCCGCCGCAGCCGAACGACCTCGTCGATCATCAGAGGCCCCATGCAGGTCCAGCGTCGTCCGTCGGTCGTGATGGTTCGGGAGTTGCTGGCTCGCCTGACAAGGGGATGCGCGAGCCACCGCTGCTCCCCTGAATATTGCCCGCTCCGATAGTCGCTCCTGAGCAGGATCGTAGGCGGGCTCGACAGCAATTGCTCGAGCGAAATCCGGTCCCCCTTCAGCCGCCTTTGCCCAAAGCCTGCAAGCCGCATCCAGTCCGCCGCCAACCCGTCCGCCGCGACACTGCGTCCGCCGCCGCCGAGCCAGACGGTATCGCGCGTCCTGGAGGGAGCGCTGCCGCGCAAGGCGGCGATCCGCGCCAGCACCTGTCTGCCGGCCTGGGGCCGCCCGAGGGCATCGGCCACTTGGCTGACGCTCCGCTCGATATCGTCCAGGCTCTGGGGGTAGGGGAGGTCCAATGTCCTGATCCCGAGCCTTTGAGCGATTCCCACACTGTCCCGTCCGCCTCCGCCCATGGTCAGCACCAGGTCCGGCTTCAGCGGCGCCACCGAGAGTAGGCTGCCGTCGTTCCTTCTATAGCGCCGAGCCTGCTCCCACAGCGGCGTCTCGGCCTGCTTCTGGGAAAGGTGCGTCACCGAGACGATCCGTCCGGGATCGGCGAGCATGAGCAGCAATTCGTCCGTGCACAGGTTCAGCGAGGCGACCCGGGCGGGAGCTGCCGCCGCTGCGCCGCTGAAGGCGAGGCTAATCGCCGAGGCTAAAACGAAGGCCGGCATAGACGGTCCGCCCCGCTGTATTGTAGCCGGCCACGTCCTGATAGTCGGCGTCGAAGGCGTTCTCGATCCGGCCATAAGCCTCAACCCGCTCCGTCAGGCGATACCCCAATCGCGCGGACCCAAGCACATAATCCTCCAGCCTTACCCGCTGCGCCGGGAAGCTGTCGAAATCCAGGTCCTTGCGGCTTCCGACAAAGGCGAGGCTCGCTCCCCAGCGGAAGGGACCCCGCTCGCCGGTGAGGTAGGCATTCGCGCTGTGCCTGGGGCGACGGACTTCGCGGACCAGGTCTGCTCCAGCTACCTGAGCCTCGTCCGCGTCGAGGTAGGTGTAGTTGAGCGAAAGCTCGGCAAGCTTGCCGAACCGGTATCCGGCCTCCAACTCGATGCCCCTGCGCCTGCTCTTTCCGGTCGCGTTCTCGGTGCTCGAGAGGAAGGTCGTAAAGTCGAAGACGTCGACTATCTCATCCTTCAGCCGGTTGGTGAACCCGGTGATTCCAGCGGATGCGCTGCTTCCACGCCACCTTAGCCCAAGCTCCCAACCCCTTGATCTTTCGGGGCGAAGATCAGGATTCCCGGCGAAAGATCCGGGAAAGAATCCGAACAGGTCGAAGAACGTCGGCTGCGCGATCCCCTCGCCGTAGGCGGCGTGCAGAGTGACCTTCTCCGACGGCCGAAAGATAGCGGACGCGCGTAAGGTGGTCGCGTCCTTGAACGCGCTGAAGCTGTCGTGCCGAACCGCGAGGTCGGTGTCGAAGGAGGGCGACCATTGCGCTCGCCACTCCCCGACAAAGGCGGTGAGGTCGCGCGACTGCTCCTGGTCGGTCGCTCCGAAGAACGCCTGATCCTCGGCGCGGAAGTCCTCCGCTTCATGCTCAATGGCGCCTGTGAGGCGGTGGCCGCCCAGCTGCTTCGACAGCTGGCCGCTCAGGCCCAGCCGCTCTCCGAACGTGCTGTTGAGCGACTCATCTTCGAGACGATTGCGGTTGCGGCTGTCGAGATAGCTTGCCTCCGCCAGCAACGACCAGCCGCTCCATTCATGGGAGCCCCAGCCACGCACCGCGAAGATGCGGTTCTTGGTCGAGTCCAGAGTATCGGCGCGGCGGAAGGTGGCCGGATCGAATCCGTCGAACTCGCTTGTCCCGTCGATCCAGTGGCCGACCAGGCCGAGCTGGGTGGAATCGAGAGGAGCGTACACGGCCTTCAGGTTGGCCGAGCGGTTGCGGAAGCCGTCGCGCTCGCCGTCATCGCCGAAGCTGTCGATGCCGTCGCTCTCGATCCAGCCAAGAGAGCCGGACACGCCAAAGTTGCCAAGCCGCCGCGCTGCCTGAAGCGAGCCGCGTACGCTGTCGTGGCTTCCATATTCGGCCAGCGCGCTGATGCCCGGGCCGCGCAGGGGATCGGCGGTCTCGATCGCGACCACTCCCCCAAGCGCTTCGGAGCCCCAGAGCGCCGATTGCGGCCCGCGCACCACTTCAAGGCGGGACAGGCCGTCGTTGGTGAGGAGCTCGAACCGGCCCTCATTACCGGCGGCGGGGTCGTTGAACCGGATCCCGTCGACGAACAGCAAGGTGTGATTGGCTTCCGCGCCCCTGATCCGAAGCTGGGTCTGAGTGCCCCTCGGCCCGGTGGAGGAAACCGACACCCCCGGCACCAGGCGAAGCACGTCGCTGGTCATTGGAAGCGCAAGGCGCTCAAGCTGCTCCGAGTCAATGATGGTGGCGGACACCGGCGTTTCCTCGGCGGGCAGGGGCACGCGGGAGCCGGTGACGACGATTTCTTCTTGGGGCGCGGTGGGGCTTTGAGGCGCCTGCTGGGCCGAAGCTGCCGCGGCCAGGATGATGATTGGGTTCACTTGTTCCTCCTTCAACGACACGAATGTCGTCTCGGAGGAGCCTCGCCCTTACGCCGGCGAGACACCACGCATCCTGGCTGGTCCCGGCCGGACACGGACGACGCGCTAAGGCAGGTCTCCTGGCTTCGCGGGTCACAGCCTGATCTCTTCCTTAAGAAGAGGAGCTCACCGCTTACAGTTGCGGGCACAGCGCCGGATCTTCACCGGCTTCCCTTTTCACCGTCGCCTTTGCGGGGCGGCGGCACCTTCGCTGGCACGGCGCTACTGCGCTGCAGCATGGCTTGTCAATCGCGCCTCTCTTGGGTAGAGCGCCGCATCTTTCTTAGAGGCTGGTCGGAACCAGCCAAAATCAGGAAATCCCGCGATGAAGAACGACATCCATCCCGACTATCACATGATCAAGGTCCAGATGACCGACGGCACCGTGTTCGAGACCCGCTCCACCTGGGGCAAGGAAGGCGACACGCTGCAGCTCGACATCGACCCCAAGGCTCACCCGGCCTGGACCGGCGGCACCGGCAAGATGCTCGACACGGGCGGTCAGGTGGCTCGCTTCAACAAGCGTTTCGGTGGGCTCACCCTCGGCAAGAAGTAAGCGGTGGCGTTAGTCCCGGAGCTGAAGACTCCGCGCCTGAGGCTCCGCGCCCTTGCTGAAGAAGACCTGCAGGCCTGGTCGCAAGTAACCTCCGATCCCGAGGTCACGCGCCACCTTGGTGGAGCCACCCTTTCCCGAGAGGAAACCTGGCGGCGGCTGCTCGCTACGGCCGGGTCGTGGCCGATCCTGGGCTATGGCTATTGGACCGTTGAAAGCAAAGATGACGGCCGGATGATCGGCCATGTAGGGTTTGCCGACTTCAAGCGCGACTTGACGCCTTCGCTCGAAGGGCTGCCCGAGATGGGCTGGGTGTTCGCGCGGGACGTGCACGGGCAAGGCTATGCGAGCGAGGCCGTGAAGGCCGGCCTGCAATGGGCGGAGCGGGAGCTTGCGGGCCAGACCCTTACCGCCATCATCCATCCGGAGAACGCCGCTTCCATTCGAGTGGCGGAGAAGGCGGGGTTCGGCCAGCCTGTCGAAACACGATATCGCGGTGAGCCGATCCTGATCTTCTACCGGCAGCCAGCCAGCTAGTCTTCGCCCAGTGCTGGGCTTCCCCGCTCCGCAACCTGACGTTTTCCATCGATCACGATCGGTGAGGCCACAGCAGGAACCCCGTCCGCCTCGAACCGCATTCCGCGCGCGATCACCTGCGGGTCGGCAAAGACCTCCGCGACGTTGTTGATCGGTCCGGCAGGCACGCCCGCAGAGGCGAGGGCGGCCAAGAGTTCATCCCGCCGCCGCCGGCTGATGGCAGGAGCCAGCACAGCGGTGAGCGCATCGCGGTTGCGCACGCGGTCCCCGTTGGTGGCGAAGCGCGGGTCGTCCGCAATGCCCACTATCTCGCAAAGCCTGCGGAATTGGCCGTCATTGCCCACCGCGACGATCACATGCCCATCCGCCACTGCGAAGGTCTGGTAGGGGGCGATGTTGGGATGGACGTTGCCGAGGCGGCGCGGCACTTCGCCAGAAACCAGGTAGTTCATCGCCTGGTTGGCGAGCACCGCCACCTGCGTATCGAGCAACGCCATATCGATGTGGCAGCCCTCCCCCGTCTGCTGGCGCCCGTGGAGAGCGGCGAGGATGGCGTTGGCGGCATAGACGCCGGTGAAGATGTCGGCGAAGGCCACTCCGGTCTTCTGCGGCTCGCCGTCAGGCTCGCCGGTCAGGTCCATGATCCCGCCCATGCCCTGGATCATGAAGTCGTAGCCTGCGCGGGAGGCATAGGGGCCAGTCTGGCCGAAACCGGTGATCGAGCAATAGATTAAGCGCGGGTTGAGCTGCGACAGCGACGCATAGTCCAGCCCGTATTTCGCGAGTCCGCCTACCTTGAAGTTCTCGATAAGCACGTCGGCATCGGCCACGAGCGCGCGGATTTGCGCCTGCCCTTCGTCGCTCTCCAGGTCGATCGCGATCGAGGATTTGCCGCGGTTGCAGCTGTGGAAGTAGGCTGCGGTGCCGTCTGCGGTGAAGGGCGGGCCCCAGTGGCGCGTGTCGTCCCCAACGCCCGGCCGCTCCACCTTCATCACTTCGGCGCCAAGATCCGCCAGCATCTGCCCCGCCCAAGGCCCGGCGAGGATCCGGGCCAGCTCTATCACCTTCAGGCCGGCAAGGGGCTTGTCCATGCCTAAAAGGCCGCGATGCCCGTGATGGCGCGGCCGAGGATCAGCGCGTGGACGTCGTGGGTGCCTTCATAGGTGTTCACCGTCTCCAGGTTCGCGGCGTGGCGCATCACCTGGAACTCGGCGCTGATGCCGTTCCCGCCGTGCATGTCGCGCGCGACCCTTGCGATATCCAGCGCCTTTCCGACATTGTTGCGCTTGATAAGGCTGATCGTCTCCGGGATGAGTTCCCCCTCGTCGAGCCGTCGCCCGACCCGAAGCGCGGCCTGAAGGCCGAGGGTGATTTCCGTGATCATGTCGGCTAGCTTCAGCTGAACCAGCTGGTTTGAGGCGAGGGGACGGCCGAACTGCTTGCGCTCCAGCGTATAGAGCCGGGCCGCATGGTAGCAGGCTTCTGCGGCGCCCATCGATCCCCAGCCGATCCCGTAGCGGGCCCGGTTGAGGCATCCGAACGGCCCCTTGAGGCCGCTGACGTTGGGCAGGAGGCTTTCCTCCGGCACCTCGACCCCGTCCATCACCACTTCACCGGTGATCGAGGCTCGAAGGCTCAGCTTCTCGCGAATCTTGGGTGCGCTGAGGCCCTTCATGCCCTTTTCCAGTACGAAGCCCCTGATCTTGCCCTCGTGCGCGTCCGACTTCGCCCAAACCACGAAAACGTCCGCGATCGGCGAGTTGGTGATCCACATCTTGGTGCCCGAAAGGCGGTAGCCGCCGTCGATCTTTTCGGCGCGGGTGCGCATCCCTCCGGGATCCGAGCCTGCGTCCGGCTCGGTGAGGCCGAAGCAGCCGACCCATTCGCCGGTGGCGAGCTTTGGAAGGTACTTGCAGCGCTGCTCCTCCGAGCCGTAGGCGTGGATCGGGTGCATGACGAGCGAGGATTGGACCGACATGGCCGAGCGGTAGCCGCTGTCGACCCGCTCCACTTCGCGCGCGACTAGACCGTAGCTCACATAGTTGAGGCCGGCTCCGCCATATTCTGTGGGGATGGTCGCGCCCAGCAGCCCAAGCTCGCCCATCTCGTGCAAGATGTCGCGGTCGAAGCTCTCTTCGAGATAGGCCTGGGTCACACGCGGCTGGAGCTTCTCCTGCGCATATCCGTGGGCGGTGTCGCGGACGAGCCGCTCCTCGTCGGAAAGCTGGGCGTCGAGGGCGAACGGGTCCGCCCAATCGAAAGACATGGTCGCCGGTTGAGCCATCAAGGTTCCTCTATCTACGCGCTTCACTCCTGGCGGATGGGGTGGGATTCGAACCCACGGTGAGCTTGCACCCACGGCGGTTTTCAAGACCGCTGCCTTAAACCACTCGGCCACCCATCCTTGACTGCCGCGCCTTAAGCCGCAAGCGCCCGGTCGTGCAACCCGGCGGCAGCCGCGGGGTTTAGAGTTGTACGGGCTGAAAGCGAAAGGAGCGGGGAGCGTGAGAGGGAAGAGTATGCGTTTGTTGAGTTATGCAGCCCTGGCGGTCGCGGCCCTGGCCGCCCCGGCGAGCCAATGGTCCGGAGGCGGCGGCGCCTATGCGCAGTCCGGCGGGCTCAGCCAGGCGGGCTTCGAAGCCTATCTGTGGCAACTGCGCCCCCTGGCCCGAGCCCAAGGCGTCAGCCAGGGCACGATCGACCGGATATTCCCGACCCTTCAGTTCAGCTCCCGAACCATCGCGCTGGACCGTCCGCAGGCGGCTGCTCCAGCGAACAGCAGCCCTTCGATCGAGCCGTTCGAGCCCTACCGGGCGCGCCATCTCACCCCGGCGCTGATCAACCGCGGCCGCGACCGCTACATGTCCAATCTCTCTCTTTTGACCGACATCTCCCGCCGCTTCGGAGTGCAGCCGTCGGTTATCGTCGCGATCTGGGGCAAGGAGACGAGCTACGGCACCGTCACCGGCGACTTCGACCTTCTGAACAGCCTTGCGAGCCTCGCCTATGAAGGCCGGCGGCGCGAGCTGTTCCAGGAGGAATTCATCGCCACGTTGAAGATGATCGACCGCGGTATTCCCCGAAGCATGCTGAAGGGGAGCTGGGCGGGCGCCACCGGCCACCCGCAGTTCCTTCCGAGCGTCTGGCTTCGCCTCGGCTACGACTGGAACAGGGACGGAAGGGCGGACATCTGGTCAAGCCAAGCCGATGCCCTTGCTTCCATCGCCAACTATCTCAGCAACGCGGGCTGGAAGCCGAACGTCCCTTGGGGCGTGCCCGCAGTCGTGCCCGCGGGGTTCAACCGGGGAGCTGTCGCAACCCGGCTTTCATCGCCGCGCTGCCCGCGAGTCTACCAGCGCCACAGCAAGTGGATGAGCGTCGGCGAGTGGCGCCGGATGGGCGTCACTCCGCTGGGCGGCGGCCTCGCCGACACGGAACTCGCGAGCCTGCTCGAGCCGGACGGCCCCGGCCGGACGGCGTACCTGCTCACGACCAACTACCGCTCCATCCTCGACTACAATTGCTCCAATTTCTACGCGCTCGGAGTGGGCTTGCTGGCCGACGCGATTAGCCGCTAAAGATACCGAAGGCGGCGCACGAGGCCGGAGCTTAAACACTTAGAGTGGTTTATTAGACATGAAGCGTAAGACGCTGTTTCTATTGACGATTACTTTATCGATAGCGCTTCCGGCGAGCGCTGCGGCGCCTCCCTTCGACACCCCGGCGCCGGTTGCATTCCTGAAGGACCTGTCGTCCGGCGCGGTGCTCTACGCGGAGGACCCGGACCGCCGGATCCCGCCCGCTTCCATGGCGAAGATGATGACCACCCATCTTGCCTTCCACATGATCAAGAATGGGGACATCAAGCTCAACCAGATGTGCCAGGTGCGCCCCGAAACGTGGAAGAAGTGGCATGGCCCTGCGGCCGGCTCGACCATGTTCCTGTCGCCGGGCGAGCAGGTCAGCGTGGAGAACCTCCTCCACGGAATCGTCACGCTTTCAGGCAACGACGCCACCGTCGTTCTGGCCGAGTGTATCGCCGGCACCGAGCCTGCCTATGTCGCCCTGATGAATGCGGAGGCGAAGCGGCTCGGAATGACCAACACCAATTACGGCAATACCAACGGCTGGCCCGACGAAGGCGTCACCTACACCACCGCCCGGGATCTCACCCGGCTGGCGCAGGCGACGATCGAGGAGACTCCGAAGCTCTACAAGGACTTCTATCAGAAGGAGAGCTTCACCTGGGGCCGCACGCTGGGCGGAAACAAGCCGATCACCCAAGGCAACCGAAATCCGCTCCTCGGCCGAGTGCCCGGAGCGGACGGCCTAAAGACCGGCCACACGTCGGAAGCCGGCTACGGCTTCACCGGATCGGCGGAGCAGAACGGGCGGCGCCTGATCATGGTGGTGGCCGGCCTCGACAGCACCAACCAGCGCATCGAGGAGAGCGTCAAGCTGATGAGCTGGGGCTTCAACGCCTGGAAGTCGCAGCCCTTGTTCAAGCAGGGCGAGAAGGTGGCCGACGCCAAGGTACAGCTCGGCGGTGACGATGAGGTCGGCCTGCTGGCGCCGCGCAACCTGGCGGTGACTCTGCCCGCCGGCCTGATGAGCGGCAACGTCAAGGTGAAGGTCGTCTATGAGGGGCCCTTGAAGGCTCCGATCAAGAAGGGCCAGCAGGTCGCGAACCTGGTCGTCCAGACCGGCGACACACCGCCTCAGACCATGCCGCTGGTTGCAGCGGAGGACGTGGACGAGGCCGGCTTCTTTGGCCGCATGATGGCGGGTCTGCGCTCGCTCTTCGCGTAGCGCAGGTGAGGGGGCGCTTCATCACGCTCGAAGGCGGGGAGGGCGCGGGCAAGTCGACTCAGCTTAGACGGCTTGCCGAGGCGATTCGAGCCCGCGGCCATGACGTCATCGAAACCCGCGAGCCCGGTGGAAGCCCGGGAGCCGAAGCGATCCGGGGCCTGCTGCTCCAGGGAGCTGAGGAGAGGTGGACCGCCGAAGCCGAGGCCTTGCTGTTCGCAGCGGCCAGGGCGGACCACGTGGCCCGGACCATCCGTCCTGCGCTGGAGAGGGGGGAGTGGGTGCTGTGCGACCGCTTCCTCGACAGCTCGCTCGCCTACCAGGGAGCAGCGGGCGGGCTTGGCACGGAGGCCATACGCCGGCTCCACGAAATCGGCAGCGGAGGCCTGCTTCCGGACCGGACGTTGCTGCTCCAGCTCGACGCCGAGGCAGCCGCAGGGCGCGCAAGGAAGCGCGACGCCGAGGGCGGCGACCGGATCGGAGCGAGGGACAGCCCCTATCACGGGCAAGTGGCGGCAGCCTTCGCTGCGCTCGCGGCCGAGGAGCCGGAGCGGTTCCGCCTGATCGATGCGGACGGTCCTGCCAAGGAAGTGACGTCAAGGCTGCTGACGGCGCTTGAGGACCTGCTGTGATCCCGCTGTTCGGCCATGACGGCGCAGTCGCCGCCTTCCGGGAGGCGCTGGACAGCGGCCGGCTTCACCACGCGTGGCTGATCAGCGGCCCGGAAGGAGTGGGGAAGGGCACCTTTGCGCGCGCGGCAGCGCTCCGGCTCCTCGCGGACGGGGCAGGGCCGCCTCCTGGAGAAGCAGGACTCGGCGTCGAGGCGGACCACCCCACCGCGAAGCTCTTCGCCGCAGCCTCCCATCCGGACTACCGGCTGGTGGAGCGGGAGGTGTGGGACGGCAAGGGCAACATAATCCCGAAGCACGAGCGTAGCGGAAACGAGGAGCTGGGCCGGAACATCCGGGTGAGCCAGATCCGATCCATGTCCGCTCTCCTTTCGATGAGGCCGTCAATGTCGTCGAGGCGCGCGATCGTGATCGATTCCGCGGACGATCTGGAGCCTGGCGCCGCCAACGCCTTGTTGAAGAGCCTGGAGGAACCTCCTTCGGGGACGATCTTCCTCCTCGTCAGCCACGCCCCCGAGCGGCTGTTGCCGACGATCCGCTCGCGCTGCCGGCACCTGCGCCTCTCTACCCTTGGGAGCGAGGCCATGACGTCCGCGCTTAAGGCGGCGCTGCCGGACCTCGATGACACCGAGATCGAGGGGCTGCGTGAGGCCGGAGAGGGGGCGCCGGGTCGAGCGGTCGCCTTGCGCGGGCTTCAGATCGACGCCCTGGACCGGTCGCTCGAGCTTCTTGCGACCAAGGGAGACCCGACCAACGCCAGGCGAAGCGAGTTGGCGCAGAGCCTCGCCTTGAAGTCCGCTCAGCCCCGGTACCAGATCTTCCTCAAGCGCGCGCCTTCGCTGATCGCCCGGTCGGCGCGCCAGCGGAGCGGGCCGGAGCTCGCAGAGGCTATCGGGCTCTGGGAAAAGGCGCGCGAGCTGGCGGACAGCGCGGTCGGCCTTTCGCTCGATCCGCAAAGCGTGGTGTTCGAGCTCGCCGGAATGGTCGCAGCGCTCGCGCCGAAGGAATTGGCACGCTAATCCCTCTGGACGTCGTGGGAAGACATCACCGCGGTTGAGAAGGCGCGAAAAGTCTCTATGTCGCCGAGCCAATGGCGGACCCGTTCTTCATCACCACCGCGATCAACTACGCCAATGGCCGGCCGCATATCGGCCACGCCTATGAGGCGGTCGCCACCGACGCCATCGCGCGCTTCCAGCGGCAGATGGGCCGTGACGTGTTCTTCCTTACCGGAACCGACGAGCACGGCCTCAAGATGGCCCAGACTGCCCGCGAGAGGGGAGTGGAGCCCGCTTCCCTCGCGGACGAGATGTCGGCTCATTTCCGCGACATGGATGACCGGCTGAACGTCAGCTACGACCGCTTCATCCGGACGACGGAGCCCGAACACCACAAGGCCAGCCGGGCGCTCTGGAACGCGATGGCGGCGAGTGGCGACCTTTATCTCGACCGCTACGAAGGCTGGTATTCGGTTCGCGACGAGGCCTATTACGACGAAAAGGAGCTTGTCCTCGCCGACAGCGGCGAGCGCCTGTCGCCTCAGGGCACCGAGGTCGAGTGGACAGTCGAGGAAAGCTGGTTCTTCCGGCTTTCCAGGTACCAGGAGCCGCTTCTTCGGCTGTACGAGGAGAATCCGGGCTTCATCCGCCCCGACGCGCGCCGCAATGAAGTCATGAGGTTCGTCGAAGGAGGCCTCACCGATCTCTCGGTCTCGCGCACCAGCTTCGACTGGGGAGTCAAGGTTCCGGGCAGCGACAATCATGTGATGTACGTCTGGGTCGATGCTCTCACCAACTACATCACGGCTTTGGGATATCCCGAGGAAACAGAGGCTTACAAGCGATTCTGGCCAGCCGATCTGCACATCATCGGCAAGGACATCGTCCGCTTCCACGCGGTCTACTGGCCCGCCTTCCTGATGTCGGCGGGCCTGCCTCTCCCCAAGCAGGTGTTCGGCCACGGCTTTCTCCTTCACCGGGGCGAG
>DASYWC010000096.1:0-3503 GCA_035936615.1 Allosphingosinicella sp. | reverse complement strand
GTGCGCCCCAGGCCTCCGATCGGTGACACGAGCGGAGAGTGGTACCAGGTGATAGCGAGCCACAGCACGATCCCCATGATCAAGGCTAACCAGCCGGGAAGCGCCGAGCGCCACGGGATCGTGCCGGCAACCAGCGCCGCGAACGGGACGAAGGAAGTCTTCGCCTCCCACCCGCCCCAGGTCTCGGGGTAGAGCTTCCGCTTCTTGGCGTCCTGGCCGACAGAGCCAAGCAGCGCGAGGATCAGGATGCCGCCCGCGACGATCAGGTTGCGCGGGCTTCCCCACAGGAAAATGTGGACCAGCGCCCAAAGGGTGAAGCTCCAGTTCATCGGGTGGCGGGTGATCGCGAATACCCCGGTGGCGGGACGGTCCGCGCGCGCCTTCGCTCCAGGATGCGGCAAGGCGGGGTTGCGAGCAAAAGACCCCACGAGCAGGATCAGAGCGAACAGCATGATCCCGCTCGCCACCGGCCACCACCAGAGCGGAGCGATCCAGAGCGGCGTCGATCCTTCGATGCTCCTCCACGCCAGGATCATCCAGCCGAGCGTGAGGAATGCCACGACGGAGTAGAGGCCGGTAAAGCCCCCCTGCGCCAGCTTGCCTACCAGGCCCCGCCGCAGCGGGTGCGACATCAGGAAATGGGTGCCGACGAAAGCGGCGGTCGCCAGCCCCAGGCTGGCGACCTGGCTCACCTGTCGTAGGCCTTGGGCAGCTGCCCTTCCTGCGGGTTACGGTAGCGATCCCGAAGCTTGGTCTGCCTGGTGTCGAGCGGCTGCTCGACTCCGTCGATGATCACCATCTGGGCAGTGGACATGGTGTCCAGCGGATCGCCGTCCCAGACCACCACGTCGGCGCGGCGGCCTGCCCGCAACGACCCGATCTCAGCGCCCATTCCCATCACTTCGGCGGGGGCGGAAGTGATAGCCGCCAGAGCCTCGCCCCAGCTGAGGCCAGTGGCGCCCGGCACCCGACCGAGCGCGACGAGGTTGCCCGCATTTTGCCGAGTTACCTGCAGCATCCGAGTATCGTTGTCGTTGATCATGCCCATCGCAACGTTGATGCCTGCCGCGCGCATCCGACCGAAATTGGACTGAGTGGCTGCAAGCTGCTCGAACGAGGCAGGAAGGTTGATGAGCGCGTTGGCGATCACCGGCACGCCCGACTCGCGGATTTGCTGAGCAACCGTCCAGCCTTCCGTCGCTCCGACCAGCACGAGGCGCAGGTTCGGGAACTCGCGCCTGAGGCCCAGCACCTGAAGGATGTCGCTAGCTCTCTCGACATGAACGAGAAGCGGCTGGCGACCCGTCAACACGGGAACCAGCGCCGCCGCGTCGAACCGGGTCAGAAGCACGTCGGTGCCGCGGTTGCGAGCGTCTCCGAACGTGCGCTCATTCGGCGTAGGGACCTCCTCCAGCGGGAAGTCGCGCTGATCGTTGGCACGCCGTTCGCGCTCCCCGCCGCCGCCCGAAATGCCTCGGGAGGAACGGCTCAGGTCGCGCGCTTCCCGAAGCGCATTGCGGAACAGGACGAAGGTCGCTGCTCGGCTTCCACCCGCGTCGTTGGAGCCGCTCTCTCCGAACTCGACGAACTGGAACGCACGCGCGCGGGTGATCGGCTGCATGTCGGCGCCGAGGTCGATGATCGCGCCCTGGCCGGCAAAAATACTCTTCGCCGTGCCGGGAGCGACCAACGCACGGGTGACTCCGGCTGCGCGGCTGATCGAGATCGCGGCAGAGCGCGGGTTGATCGCCGGCACCACGTCGATCGCGGCGCTGAACGGGGAGTTGGCGGCCGACACGTCATTCGTGTTCCCGACCGCATCCACTTCGGAAAGCCCGACGCGTGAGAACCCTGCGAAGATCCCGGGAGTCACCCACCGGCCGGTTGCGTCCACCACCCGGGCTCCGGCGGGAACCGCTACTCCGCTTCCAGCAGCGACGATTCGGCCGTTGCGGATCACTACCGTGCCGCCGCGGATAGGCTCCGAACCGTCACCAAGTGCAACGGTGCCGCCGGTGATCGCGATCGTCTGGGCCGCGGCTGGGGCCGCGAAGAGACAGGCTGCGGCTAGGAGTAAACCCGTTCGTGTCGACGAACGGTTGTTGTGGCTGAAGAACTTCATTTCACGTCCCCTTCGCCGGGCTGGCCGAGTTCGAAGTCGGTCACCGGCCGCAGGCGCGGGTTGTTGGCGTCGTACAGGAGTGCGCCGTCGACCCAGACCCGCTCGGGCCGGGTGTAGACGCTCAAGGGGTTGCCGTTCCAGAGAACCACGTCGGCCATCTTGCCTGGCCTCAGGCTGCCGGTGCGATCCGCGATTCCGAGCGCCTTGGCCGGATTGTAGCTGAGCCAGCTCCAGGCGACCTCGTCGCGGATATCCATTCCGGCCCGGCGCCCGTAGGTCAGCGCCTTGGACGCTTCCTGATAGAGGCGCTGGATTCCGTTCGGGTCGTCGGAATGGACGATCGCGCAGCCGCCGGCATTGTGGACCAGCGGGATGTTCTCGTTGATTCCGTCATAGGCTTCCATCTTGAAGCCCCACCAGTCCGCCCACAGCGCTCCGCAGATGCCGTTCTCGCGGAGCAGGTCGGCGATCTTGTAGGCCTCGGTGGCATGGTGGAAGGCGGAAACCTTGTACCCGAACTCCTTCGACATATCGATGATGTTGGCCATCTCGTCGGCCCGGTAGCAGTGGTTCTGGACCAGGATCTCGCCCGCAAGCACCCCGCGCAACGTGTCCATTGCGAGATCGCGATCGGGCGCGTCGCCGCCCTCACGCTCGTATTTGTCCCATTTGCGCCTGTAGGCCTGCGCCTTCGCCCAAGTCTGGCGCATGAGTGCGACGTTGGCCATCCGGCTTGCCGGCATCTGGTTGCGCCCGCCGTAGACCCGCTTGGGGTTCTCGCCGCACGCCATCTTGAGAGTGTAGGGGGCGCCCGGGAACTTCATCTGCTGCATGGTTCGGCCCGGGACGTTCTTCAAAGTGACTCCTCGGCCGCCGAAGAGGTTGGCCGAGCCGGGCAGCACGTGAAGGCTGGTTACCCCGCCGTTGGCGAGAGCGCGGGTGAAGCCTGGATCCTGCGGCCAGACGCTGTGCTCGGCCCACACTTCCGGCCTGACCGGCCCGGTTATCTCATTCCCGTCCTGATGGGCCTCTACCGCGGGTGAGGGATAGTCGCCGAGATGGCTGTGGATGTCGATGATCCCGGGGGTGACCCACCGCCCCGCCGCGTCGATCCGGGTTGCTCCGCTGGGAATGGCAGTGTCAGGGCCGCCGATGGCGCTGATCTTGCCGTCGGCGAGCACGATCGTGCCGTTCTCGATCCGCCCGCCCTCGCCGTCATAGATCGTCGCGCCGGTGATTGCGGTCACCACCCCCGGGTAGGCGCGGTAGGTGGATGGAAAGGGATCGCGGGAATAGGCCTGAGGCGCAGCGGCTGGCGGCTTGGCCTCCGCCGCCTGCGGCCTCTGGTCTGCTGGGGTGGTGCAGGCGGAGAGAAAAGCGG
>DASYWC010000095.1:0-23627 GCA_035936615.1 Allosphingosinicella sp. | reverse complement strand
CCCCAAGGCAGCGAGGCCGGCGCTTGCGCCGCGTGAGCAGCCTTGGGAGTCCGCGAAGGCCGGCCGGCGGGGCGGCTGGAAACCCCAGCCGAACCCGTTCGACGCGGGCAGGCATGTCCTGAGCGAAGTCGAAGGGCCGCCCTGCCCGCCCAAGCCACCCCCTGTCCTGAGCGAAGTCGAAGGGCCCGTCCTGAGCGAAGTCGAAGGGTCCACATCCGCCCCCATCCCCGCTACACCGCCGCCATGTGCAACGACTACCGCCGAACCCCGCCGATGGAGACGATCCGGGAGCAGTGGAGCCAGACTCGGATCCCGCTGGTCTTCCCGGAAGGCGTGCCCAACCTCGCGCCGCTGGAATCCATCCGGATCACCGATATCGGCACCATCATCCGCGCTTCGGAAGGCCCGCCGGGCAGCAAATCGGGTCCCCATGAAAGTACCACTTTCATGGGCGAAGCCGAACTCGTCAACCGCCGCTGGTCCTGGCCCGGCCCTTCCGGAAAGCCGGTCTACAACTACCGCTCGGACGGACGCGACATCCGCCAGGGCCGCTGCCTCATCGTCGCCGACGGCTTCTACGAGTTCACCGCTCCGCCACCACCGCCCGACGGAGCCCCGAAGCCGAAGCGCAAGGACAAGTGGCTGTTCACCAAGCCGGACGAGGACTGGTTCTGCATCGCGGGCATCTGGCGATCGACTCCCGACGTGGGCGAGGCCTGGACGATGCTGACCTGCGAGCCCGGCCCCGACATCGCCCCCTATCACCACCGCCAGGTCGTGGTCCTCGACCGCTCCGACTGGGGCCGCTGGCTCGACCCGTCCGTCCCCGCCCAGGAGATCTGCAGGCCCCTCCCCGCCGGAAGCCTCCAGGTGGAGAAGGTCACCGCTTGAACCGGACAGCCTCAGCCGGCGTTGCTCAGCGCCCGAACCTCCACCTCGGCCGATCCTAGCAGGCTGCCGGTCCTGCCGATACGCGCCGCCTGCAACTTCCACTCGGGCCCGGATCGAAGTACCACTTCGATCCGAAGTCATGACCTACCTCCTCATCAAGGCCTTCGTCTCGGGCATCCTCATCGCGATCGCGTCGGAGGTCGCCCGCCGCTCGCCCGGCCTCGGCGCGCTGATCGTCTCGCTTCCGCTGGTCTCGCTCCTCGCCATCGTCTGGCTCTGGCGCGACACCGGCGACAGCGCTCGGATCGCCGCCCATTCGGAGGCGACCTTCTGGTTCGTGCTCCCCTCGCTGCCGCTGTTCCTGGCGCTCCCGGCCATGCTGCGAGCCGGGCTCAACTTCTGGCTCGCGCTCGCACTCGCCTGCGCCCTCACGATCTCGCTCTATCTGGTCATGATCTGGGTTGGGCCGAAGCTGGGACTGAAACTGTGAGCCCAGCCGCCGCGTTGGCAAGGCGAACCATAAAAGGATCAGGCACATGACCAAGCAGCAGGACGCCGGCCCGGCCTCGAACGGCTCACTCGCCTCGGGCACCTATAACGATCAGGGCAACCTCACCGGCGCCGACAGCCCGGCCGGCGGGAACGCTCCGACCGACTCGGCGGGCGAGGGCCAGGGCGACGATCTCGCCGACCGCCTCGGCGGCGGGCAAGGCGGCGGAGCGGGCGCAAGCGGCGCGGGCGCTTCCACCGGAGACATGGACGCAGGGAGCAGCGAGGCATCGGACGCCCCCGCCTCAGGCACCGGGGGCCCCGATGCCGGAAGCCCAGGCGGAATGGGCGGAGCACGCTCGCAAGGCGGAGCGAGCGGCGGAAGTGGCCGGCCTCCCGGCGGAGTGAGCCCGATGCAGAGCGAGGAGGGGGAGAAATAGCTGCAAGGAAGTTCCCAAGCTTTCACGGTAATTTGCTTTCCGGCTGAAAATAATGCATAAGAATCGGGCTGAAGTCGCATGCGACGGATTTTGGCAGCTACAGGCTCCTTTTCCTTCTCTCTAAAGCTACCTTCCGCTGGCGGTGCCCGCATTGGGCCTCCGCCAAACTACTATCTAAGGAAAAGACTATGCCTACTGGCACCGTGAAATTCTTCAACGCCGACAAGGGCTATGGCTTCATCGCCCCCGAAGACGGCGGCAACGACGCTTTCGTTCACATCTCCGCGGTCGAGCGGGCCGGGATGCGCACCCTCGATAAGGACCAGCGCGTCACCTACGAGCTCGAGACCGACAATCGCGGCAAGACGAGCGCCTGCAACCTTTCGGCCGCTTAAGCTCAGCCGTTTGCTAAGGGGGGCGTCTGCGCGACAAGCGCGGGCGCCCTTCCTCATCTCCGACCCCGAGGAAACGGCAGCATGACCAACCAGGAAATCTATCTCGCCCGGGCCGCCGAAGCTCGAAGCGATGCGGGCGAGGCCACTCTCGCCAACGTGCGGGAGCGGGCGCTGCGCTCCGAAGCGGCATGGGCCGACATGGCAGCCCGAGCCGGACGGACGGACACCATGCGCGCCAGGCTCGCTGCCGAGAAAGCCTCTCGCGAGAGCCGTTCCGACTAAGCCTTCTTCTTCCGCTTGCCTTTGGCCTTCGCGCCGCTCCCTGCGAGCGGCTCGCCGGGCTCCGGATCCTCAAGGCTGTCGAGGAGCTCGCGCGCCGCGTCGAGCAGCGCCCTCTTGACCGCAGCCCCGATCGCGGGCGCCTCCTCCACAGTCTCCGACGCCCAGTCGGCCGCTTGCCGCCGAACCGCCTTGCCCGTCTTGGTCTGGGCCATCAGCGAGGCCGCAGCCGCTGTGAGCGCCGCCGCCACGAACTCGCCGACCACCGGCTGCTGCGCCAGCTCGGCTGCCGCCTTGCCGGCCTTCCTGACGCCCTTCGGGATCTTCACGCCCGCCACTTCCTTTGGGATCTTGGGCCCTTTCACCTTCGCCATCGCCGCTCTCCTGCTGTCGATCCCGCACTATGGCAGCAACGTCGCGAGCGGCAACATGGTTTCGGAGGCACATCGATCCTCGCTTCCATGTCGCCAACCCGACTGAATTGGCGTATGATGCTCAGGCCTTCGAACGGCGACTCGCTTCCGCGGTGCCCACCCCCAAAGCGATCGCCTGCCCCGGCAGGGGAGGCCGGGGCGCTGATTTCCCGCCGCCATTTGCGTTTCGCGGCCGGAAACGGCATAGCAGCCGCTCCTTGCCCGACTCCTCCCTCGCCTTTGCCGCACATCCGCTTAAAGCGGCCGCTGCGCCTGTCGATCGCCTCCCCCAGCGAAAGCCCAAGCCATGTCCCAGCTAGATTTCTACCTTACCCGCGCAGCCGAAGCGAAGCGCGACGCCGAAGCCGCGACTCTCGCCAACGTTCGAGAGCGCTGCCTTCGCGCCGAAGCCGCCTGGAGCGAGATGGCTGCCCGGGCGGACCGGGGCGACAAGATGCGCGCCAAGCTCGATGCCGAAAAGGCCGCAGCGGCGATCGCCGCCGAATAGGGGCCACCGCCGCTCCTGCGGGGTTTTATGAGCCCCCCGCCCCGCCTGGCTCCACCACGATCTCGCATCGAAGCGAATTGGCGATGAAGCATTTGTCGTGCGCTTCGTGATGCAAGGCGTCGAGCTCCTCCTTGCCGGGCTGCCGGGCTGCAAAGACGATCTCCGGCCGAAGCGCGATCCGAGTGATCGCCACGCGCCCCCGCTCGTCCCTGCCGATCGAACCAACCGCCTGGTCGCGGTAGCTTCGCACGTCGAGGCCCGCCTGCTGCGCGAGCGAGAGAAACCACAGCATGTGGCAGGAGGAAGCTGACGCCACCAGCGCCTCCTCCGGGTCTACCGCTGAAGCATCGGACATCGGCTCCGGCACCACCGAAGGTGAGGACGACCCCCTCACCACCGCTCCGCCGTCGAACCTCCACTCATGCGCCCGGCTGTAGCGGCCGGAGCGGAACTCGCCGTCGCTACCCCAGCTGATCGTCGCCCTATGCTCACCCACTGCTCGTTCTCCCGTGTTGGCTCGAATCGTAATGGCCTTCGTGTCGTCACGAGCCCCTTTGCCTGTTTTCACGCCCGAAACTCGGCTCGCCTGCCGGATCGAACGTGCAACCGCAGCTTCTGCACGGGCGGCAGGATCGTTGTTTTAGGTTAATGAAACCAGTGGAAATATGGCTGCGTTCTAACCGTCCGTAACTGCAAAGGGACTTTAGTTATGCGTAAACTTACTCTTGCTCTGGCCGCCACCACCATGGCCCTTCCGGTCGCGATGCCGGCCCCTGCCATGGCGCAGTCCGGCTATTACCAGGGCCGCACCTGGGTTGGTACCGACGGCCGCACCTATTGCCGCCGGAGCAACGGAACCACGGGTCTGGTCGTCGGCGGCGCCGGTGGCGCTCTGATCGGCCGTGCGATCGACACCCGCGGCAGCCGTGCGACCGGAACCATTCTCGGCGCAGCAGCCGGCGCCCTTCTCGGCCGCGAAGTCGAGCGCGGCCGCAGCATCCGCCGCTGCCGCTAGACCCAATCTTCCAAACCCTTAACAGCGGGGCGCCTCGGCCGAGGCGCCCCGTTTTTCTTGCCCGGCTTCCGGGGCCGTGTTGCGGCAAGGATGACGGGTGACATTCCGCCTTTGCAGCCCCGGCTCCTGAGCGATGCGGAAGCTCCAGGCGGATAGCCCGCTTTCGACCCATTGCGGACATTCGCGCCGCGAGATCGCTTCTCTGACCACCGCGCCTGCAGAAGAAATCTGGCTGCTTGTCGAAAGGAGCGCTCACGCCCCTCACTTGCCCCTACGGTGAGAAAGAGATTTGCGAGTGAGCTGGAAGCGTGCCGCGGGTCTGAATACAATATTGCAGCCTTTGAACGCCGCAGCTCGAACACCAGCTCTGCTTAGAAGGAGGTGAAATCATGATCGATCGTCGCACCTTGCTGGGGGCCATGGCTGCCTTTCCAATGCTCGGAACCGGAGCCTGCGCGACCGCCGCGCAGCCAATTGCAACCAAGCTCCACACGCGCCTCATACCGGGGGCGAACGAGCAGGTGCCCGTGATCGGAATCGGAACCGCCCGCCGCTACCAGGGCGCGACCAGCGAGGAGCAGCTTGCGCCGCTTCGGGAGACTCTCTCCCGCTTCGTCCAGCTCGGCGGCGAGATGATCGACACCGCGCCTTCGTACGGCAACGCCGAGGAGGTGATCGGGCGTCTGGTGGAACAGCTTGGGGTTCGCGACCGGCTGTTCCTGGCAACCAAGGTGGCAGGCGGCAGCGCGGCCGAAGGCCAGGCGCAGATCGAGCAGTCCTTCCGCAACCTGCGGACGGGCGTGATCGACCTGATCGCCCTTCACAATCTGCAGGACGCGTCCAACAAACTGGCTATCCTGCGCGATTTGAAACGCGAGGGCCGGGTGCGATCGATCGGCGCAAGCGTCTCGGCCCCGGGAGGCTTTGCCCGCACGGTCGGCGAAACCAGCTCTCCCGCGCAGATATATGCCGCCTTCGAAGCGCTGATGCGCCAGGAGAATCTTGACGCGATCCAGGTCGACTATGCGATCGACAACCGGGATGCCGATCAGCGCATCCTGCCGCTGGCGCAGGAGCGCGGCATGGCAGTGATGGTGAACCTGCCGTTCGGCCGGGGGCGCTTGTTGCAGGCGACTGAGGGTCGGCCGCTCCCCGATTGGGCGGCCGAAATCGGTGCCACCAGCTGGCCGCAGGTCTTCCTGAAGTATATCGTCAGCCATCCGGTGCGTCCGATCGCGATTCCGGGAACGGCTCAGGCGCGCTATGTCGAGGATAATATGGGGGCGGCGCGCGGGCCGCTGCCGGATGCAGCGATGCGGCGGCGAATGGAACAGTATATCGATGCCCTCTGACGCCTCGGAGGCGCCCCGCCGCGGCCTTGCCCGGCTGATCTTCGCCGAGCCGCACGAAGTACCCGCGGTTCTCGCCGGACACGTACTCTTCTTCCTGCTGTTCGCAAGCTACTTCATGCTCCGGCCGGTGCGGGAGACGTTCGGCATCGCCGGCGGAATCGACAATCTGCCCTGGCTCTATCTAGGGACCTTCCTGGCCACTTTGGTGGTGGTACCGCTCTACGGCACGCTGGCGAAGAGGATCCAACGCCGGCGCCTGGTGCCCGCTACCTACATCTTCTCGGCGATCATAATGACCGGCTTCGGTCTCAGCCTCATGGTGGATCCGGACGATGTCTGGACCGCCCGAGCCTTTTATATCTGGCTTTCGGTGTTCAACCTGTTCGTGATTTCGGTCGCCTGGAGCCTGATGGCGGACGTGTTCAACGCCGACCAGGGCCATCGTCTCTTCGGCCAGATTGCCGCAGGCGCGAGCCTTGGCGGCCTCACCGGCCCCCTGTTGAGCGGGTTGCTCGTCACCCCGCTCGGCCACGGCGGGCTGCTTCTGCTTTCAACGGCGCTGCTGCTCACCACGCTGATCGCGGCGCGCTACCTGATCGGCTGGCGGGAGCGCCACGGCAGCCCGGAGGATCCCGAAAATCCCCCCGAGGCGCGGATCGGCGGCTCGATTTGGGCCGGGCTCACGCTCATCGCGCGCTCGCCCTATCTGCTGGGCATATCGCTGTTCGTGATCCTCCTCACCTCTGTCTCGACCTTCCTCTATCTGGAGCAGGCGCGCGTGGTAGAGGCCACGTTCCCCGACCGCGATTCCCAGACGCGGGTGTTCAGCGCGATCGACTTCGTGGTCCAGGCGCTGACCATCTTCATCCAGATCTTCGTCACCGGCCGGCTGACTCGAAGGCTCGGCGTGACGGTGCTTCTCACCGCCGTACCCGTGACCATGATGTTCGGCTTCGGACTGCTCGCCCTCGCCGCCACCTTCCCGGTGCTCGCTTTCGTGATGATCGTGAGGCGCGTGGGTGAATATGCGCTGGTCCGCCCCGGCCGCGAGATGCTGTTCACCAACGTCGATGCCGAAACCAAGTACAAGGCGAAGAACGCGATCGACACCTTCGTCTACCGTGGGGGAGACGCGATCGCCGCCTGGGCGAATGTCGGCCTCGTCGCGTCTGGCGCGCCGGCCGTAGCGGCCATCGCCCGCGCATTCGTCGCCGGCGGTTGGGCGTCGGTGGGGTGGCTGCTCGGCCGGCGCCACGACCGCAATTCGGATCACCTGATTGCAACAGGCCGGCGCCGAGCGACAGCGTGAGTTTGGAGCTGCCAACTGCGTCCTAAAAAACGTGGGCGCCTGAACAAGGCGCCGCGCTTTTCGTTGCCTTGGCTTCTGCCTCGCTTGGAGGCCTGGAGCGAGGAGCGACAATGAAGATCCATCACCTGAACTGCGGCACCGACTGCCCGGTCGGAGGCGCCATTTTCGACGGCAGAAGCGCCGGCCTTACCGGGCGTCTCGTCTGCCACTGCCTTCTGATCGAAACCCCCTCGAGCGGCCTGGTGCTGATCGACACGGGCTACGGCCTGAAGGATGTCCGCTATCCCCACCGAAAGCCGAACGAGCGCATCACCAGGGCGATGCGAACCATGCTCAACATCCAGCTTCGCGAAGAGGAGACCGCGGTCCGGCAGATCGAGGCGCTCGGCCTCTCGGCCTCGGACGTGCGCCACATCGTCCTCACCCACCTCGATTTCGACCATGCCGGCGGGCTCGAGGACTTCCCCAATGCGCTGGTGCACGTGATGGAGGAGGAGTTCACCGCCGCGACCGGTCCGCGCAAGGGCTTCGTTCCGCGCAACCGCTACCGCCCGAGCCAGTTCGACGGAGTCGCTCATTGGCGGCGCTACGGCGGGGGCGGCGAGCGCTGGTTCGGGTTCGACACGGTCCGCGACCTCGAGGGGCTTCCGCCCGAGATCCTGATGGTCCCGCTGCCCGGCCACACCTGGGGACACGCAGGCGTTGCGATCCGAGCCCAGGACGGCTGGATGCTGCACGCCGGCGATGCCTATTTCTATCGCGGCGAGATGCGCGGGGCTACGCGCCGCTGCACTCCGGGCCTTCGAATGTACCAGAGGATGATGGAAGTGGACCGGGAACAACGCCTCGCCAACCAGGAGCGGCTGCGCAAGCTGTCCGTGGACAGGCAAGCGGGCGTGCGCATCTTCTGCGCGCACGACCCGGTCGAATTCGAACGCTGTGCGGGAAGGCGGCTCTAGGGCCGAGTGAGGGCAGACACGAAGTAGATCGGCAATGTCTGCTTCCGGCCCGATGCAGACATTCTACTCGAACCCTCTCCCGCCTTCGCGGGAGAGGGTTGGGTGAGGGTCTTCGTTCTACTGCCTCGTCCGCTTCCGACCCATTGCAGACATTCGGTCAATCGCACATCAAGGGCCGTGCATAAGCCGACTGCCTATCCAGCCCGTCTAGGCGCACAGGGGTGCCTCGCCCTTGCACTCCTCTTCCTGATCTTATTTCCGGTCCTGCTCCTGAATACCTGCGTCTCCAGAGACGTGGTGGCGCGTGCACCTTCGCCAGACGGCACGGTGGTAGCTAGGCTGATTGAGATTAACGGAGGAGCCACAACAGGTTTTGGTTATACAGTTCAGGTGAGCCGAAATTGGCCCCGTTGGGACCGCGAGGTGGCGAAGCTTTATGAAGCGAGCAGAAGTGAATGCGCCTCCGGTGTCAACCTGCATTGGCGCGATGACAATACGCTCGTGCTGGAGTTCCTAGAGGCCGAACAGGCTACCTTCGAACGTGCGGTGAGGGTGGCGGGGAAGACAATCAGCGTGATTCCCACAGCCAAGGTGAGCGATCCCAAAGCACCGTGCGGCGGCATGCTGTACAATCAGGAGGGGCGGCCACACGACCGCCGCTGACTGCGCCAGTGTCTGTTTCGACCCATTGCGGACAGTCGGGGGCGCTGGCACTATGTGCGAATGAATGCGTGCTTGTCGCCATTAGCGGGTCTGCTCTTGCTCGGGTGCGCGGGCGAACCAGCGAAGCCGATCTGCGGCGAAAGCTTCTGCCTGCCAGCCGATGCTCAGTTAGTAAGCGAGCGGACGCCTGTGGAGGACTTCAATCTTTATAAGGTCGACTGGCAGGGGACTCAGTTCACCCTCTATGAGGGCAATCACCCGCAGAACCGCAAAGATACCCAGCCCTTTCGATTGCCGATTGATGAGGCGGCAAGCCTCAGTTTCGGTGAGGGCAGGGGGAGCATAGTCATCAATGTGAAGGAAGGCTGGCCCGCCTATCTGGACGTGATGGGGCCTTGCCAATCGCGGCAACGATGCCTGCTGCAGACCTTTGCAGCCAAGCTCACTCTCCGCTGATCGGACCTCCGGTTTTTCGACCCATTGTGGAGGTTGGCGCACCCTCTAGGATGCGGCGATGGCATTCTGGTCAACACCCGACCAGCGACCACAGAAGGTCGTCTGGTTTGAAGTCATCAGCATTCTGCTGCTCATCGCTGACGCCTTCGACAGCGTAGGAGGCCGGGCGCCAACGTGGTTTGTCATGCTGTTCGTGCTGCTTATGCTCTGGCTCATTCTCAGCATTAGCCGCCGCAGGAGCAACGTCGCCCGCTGGATCTTTACCGTCTTTCTGGCGGCGTTCATCCTCCTGCTTATTTACGATTTAGCCACCCACCGGATGGAGAGCGGTGTGTTCAATTTGGCGGAAATACGGGTCGTGGATTGGCTGCTGGGCTTAGGAACCATGCTCCAACTGTGGCTACTTTCGTCTGCTGATACACGCCGGTGGATCGCATCGAAGCGACGAGCAGAGGGAGCGGAGATTTAGGGACCTGACCGACCTGCGCCAACGTCCGCTTCGACCCATTGCGGACATTTACGTTAGGTGGAAAGATGCGCCTCATGTTCGATCAGGACCGCATTACGTTCGACCGTCGCACTGGACGCCCGCAACCACCGGTTTCGTGGAAGCTGACTTGGTTCTGGATTGTCTATGGCTGGGTGATAGCTGCGATTTTACTCTATATGGCCGCTTTCGCTGCGGGCGGCAGTGACTGGGGATGGTCTGCTGCTTGCGTGCTTACAGCCGTAGTTATTCTGCTGGTTGTCCACTGGCGCAACAGGCAGGTGGCGCGAGCAAAAGCCGCCTTTGAGGGCCAACTCCGGGACTACGAAAGAGGCATCGCCGCGTCCCTCAGCGACGATAGGCATGAGGCCCATCTCCGTCGTTGACCCGGATGTCCGCTTTCCACCCATTGCGGACATTCATCACCACCGCGTAGCCGACGGTCATGATCGATGCTCCCGGATCCCAAGGCACCGGCACGGCCGGAGGCAGGTGGGGGTGCGCCCTCTCCGCTCTGGTCGGCATACCACTGCTGATGATTGCGATTTTGGTCAGTACACTCGGGGACTGTGTACCCCAGGACCCCTGCGACAAGAGCTTCGACTGGGGCTTGATAGGTGGAGCGCTGGCTATTGCTGCAATCGTCGGCTTCGCCTCAAGGTCATCATCAACGCGGTTATGCGGCGCGTCCGGTCTCGCCGCCGCTGAATGTGCCGCTATCCACCCACTCCGGACGATGGCGAGGCCGTCATCCCGCGGCGCCGCAGGGCAGCTTAATTTCAGCCCCCCGGATGCGAGCAGCGTGGGATGCTTTTGACACCAGAGTTGCGCCGCACGCCGCGCGACCTTCTGAACTGGAGCGCGCACCAGCTCGCGAGCGCAGCGGGCTTGGCCCGCGCCACGCCCGACCCGGTTGAATTCGAACGATGTTCGGCAAGGCGGCTCTAGGGCCGCCTGCCCTTAGCTGCTGCTTCCGCTCGACGTGCCGCCCGAGCTTCCGCCTGAGCTGGAACCTCCGGAACCGCCGGAACCTCCGGAACCGCCCGAGCTGCTGGAGCCCGTCGATGGGCTGGAGCCGCCGGAGCTCGATGCGCCGGAACCGCTGGAACCAGAAGACTTTGAGCCGCGGGACTTCGACCCGGTCGATCTCGTGCCGGTGGATTTGGAGCCGGTGGACTTGGAACGGGTGGACTTGGAGCCGGTCGATGTGGAGCCGGCGGATTTCGCCGTCGAGCGCGACTTGGTCCCACCGCCAGCCTTGCCGGTCTTCGTCGCCCCGGACTTGGCGCGCGACGCGGCAGTCCCGGTCGATTTCGACGCAGTGCCGGCTGCAGACTTGCTGCGCGATTTGGCTCCGCTTGCCGAAGCCTTGGTTCCGGTGCCGGTCTTGGATCGAGTGGTCGACGACTTCTTCTTCGCTCCGCCGCTGCTGCTCGTGCTCTTGCGGCCGCTCGAGGTGGAAGAGCTGCTTCCGCCACTGCCGCCACCGCTGCTGCCGGTGTCGCTGCTGGAGCGCGTGGAGCCGCCCATCAGGCGCCGAACCGCGTCCGTCGCGGCGGTGACGATCGCAGCTCCGATCTTGCTTGCGCTGTCGGTTGCCGTCTCGGCCGCTTCCTGGGCGTCGTTCACGCCTTCCCGGACGCTCTGGCGAACCTTCTGGTTGGCGGTGAGTGCCGCGGCCGCGGTGACGAGTCCTGCAGCAAGCATGCTTCGAGCGACCGGGTTCTGAGCAAGCTCCGCCGCCTTCTCGCCGGCATCGCGCAGCGCTGCACCCATCGGCGAGGAGTTGCTCTTCTTGCTCTTGCTGGTCTTGGAGCTCTTGCTGTCCTTCGAGCCGCTCTTGCCGCCCGACTTGCTTCCCGAAGAGGATTTGGTCTTTGCCATTGCAATCTCCAGCTCTTTTGTAACTCTAGCGTAACAGACTCGTGGAGCGGCGAAGGGTTCCCTTGCCGCCCCCGTGCCCGCCCCTCGAGCGGCTGCGTTTGTCGAGCGGTTAGCCCTGCTCTTCCTCTTCCGCCGCGACCCCGGCCCGATCCCGGTCCGCCTGGGTCCCGCCGAGGATTTCATCCGCCGCCGCGTCGCGTTGCGCCTGTGCGCCGCCGCCGTCATCGCCGCCGCTCACACTGCCGGCGCCGCGCCCGCCGCCCTGCATCTCGTCGAAGCGCTCGCCGCGGGACTGCTGCGCCTCATGACTGTTGCCATAGCCGACCTGGCTCTGCTGGCCCTGATGGTTCTCCTGGTTCTGCGCATTCCCATAACCGCCGGTGCCGCCGCTTCCGCCGGCGCTGTCGAAGTCCGGCGCCGTCGCTCCGCCCCCCATCTGCTGTCCGGCATGTCCCGCCTGGCCGCTTTGCTGCTGATCGCGATTGGGACCTCCCTCGCCGCTCCCGCCTCCCGACTGGGAGCTCTGAAGCTCGCTCCCGCTCATTGCGCTGCCGCTGTCTTTGTCGCTGCCCATTTCACGATCTCCTTTTCGCCTCGAACAACGAAGCCTCGCCGTCGCCGTTCCGGCCGCGCTCCTCTGCAGCGGACGCCCGCGTTAACCATAAGGTCTAACCGGGGATAAACCTCGCTCCTCTATTCCATGCCCCAGCTACCCTGTGTCTTGGGCGAAGGGATTGGAAAGATGCGGCTGTTCAAGCGGCTGAAGGGCCTCCCGGCCAACGAGAAGGGCAACGTCCTCATCCTCACTGCGGCCGCGATGCCGCTCCTGGTCGGGTCGGCGGGGCTCGCGATCGACACGATCGAGCTCAGCCTCGTGAAGCGGCAACTGCAGCGCGCCGCCGATACCGCCGCGCTGGCGGGCGCCTACGCCAAGGCGCAAAGCAAGCCGGTGCCGGGTGCGGTGACCAATGCGCTGGCCCACTATAACAGCATTGCCCGGTCTGCGACGGCGATCGAGGAGCCGGCAACCGGGACCTATCCGAACCGCTCGGTGCGGGTGCAGCTGAGCGCCCAGCGCACCGTGCCGTTCATGGCCTTCTTTACGAATACACGTCCGACGATCAGCGCCGAGGCGACCGCCGCACTAGTATATTCAGGGCAATATTGCATGATCGCCCTCGAGACTGGGGACGTCACCGGAATCACCTTTTCCGGAAGCAACACTTCCCGCCTTGGCTGCGGAGTCATATCCAATTCGCGCCATTCCCGTTCGGTGGTCGCGGACGGAAGTTCGAGCGTGACCGCTTCCCCGATCGCCGGCGTGGGCGGCGTTCCGTCCAGCACCGGCTATGCCCAGCCCGCCCTTCTTCTGCCCTACTCGCAGCCGCAGGAGGATCCCTTCGCGAACGTACCCGTGCCCGCTCCCAACTGCAGCGGCGCCAGCGAGCTGAGGGTGCTTCCGAACACCACCGTCCCTGCAACCCCGGGCTGTTATAAGGGATGGGACATCAAGGGCACTCTCAACCTGGCGCCCGGAACCTATTATATCGACGGCAAGGGCAGCGGAGGCGGTGTCAACGCCGTCAACAGCCTGAGCGTCGACTCGACAGCCACGATCAGCGGAACAGGGGTCACCATCGTGCTCACCAGCAGCACGCCCACCGATCCCGCCTCGTTCCCGACCGTCCACATCAACGGCAGCGCTCAGGTCAACCTCTCGGCGCCGGTCGCCGGCAGCGGCCAGCCCTATCCCGGAATCCTCTTCTACCAGGACCGGCGCGCCGGAACCACGGGGACCAACTTCCTGAACGGCAACAGCCTGTCGAGCTACGAAGGCGCATTCTATTTCCCGCGCCAGCAGGTGACCTTCAACGGCAATACCGGAATGCAGACCAAGTGCGTTCAGATGGTTGCGCGCCTGCTGGTGCTTACCGGCAACTCCGCCATTTCGAACCAGTGCGACACCGCGGGCGGAGCGCGCGGGTTCGACGCGACCTGGGTCCGGCTGGTCGCCTGATGCGGATGTCGCTGCCCATCCTAGCCGGCAGGCTCGCACGCGACCCAAGGGGCGTGAGCGTCATCGAGTTCGGCCTCATCGCACCGATTCTGGCGTTCACGGTCATGGGCATCGTCGACTGCGCCAACGGCTTCGCCCGCAAGTACAAGATCGAGCAGGCGACCTACCGCACCCTGGAGATGGTGACCGGCAGCAGGAACACGGTCAGCACGGCCGACCTCAGGAGCGGGGCCGCCTCCGCCGCTGGAGAGCCCGAGGCCAATGTCGCCATCGACACCTGGCTCGAATGCGACTCGGTAAAGGCGCCTGCCGCCACCCTGAATTGCACCGCAACCCAGCAGACCGCCCGCTTCGTCCAGGTCACCATATTTTCCGATTTCCAGCCGAGCTTCAGCTACGGGCCGCTCGGCACCGCGTTCGGGGCGAACTCGAAAGGGACGGTCCGGCTCACCGCCCGCTCGACGGTGCGCGTCCAGTGAAGCTTCGCCCCCTCCTCGCCGACAAGGGCGGCACCAGCGCCATCGAGTTCGCACTGCTGGCGCCGGTGCTGATCCTGTTCCTGATCGGGATCGCCCAGCTGGGCCTGGTTTTCTTCGCCAATGCCGGCCTCAACAACGCGATCGCTTCGGGAGCCCGCCACGCGACCTTGTTCCCGCGCCCGACCGAGGCCGAGATAAGGTCGAGGATCGACGCGGCCAGGTTCGGCCTCGACCCGGCCGGAGTCGCCGCTCCGAAGCTCACCTACAACACCACCGCCAGCCCCCATTTCGCGGACATCCAGATGAGCTACACGATGAGCCTCAACTTCATCGTCTACCAGGCGCCGCTCACCCTCACCCAGACCCGCCGGGTCTATCTCCAGCCCCTGACCTGAAGCCAAGCACCCGCTTCCTTCCCCGTACCCCCCTGCCTTGGCGAAAGTACCACTTTCGCCAAAACATCGTTTTCCTATTTGGTTCATTTGTGCCTACTCAGTGCGGGCTATGACGAATCGCCCCGCGCCCACTCCTCCTGCTCCTCCCACGGGCCCCCATCGAAGTACCACTTCGATGGGATCTCCGCCCATTTCCGTAATCTGCGACCTCTGCCGGGCCCAGGGCCAATCCGGCGAGGACCCGTTCGAGGCGTTCGGCTCCCTTCTCGCTTTCGACCCCGTCCCCCGCCGCTCCGCCCGCTCCGACGGCTGGGACGAGCAGGTCCAGCGCGCCTACATCGCCGCTTTGTCCCTCACCGGCTCCAAGCGGGCAGCCTGCCGAGCCGTCGGCCGCTCGGCGTTCGGAGTGGACCAGCTCCTCGCCTGCCCCGGAAGCGAAGGCTTCCGCGCCGCCCACGACGAGGCAATGGCGATCGCCGCCGACGAGCGAAGCCGCCGCCTCGCCGAGGGCCTCCGAACCGTCGCCGCCGAGCAATCCGGCTGGCGCCCGCCCGATCCGCCCTGGGCCCAGGCCCGCGCCGAGCGAGATCGGACCGCCACCCCCCGCCGAGGCCGCCGCCGCGGCTACGTCCAGGCCGAGGCGCATCTCCACGCTGCCCCTCACGGAGCTTGTCCCGAGCCTGTCGAGGGAGACGAGCCCACTCCCGAGATGGATAAGATGCTCACCCAAATCATCCACATATATCTGCTCAAGGTGGAGGCCGAGCGGAAGGCGCGGATCGAAGGCCGAATCATCGAGGCCGATTTCTACCTTCGCCAGCTGACCTTCCTGGAGGTGGGCTTCGACCTTCTGAGCGGCGACGGCTTCAAGGCTCTCAACGATTTCCGCATCGATCGTCAGCCCCTGGTCCAGATCGCCGAGACCCCCTTCTCGAAGGTCATGGGCGAGATGCGCCGAGGGCTGTGGGCCGACATGGGCGACCCCTCCCGCCCCGAGCACCCGCCCGCCCGCTACCTCGTGGACCGGGGCCGCTACAAGCTGGAGCCGCAAGAGCACATCAGAGGCGGCCCCAAAGCCGAGCGAGAACGGCAGGAGCGGGAGCTGGAAGAACGGCACAGGCAGGATGCTGCAGCTCAATTAAAATGGGAGGAGGAAGCCCGGCGCGAGTTCGAGGAACGCCGCGACAGCATGTCCTCCCCAAGTTTTCTTGGGGAGGGGGACCGGCCGAAGGACGGTGGAGGGGCCGGCGGCGAAGCCGACGGAAGGCCCGAACCTCCACAGCAAGGACCCAACGCATGACCCCGGATGAAACCATCCGAGCCCTCCTCACCGCCGCCGCCCAAGCCGCCGCCGACGAGGAGCAGTCGGCCGCCCGCAAAGCGGCGCGGGCGATATGGGCCAGCCAGGCGGTCGCGGCCTTCTTCGCCGCTCAGGAGCGGGTTGGGGAGGCATGGGACCGCATCCTCGACACCCTGCCCGACGACATAGACGACGAGGAGCTGGAAAAGCTGCCCGAGCCTCCCGAGCAGGCGGAGGCGGACGCGCTCTGGGCTGAGATTGAAGCGGTGCGCGATCACGACCGGTGGCCGAGGCACCTCTACTGGGGTGACGTGTAGCGCCGAGCCCAAGGAGCAGGCGCGCAGCGCCACGTGCGCTTGAGCGAAGAGCCGCTACCGGCCCGGCCAGCCTGCCCCCGGGCTTGTCCGGGGGACAGGACTGACGGCGCAGGCCGCCCTGCGCCGCTGCCCCCAACGCCGAGCTTATAGCGCCCGAACGCAGCGCCGCCGATGCGGAACGCGCCGCCGAAGCAGCGCGAAGAGAGCGCTCAGGCCTGTCCTGAGCTTGTCGAAGGGCCGGCCAGCCTGCGCTCCTGAGCTTGTCGAAGGGGCGACAGGACTGACGGCGCAGGCCGCCCTGCGCCGCAACTTTTCTGCCCCTCCCCGTCATCCTGGACTTGATCCGGGATCCAGCTTGCTGCCGGACCGGCGGGAGCGAGGACACGTTCGACGTCACGGATCTACTCCGTAGCGGCGGGGACTATGGCCCAATCAAGTCTTCGAGGTCGGTTAAGCTCTCATCAGAAACTGACGCGACGTATCCAAAGATAGCATCCATCTGAGGTTCGCTTGCAGTCCGGAGGGCTACCTCGAACTCCGCTAAACGGTCCGGGATGATCTTCATCCGCCCTGACCCAAATTCGATGTTGAAGCTCCTGACGGAGGAGGCTGGACCCTGCGTTTTCGCGGGATTGAATGGCAAGCCTGAAATTTGTGCGGCGTATTCAAGCTGCCCTATGGCATCGTGGAGTGCCTGCTCACTGTCGGCCGACAACGAGATGTCATCGACATACACTGTCACCGTCAGGCCGGCGGCGCGGCAATCTCGTATCGCCGGCCCAGGGCAGATTTAGACAGGACAACGGACGCGAGGATCGGTGACTGCACGAAGCCGAAGGGGATGCTGAACCGTCGCCTTGGCGGGTGTTTATCAACGACGCTATCGCAGGCGATCTCCCAAGCTTCATCCTTCGAGAAGCCGAGCTTTTTCATGGCACGATGTACTCGTGACCGGGAGATGTGGTCGAAAAAGCGCTGGAGGTCGAGTGATGCCACCCAAGGTGCTGCGTGATGTTCGCGTGCTGCCGCGATATGACCGCCCGCTCTCAGGTGAAAGTAGTGAGAGGGACGATGCCACCTTGATTCAGCAGCCTTCTTGATCTCAGTGCCGCGATCCTTGCCCTCAGCCGTAGGAACGTAGACACGCGTGCCCGGCTTAAGCGTGAAGTGATCCATATACAGGTTGCGCACGGTAGTTGGTGACCTCGCCCAAGATCATGATGGTCCAGTAGACGCATTTAAGCGCACCGGCCATGATCCCAAGGGCGAGGCCACAGTAATGAGCGAAACTAGGTTCTTCTTCATACCGCGGGTCCTTCACTTTACCCTCGGCTGCCTTGCGCTCTCGCGCCAGTCACCAACCAACAGTTAGCAATCATGATAGCCCACAAGGGACCAGCCTGTTGCCCCGAAGCGGCTCTACGGGAATTCCCAAGCGGCCGCAGTGAAGAACCTCATACCGAGGGGTGTTTCACATAGGCGAGTTCGGCCCATCCCGCAAGACGCGGCGGACCCTGCACGCAACCAACATGTTACATAAACGTTTCATAGATTGACACTCGTGAAATCTTTTCGTAATCCGGCCGTTGGAGGCACGCTCATGGCCAATAATATAGTCTATCTACATGGAAAGCCGCGGGAAGTCGCCGGGGTCACTCGCGTCGGTTTTTCGGAGCACCGCGCTTGTGAGCAGCTCCTTAGCTCCAATAAGCTGAACTCCCGCAGATTTGTTATGGAGGCTGCGTATCTGCATCGGCAGCGCAGCCTTCTCCGAACGCTTAGGGACGCGAAAGCCGAGATAGTACTGGACACCAACTGTGCCGAATTGAGCGTCCTGGGTCGCTGTGCAGGGGCTGTCAGAACTGCGCCTTGGGCGCATACGATCAACCTTTAGAACCCCAGGATTTTGTAGCAGGAACTAATCGCAGCGTGATCGAGCCCATAGCCCGACTAGCTGTTAAACAAGAATTCGCTGCAGTGCTCGCGCCCTCCCACTTTCTAGGCGATAAACGGACCGATTGGTTAGGGGTGGATTTTAACTCCTGTGCAGCACTCCGAGCTGCCTTGGATCGGGAAGGCGGGAGACACATACCAATCGATTACCCCATCATTGCGACTTACGCGCAATTGCGTGATCCTGATTTCAGGCAGTCGATAATTGATGGCGTGCAAAGCTTGCCGATAGCCCGTGTCTGGCTGAGAGTCTCCGGATTCGGCGCTGATGCGACGGGCGTGGGAATTCCCCGGTACGTTGAGTTCGCGCGTGCGTTTCACCGCCTCGGAATCCCGATCATTGCTGACCACGTTGGGGGCATTTCGGCGCTCGCCTTGGCAGCATTTGGCGCAGTGAGCGGCTTCGCACACGGCATCGAAGGCAAGCAGAGGTTCGACGCTGGCGACTGGCTAAAGCCTAGCGGAAACGGTGGCGGGAGCGGCGCAAAACGCATCTACGTCCCCGGGTTGGACCGGACGCTGGCAGTTGCGGAGCTGCGCCAGTTTTTTGACGAAACTCGCACTGCACGTCAAATCTTTGGGTGCGCCGATCCGACATGCTGTGGTGACGTAGATAAGATGTTGGGGGACCCGGCTGGCCATCGGGCCGTGCAGCTTTCTAGGCTTGTTGCCACCATGTCAGACACGCCGGAGTCACTTAGAACGAGTCAGTTCTTAGAAGGGTATCTTTCCGACAGATTAAAGGATGTGAGAAGGGCCACACGCATAAAGAACATGAATGAAGACCTCAGGAAGAAAATAGACACTTCAGCAAAGAGGCTGAATTTAACAAATGATGCTCTATGGGGATTGTATGAGAGAGATGGGGATCGTGAATTCGCGGTCGAAGCGAAGTTTCGCCTTGGAGCCCGGCAACTCGAATTGAATGTAGAAAAGGGGTTGCAATGAGTGCCGCGACACAGCGAGACACAGCGGTTTCAAGGCTTGTAAGTGAATTAAGGACTTTTGGTGGCCTAAAAGGACGAGACCTGGCCAACATCTTGGGGGTTTCGCCGCCTACCGTGACGCGGTGGAGCAAGGGCGAGGCGGACCCAACCATCGATAAGCAGACTGCGATGGTCCAATTGCGGTGGGTCGCCGCAAGGCTGTCGGACTTTTACGAAGCGGATGAGGTTCGCCTTTGGCTTCAATCACCGCATCCGCAGCTTGAAAACCAGCGGCCATATGATTTGATCGTTGATGGAAGGACTGCCGAAGTATTGGAGGTCATTGAGAGATTGGATAGCGGAGTCTATCTCTAAGTGAGCTCTCCACGTCGTGCCTTGGATGACCGATTGCTCGATCTTCTGGGGGAGATCGAGGGCCGACGCTTCGATGGCACAATTTGGAGGGTCGTGCGCAACGGCCGCTCGGTGATCGATGGCTCCCGTGGTTCTGGTCGCTGGAATACCGCCGCGATGTCAGTTTTGTACGGAGCAACAGATCCGGACGGCGCGATTGCTGAGGTCCACTTCCATTTGAGCAGGGGTCAACCCGTCTTCCCTTCGAAGATGGCCCACAACCTTTTCGAGCTTTCTGTAAGAACAGGTCAGACTTTGGTTTTGGGTGATATGCAGCAGCTCACTCGGCTTGGTGTAGATGAGGGCCGATATCGGGAGTTACTTTACGGCCGCACGCAGGAAATCGCAGCGGCTGCAGCGTTCCTCGGCTTTGACGGACTTATTGCGCCCTCGGCTCGCTGGAATTGCACTTGCGCCGTGCTCTTCTTGAACAACTTTGATTTGGACCAGATTGAAGAGAAATCGGTTAAGCCAATTCACTGGAAAGAGTGGATTGCTCGAAAATAAGCACTTACTCCTCCCCCATCCGGAGCGCCGCAATAAACGCCTCCTGCGGAATGCTCACACTCCCATACTCACGCATTCTCGCCTTACCCGCTTTCTGCTTCTCGAGGAGCTTCTTCTTGCGGCTGATGTCTCCACCATAGCACTTCGCCGTGACATCCTTGCGCAGGGCAGCAATCGTTTCCCGTGCTATGACTTTCCCGCCAATTGCCGCTTGAATCGGAATTTTGAACAAGTGGCGGGGTATTAGATCTTTCAATCTCTCGCACATGCCCCGCCCTCGCGCTTCGGCGGTGCCGCGGTGGACGATCATGCTGAGCGCGTCGACGGGCTCGGCGTTGACGAGGATGCTCATCTTGACGAGGTCGCCTTCGCGGTGGCCGATCTGGTGGTAGTCGAAGCTGGCATAGCCGCGGGAGATGGACTTGAGCCGGTCGTAGAAGTCGAACACCACTTCGTTCAGCGGAAGCTCGTAGGTGATCTGCGCCCGCCCGGCCACGTAGGTCAGGTTCTTCTGGATCCCGCGCCTGTCCTGGCAGAGCTTCAGGATCGGCCCCAGATATTCGTCGGGCACGTAGATGGTCGCCTCGATCCACGGCTCCTCGATCCGCTCGATGCGGCTCGGATCGGGCATGTCGGCCGGGTTGTGGAGCTGCATGATGTTTCCGCTCATCCCGAGCGTAGTCGAGGGGTCGCCCTTGGCCCGATGCAAATGGATGTTGTAGACCACGCTCGGCGCCGTCGTGATGAGGTCGAGGTCGTATTCGCGGGTGAGGCGCTCCTGGATGATCTCGAGGTGGAGTAGCCCCAGGAAACCGCAGCGGAAGCCGAAGCCCAATGCGGCGCTGGTCTCCATCTCGAAGCTGAAGCTGGCGTCGTTGAGGCGCAGCTTGGAGATGCTTTCGCGAAGCTTCTCGAATTCGGCGGCGTCCACTGGAAAAAGCCCGCAGAAGACCACGGGCTGAACTTCCTTGAATCCCGGAAGCGGCGCGTCCGCCGGGCGGCGCACGTCGGTGATGGTGTCGCCGACGCGGGTCTCGGAGATGTCCTTGATCTGGGCGGTGATGAAGCCGATCTCGCCGGCCGCGAGCTCGTCAAGCTGTTCGATCTTGGGGCGGAAGGCGCCGACGCGGTCCACGAGGTGCTGGGTGCCGCCGATCATGAACTTGACCTGCTGGCCCTTGCGGATCGCTCCGTCCATGACCCGAATGAGGATGACGACTCCGAGATAGGGGTCGTACCAGCTGTCCACGAGCATCGCCTTCAGCGGCGCGTCCTTGTCTCCTTTGGGGGGAGGTATCCGGGTGACGATCGCTTCGAGCACCTCGTCGATGCCGATTCCGGACTTGGCGCTGGTGAGGGCCGCGTCATCCGCGGGGAGGCCGATAATGTCCTCGATCTCCTTGCGCACCTTGTCCGGGTCGGCGCTTGGAAGGTCGATCTTGTTGATGACCGGCACGATCTCGTGGTCGTGCTCTATGCTCTGGTACACGTTCGCAAGCGTCTGCGCTTCCACGCCCTGGGCTGCGTCCACCACGAGGAGGGCGCCCTCGCAGGCGGCCAGGCTCCGGCTGACCTCGTAGGCGAAGTCCACGTGGCCGGGGGTGTCCATGAGGTTGAGCACGTAGGCCTGGCCGTCGCGGGCGGTGTAGTCGAGGCGCACCGTCTGCGCCTTGATCGTGATCCCGCGCTCCTTCTCGATGTCCATATTGTCGAGGATCTGCCCATGCGTCATCTCGCGCTCGGTGAGGCCGCCCGTCCGCTGGATCAGCCGGTCGGCAAGGGTCGACTTCCCATGGTCGATATGGGCGATGATGCTGAAATTGCGGATCTTCGATAATTTCGTCATTTTTCTTTTCGGGAAGAGGTTTCCGGCGCACTAGCAGAGGGGGCGGGGGACGCAAAGGGCAGTGGCTAGCGGGATCACCAACCACAGCTCCGCCGCGCCTGCGGAACTACGAAGGGCGTTCGTCGAAGCTCTGCGCGTTCGCCGAATCCTGCCGGCGCTCAGTCGAACTTGGCGGGCGCCGCCCGAACCGCCGGTCTAACCAGATCCTGCCGATCGATCGTGACGGCAGAGACCAGGGAGACATAAGATGGCGAGCGATACAGCCAGGACCTTCGCAACCGTGATTGCGGCATTGTTCTGCAGCAGCCTGTTCGTGATGAGCGCAACGTCAATGCCGGTTCCCTTCTGACGTGCGTTGCAGTGCCGGTTCTGGCGCAGGGGCGGTAGATCGTACTAAAGCGGGCGAATGACTAAAGCGACCCTCTTCGATTACTACCGCTCCTCCGCCAGCTACCGGGTCCGGATCGCTCTCAACCTGAAGAACGTGAGCTACGAGAGCATCCCCGTGAACCTGGCCGAAGGGGCGCAAAAGGCGGCGGATTACCGGTCCCGCAACCCGCAGGGCTTCGTGCCGATGCTGGAGATGGACGGACAGCGGATTACGCAGAGCCTTGCGATCATCGACTATCTGGACGCCGCGATCCCCGAACCCGAACTGGTGCCGGGGGACCCCGCTCAACGGGCGCACGTGCTGGCGCTCGCACTCACCGTCGCCTGCGACATCCACCCGCTCAACAATCTGCGCGTCCTCAAGTACCTGACGGGGCCGCTCGGTCACGATGACGCCGCCCGCGACGAATGGTACCGCCACTGGGTGTTGGAGGGCCTCAGCGCTCTCGAAACGATGGCTGCGCCCCACGCAGGCCGCTTTCTCTTCGGCGACCGGCCGGGGCTCGCGGACATCTGCATGGTTCCGCAACTCTACAATGCCCGCGCCCGCGCCGGTCTTACGCTGGATGAGTTCCCGCTGCTCAGGCGGGTGGATTCGGAAGCGGCGAAGCTGGAAGCCTTTGCCGCCGCGCACCCGCACAGGGTGGCGCCCCGCAACTAAGCAGATCTAAGCCTTCTCCGGCAACTGGGGGTTGGCCGCCTTCACGGCCAGCAGAAACGACCGCGGCTTCTTCATCAGCTCTGGCTTGAACTCCACCTTCAGCCCGGCTGTTCGCGCGATTTCTCCGACGAAATGGACGCAATTGGCACGGTTGAGGTTGTACGACGGCTGCGACTTTGCCTTCCAGGCCTCCACCTTCGCCATCACGGCCCGGTATTGCTCGTCGGTCAGCCGAAAGCTGAAGTGGCGGTCGCTCTTGGCGACATATTCCGGCGGCTCGTTCATCACCGTACCACCGACCGAACCCATCAGGATTGCGGGGCTGATCGCCTTCGCAGTGAAGCCGAAGCTGCGGTCTACGGCCGGGCCGCCGCTATCCGGCTGCCCCTTGAGAGTGAAGAAGGCGTGGGGAAAGTTGTTCCCGCCAAGCTCCCTCGAGTAAAAGGATATCTCGACCGCGGCTGTGGCCGGCAAGGCACCGAAGAACAGGCTGGCGAACGCCGCGAACAGAAGTCCGGCACGCTTGTACAGAAGGAACACGACTGCCGAATCTCCTCAGCTGGGACGAGCGCTCCATAGCATCTCCAGCCACCGGTACAATCACAACTTCAATGACTTAGCGCCGCGAGGCGGCGATTTCAGCATCCGTAGCGGAGATCCGGATGCTTCTGGTATCTTAGGGTCTCTGGCCAGTCAGCATTTGGAAAGCATTGGGCGCTTATGCCGAAAAATATAAGGTACTCAGATATTTAGGCAGGAGTGGGCGATGAGCCAGCGAGTCGGCAAGAGCATTCTTGTACTTTCCACCTGCGCGGCTGCCCTCGCTCTCGCGGGGTGCGGCGGCGGCGGCGGCGGCAGTGGCCCGAGCGCTCAGCCGATCCC